>NZ_JBEOWF010000027.1:0-148936 GCF_040295925.1 Streptomyces sp. NPDC002588
TATCGGGGCGACCCTCCGCCTTGCGATCGCACGCACCAGACGCCGCCAGGCCTGCCCTTCGGGCAGACGACGCTACTTTCGAAACACGCCCTAGTACTCGATCTCGCCGATCCAGGCGTACTTCAGAAGAGCCTCGGGCAGGTACTCGGACTCGACATCCACGGGGATGCCCTGGTCACGGGCGAGGCAGGCCATGGCCAGCGGGCCGAGGGCGATGAGTCCGTCGGCGCTGGTCGCGCGGTCCTCGTCAGCGGTCCAGTACGCCTTGTGCCAGCGCAGTGCGTCTGTCAGCGCCTTGTTGAATTGAGCGGGGTCGCGGCGGATGACGCGGTAAAGCAGGATCAGCGGCGGATAAAGGATCTTCGACATCAGATCCGCGTCCGCGTACCGCAGCGCATCGGGGGCGGTGCCGTCGACCGCCGCTACGAGTTTGTCGCCCACGTCCTGGCGGCCGAGCCAGAAGCTCTGCAGCGCCTCCACCCAGGAGTAGATGTACTCGTCGAACACCGCGCCGGAATCTCGCAGCAAGGAGACGGGCACCTCGGCCAGTCCGCGCAGGCGGTCATTGTCGCGGCAGATCATTGCCAGGTAGAAGGCCGTGACCCACGTCCCCGCGTTCAGATGGGATTCGGGTCCGGTGGCGGGGAGCGTGCGCTCCTGCTCCTTGATGCGACAGATGACGCTCGTGCCGTCGGGTGCGGTTGCGGCGGCGAAGAGCGCGGATCCGGTCTGCATGGCCGTGACCCAGGCTTCCCAGGTCTCGAACTTCACTGCTTGCGGGTCTATGGCACAGTGCTGTTGCGCCAGGGTAAGCGCCGTGCTCAGCGCCTGGGGACGCAGGACGGGCGAGTCGGCGAACTCGTCGAGGATCCAGTTCGCGGTCTCGCCGAGGGCGTCGAGAGTGTCCGGCACGTCGTCCGTGGCGTACTCGTGGCGGGGAACGGTCGTGACCACTGACGCTCTCCTCTTAGTCGAGCTTGTAGTTGATCGGGAACTGCTCCAACGTGGACCCGACATAGCTGCCGGTGTTCTCGTTGGCCTTGACCAGGACGTAATCCAGCTTGCCATCCTTCCACGCCCGGAGGAGGTCGCGTGCTATGCGGATGTCCGCTCCCTTGCGGGTCAACATCTCGGCGATGATCGTGTGGACGTACTCCGAGGTGCCTTGCCGGACCATCCAGCCCTTCGCCGGGCCGGCGCCCTGGCGCCAGATCAAGTCGCTCTTCGGGGCCTTCGCCTCGACGATCAGGTAGCTGCCGTCCTCCCGCTTGTACAGCTGGTCGAACATGTTGGCGCCGTTGGCCGTCTTCGGCAGCGTCACCGGTGTGTAGTCCGGGAACCGCTCCGGAATGACGTGGACGCTGGCTGCCTCCTCACCAAGGCGCTCGGCGATGGCGCTGTTGTTGGGCGTACCTGCCAGCCGCCTGTCGAATTCCTTCTGTGCCTCGGTGAGAGCGTCGTGCAGTGACGTGTCAGTCGGATGCGCCTTGGCCGCTTTCTCAGCCGCGGTGAGTTCTGCGGCAACATGCCGGTCCTTCGCCACGTCGTCGAGGTGGTCGATCTGGGCCTTGCCGAGGGAGTCGGTGCTGACCGGGTCCGGGTGCAGCCTTGGGGGCGGCTGCTTGGAGGGCATCGTGTCCCGGGCGATCCAGTTGCCGTCTGCATCCTTGGCAAGGATGGGCAGGGGATCGCCGTTGCTGTCGACCAGGTCGGTGCTGTGCCGGTGGCCGTCCGAGCGGTAGTGATCCTTGAACCAGTCCGGGTCGGTATTGGCCTTGTGGAGTTGCTCCTCGATAATCCGCTGCTGTTCCTCAGGCGTCCGCGTCGGCTGTGACTCGTCCGTGGCGCCCGCACCCTCGTCCGCGTGGTGTGTGGGAGTGCCCGCTTCGTCGTCGACCCTGCCCATGTCGCCCAGGTCGTCCCCGGTGTGGGCGATGTCGCCGAGGGCGTCGTCGCCGAACCGGGCGGCCAGGTCGTCCAGGGCGCTGGAGGCGATCGGACCGCCGGGGCCACCGGGGCTCAGGCCGGTGCCCGCGGTGCCGGGTGCAGCGTTGTCCAGGCTGTTGGACGGTACGTGATGGCCTTGGCCGCCCGGCGGATTGTCCCCGGTGCCGGGCACCGCGTTGTCCCCGGTGCCCGTGGGTGTGTGGGTGTCGATGCTGTTTGTCGGCATGTTGTCGCCGACTCCGCCGCCGGGGAGGTGGTCCGCGGTGCCGCCCGGCAGGTGGTCGCCCAGGCTGGTGCCGGGGAGGTTGTCGCCCGCGTGGACCACGGGGGTGGTCGTGGCGTCGTCGCCGACGCGGCCGATGTCGCCGAGGTTGTTGTCGAGGCTGTTGCCCAGGTTGATGTGCTGGGCGGCGTTGTCGGCGGTGTGCGTGCCCGCGCCGACCAGGGCCGGTTCCTTCACCGGGGACGGGGTGTGGGGGACGTCCGAGCCCGCGGGCGGGGTGCCCGTGCCCTTGTCGACCACGTCGGTGGGAGCGTCTGTCACGCTCTGGACGACGTTGCCGTGCTCGTCGAGGAGGTTGCCCTTCGGGTCGAAGTACTGCGCCGGGGCGGTCTCGCCCGCGGGCAGCTTCGTGGTGTTCTCCGGCAGGGCCGGTACGTCGTCGGGCAGTTTGATGTTGCCGTCGGGGAGTTTGGTGGCGCCTTCCGGGATCGCGGCGCCCTCCGGGAGGTGGATCGTGCCGTCGGGGAGTTTGACGGTGCCCTCGGGGAGCGTGATGGCGTTGTCGGGGAGTTTCGGGATCTCGATGTTGCCGACGCCCTTGAGCGCCTTCGTGATGTCGCCGATCTTCGACAGGCCCGCGCCCGCGCCCTTGGCGACGTACGTCATCGGGTCGATGATCTTGCCGGCCTTGCCCGCGAGGGAGAGGGCCTTGGCGACCGCGCCCGCTTTGCCGGCGCCCGATGCCGCACTGCCCGCACCGCCGGTGAAGACGGTCGTCAGGACGTTGAAGGTGACCGCGCCGGCCGCCCGGCCGGGGTTCTTGCCCCACTCGTCCCACGCCACCAGCGCCTTGCCGGTCTCCTTCATCGCGGTGCGCGAATCACGGATCCAGGACGGGAGTTTGTCGTCGGGGATCAGCCAGAACGCCGTCCCCACACCCGGGATCGAGGCAAGCGCAAGACCCGTCGCGAGCTGCGCGAGGCCCTTCCAGGCCTGGCCCATCGCGTCCCAGCCGCCGAAACCCACCAGCGTGCCCAGGCCCTTGATGGTGCCCCAGATACCGTCCACGATCAGGCCGTCCCACACAAAGGACTTCACCCAGTGGCCGACCTCGTACCAGTGGTGCTTCTCGTCCACCGGGTCGCCCCAGGGGAGTTTCGCGTTCTTGAGGTCCTCGGCGTTGAAGCCGTACTGGTCCTTGCGGTCCGAACCGTCCCCGGCGACCATCTGGGTCCCGCCCCAGATCGCGGTGATCTTGTTGTGGCAGGTCCGCTCCGCGGCCCAGAACGCCGCCACCGTCGTGGTGATGTCGTCGCGGAGCTGGTTGTGCTCGTCGACCTTGTCCTCGTCGTACTCCCAGTCGTCGTCGTCCTTCACCGACGCGACGAACGTGGTCGCCTTCGTCTTCAGCTCCAGCAGCTTCGAGACGAGCGGGCGGATCTCCGTCGCGTACGACGACAGCGCACCCGACACCGTCTCCAGGTCGGTGGCGAAGTCGTCCGCGCGGTCCTTGACCGGCTTCGTCGTCGCGAACAGCTGCTCCGCCTCCGGCGCGTGGTAGAACGCCGACAACCCCTGGAACTGGGCGTCGATGTCGCTGCCGGTCGTCCGGACGTTGCCGGCGTCCTTTCTCAGGTCCGCGTGGGCCAGCTCCAGCTGGAACAGATTCCCGGTGAACTGAGGGATCTCCTCCGGCTTGATCATGCGCTCCACACCCCCGTGTGTCCGTCTCGTCCCGCCGGCATCAATAACGACAAGATCACATCATCTTACAAAAGGGTACTGACGGCGCTTTGGAATCGTCACCGATCCGACACAACCAGGGTCGATTTCAGCCCACTTGGCTCAGAGCCCGCTGAACCCCGATGAGGGGCGCCCGTCGTCGGACGCGTCGCCCGGGAGGATCCCCCCGATGACCGCACCGGCGGCGCCGGTCGCGGCCTCCGCCGAATCCGCCGGCGCTCCCCGCGCGGGGTTCCCGTGCAGTCGTACGTCCTGTTCGGCCAGCCGACGTGCCTCCAGGGCCAGTTCGTCGACGCGCTCGGCGTCGGCCGGCGCCCCGGCCGCGAGCAGCAGCCGCGCCTCCGTCAGCCGGGTGCGGGCCGTGGCCCCCACCGCGCCCCGGTGTGTCGTGACGAAGTCGTCCGCCGCGGCGGTCGCGGCGCGGGCGACGGACAGCGCGGCGGCCGGCAGCACCCCGGCCCGCCCCGAGGCGAGCGGCGCGGTGGCCCGTACGATCCGGCGCAGGGCGGCCAGCGGGTCGTACGGCTGGCTGGACGTCAACTCCTGCCGTACGGAGGCCAGTACGGCGTCGGCGCCCAGAAGGCGGGGGTGCGGCTCGTCGTACCGGAACGTGTGCCGCCGTACCGTCGACAGGTCCGCCTCCGCGCCGGTGAGCGCGGCCGGAACCATCTCCTCGGCGTCCCGCAGTTCGGCGGCCACCCGGTCGACGCCCGCGAGGAAGACGGCCGCCTGCGCCACGGCACCCTCGGCGGCGCGCAGTTCGCGGTCGGAGTCCTCCGCCCGGCCCGAATCGGCCGCCTGGCGGGCCAGGTTGAGCCGGGCGGTGGCGAACAGCAGCCGGTCCTTGGCCTGTTCGACGTTGCCGGTGACGGAGGAGGTCGCGGTGGGTGCGTAGCGCCGCGCGAGCCGGGCGAGGAGGGCCTCGGCCGCCGTGGTGCGGGCCGTCAGCTCCCGGAAGCGCGCCTCGGCGAAGGGCAGGGCCTCCGCCGTCGTCCTCAGCGCCGTGAAGTCGTCGGCCACCGAGTCCAGCCGCCGCCCCGCCTCCTCGCACCGCCCGACGATCCCCGCGAGCGCGTGCCGTCGGGCGGCCTCCTCCTCGGGCACGCCCTCGTCGTACCGCTGCCGCATCCGGAAGGCGGCGGCCAGTTCGCCCTCGGCGTCGTACAGCGCCCGCTCGAAGCGGACGACGGCCCCCGCCCCGAGGAGCCCCTCGGCGAAGCCGAGTTCGGCGCGGGCCGCGCGAAGCCGGTCGTCGGCGTGGACGAGTGCCGCGCAGGCCTCCGCGTCCGGGCCGGCGAGGGACGGCTCCGCACTCGCGGTCGCGGGGCCGCTCACCCTTCCGGGTGTGGTCCGCTCGCGGGCCCGCCGTACCCGGCGCACGTACCCGTACCCCGCGATCGCGCCCACCGCGCCGACCGCCACCAGCGGCAGCACCAGGTCCGCCGCGGACGTCTCGTCGTCCTGGGGTGCGGCGGCGCTCGCGGCGGGCGCGGGCCCCTTGATCGCAACCGGCAGCTCGTTCGCCGACGTCATCGCAGGCAACACCAGCCACACCACCCCGACCGCACCGCCCATCACGGCATGGGCCACCCGCACGGATATGTGCGACCTGGCACGCCGCGGCCGGCCTCGGGACAGGGATGACGTCACATTTCGGAGCGTATGGCGGCGAATGCGGCGGCGCGAGCGGGATGCACCCGAGGCGGGGGTGGTGGGGCGAAGTGGCACAGGAGGGGGAACGGTATGGAAGCCCACAAGGCCACGGAAGCCGGCGACGGCAAGGCGTTACAGCCGACGCCGGAGTCGGCGGCACGGCCCGCGTCAGAACCGGCGTCAGAACCCGCGTCGCAACCCGCGTCAGAGCCCGCGTCACAGTCGGGGCCGCAGCCGCAGCCGGACTCGGAGCCCGTGGCACGGCCGGAGGCGCCGCCTCGTCCGTGGCGCAAGCGTCTGCGGCGGCTCGCTCTCGCGCTCGTCCTGCTGTTCCTCGTCCCCGTGCTCGCCTCTCAGATCTCCCTCGGGGTGAACTATTCGGGAGACCCGGCCGACGGTACGCACACCCGGAACAAGGACGCCCTCTGGCTGGGGCACGCCTGGGTCGACGGGCGGAAGAACGACACCGACGTCGAGGCTCTCGCCGGCCGGCTGCGAGACACCGGGATACGGGATCTGTACGTCCACGCCGGTCCCCTCGAACACGATGGGACGCTCCCCGGGTCGGCGTACCCCAAGGCCGCCTGGTTCATCGCCGCCGTGCACCGGGAGGCGCCCGGTATCCGCGTCCAGGCCTGGCTCGGTGACGTGCTCGCCAGTGAGAGTCCGGACGGCATGCGTCTTGAGCGGGCCGAGACCCGTGCCGCCGTCGTCCGGTCGACCCGCCAGATCCTCGCCGCCGGCTTCGAGGGCGCCCACTTCGACCTGGAGCCCCTGCACTCAGGCGACCGGAACTACCTCACCCTGCTCGGCAGCCTCCACGAGGTCACCCGTGCGCGGGGCGCCCAGCTCTCCGTCGCCGCCCACCAGATCGACCCCCTCCCCGGCTTCCACTCCTTCTGGGGCACGACCACCGGACACCCCAAGTGGTGGTCGCAGCGGTTCTTCGGGCAGGTGGCCCGCCGGGTCGACCAGATCGCCGTGATGTCGTACGACACCATGCAGCCGCTCGAGAGCACCTACGGCGGTTACGTCGCCCAGCAGACCTCCCTCGCCCTGGAGGTCACCCCGCCCGGCACCGACCTGCTGATGGGGCTGCCCTTCTACCGGGAGAACCGTTTCGGTCACTGGGCACACGCCGAGACGGTCGCCGCCGCCGTCCGGGGCGTCCGCCTGGGCCTGTCCCGCACCGACGCGGACCGCGAGAACTTCGGGGTGGCGGCGTACGTGGACTTCACGGCGACGGAGACCGACTGGACGTCGTACGAGAAGGGGTGGGTGAGGTGAGCGGGCGGGAGACAGACTCTGCGCGTGAACCGACCCCCCCCGACACCACCTCACCACCGCCGACCTCGCCCCCTCGCCCGCGCGGCGGCCGGGCCGCACGACCCTCCCGCCTACGAAGACCGTCTTCTGATCTTCGACCCCAGCCACACCAGCGGGTCGTACTTCCGGTCGACGGCCCGTTCCTTCAGCGGGATCAGAGCGTTGTCGGTGATCTTGATGCCCTCGGGGCAGACCTCCGTGCAGCACTTGGTGATGTTGCAGTAGCCGAGACCGTGTTCGTCCTGGGCCGTGCGTTTGCGGTCCAGGCCGGACTCCTCGGCGGCGTCCAGCGGATGCATGTCGAGTTCGGCGACGCGCATGAGGAAGCGCGGCCCGGCGAACGCCGTCTTGTTCTCCTCGTGGTCGCGCACCACATGGCAGGTGTCCTGGCACAGGAAGCACTCGATGCACTTGCGGAACTCCTGCGGCCGGTCCACGTCCTCCTGGAACATCCGGTACTCGCCCGGGCCGACCCCCTCGGGCGGCACGAACGCCGGCACCTCGCGCGCCTTCTGGTAGTTGAAGCCGACGTCCGTCACCAGGTCGCGGACCACCGGGAAGGCGCGCAGGGGCGTGACCGTGATGGTCTCCTCGCGGGTGAACACCGACATACGGGTCATGCACATCAGCCGGGGCCGTCCGTTGATCTCCGCCGAGCACGAACCGCACTTGCCCGCCTTGCAGTTCCAGCGCACGGCCAGGTCGGGCGCCTGGGTGGCCTGGAGGCGGTGGATGATGTCCAGCACCACTTCGCCGTCGTTGACCTCGACCGCGAAGTCCTCCAGACCGCCGCCGCCCACATCACCCCGCCACACCTTGAAACGGGCCTCGTAGCTGCTCACTCGTAGAGCTCCTCTTCGGCGAGGTACTTGACCAGCTCCTCCTTCTCGAAGAGGGCGAGCAGGTCCGGGCGGATGGGGTCGGTGTTCTCGCGTACGAGATCGATCGAGTCGCCGGCGGTGGTCTCGACGGTCTCCGTGAGCCGGCACAGCAGGTTGACGTTGCGCCACGCCCGCTCCATCGTCGGGTGGTCCTCGCGGGTGTGGCCGCCGCGTGACTCGGTGCGCTCCAGCGCGGCCCGGGCCACGCACTCGCTGACCAGCAGCATGTTCCGCAGGTCGAGGGCCAGGTGCCAGCCGGGGTTGAACTGGCGGTGGCCCTCGACGCCGGCCCGCCTGGCCCGCCCCCGAAGCTCCGCCAGCTTGTGCAGGGCCTGCTCCATCTCGCCCTCGCGGCGGATGATGCCGACCAGGTCGTTCATCGTCTGCTGGAGCTCCTGGTGCAGGGTGTACGGGTTCTCGGCCGGGCCCGTGCCCGTGCCCGCCGGATCGGCCTGTTCGGCCTCGGCGGAGAAGGGGCGCAGGGCTTCGGCGGCGGCCGCGTCGATCTCCGTGTCGTCCACGGGCGGCCGTACGGCCTGGGCCGTCGCGTATTCGGCCGCGTGCAGGCCCGCCCGGCGGCCGAACACCAGCAGGTCGGAGAGCGAGTTACCGCCGAGCCGGTTCGAGCCGTGCATCCCGCCGGCCACCTCACCCGCCGCGAACAGCCCCGGCACCCCGCGCGCGGCCGCCGTCTCGGAGTCGACCGCGATGCCGCCCATCACGTAGTGGCAGGTCGGTCCGACCTCCATCGCCTCCGCGGTGATGTCGACGTCCGCCAGCTCCTTGAACTGGTGGTACATGGACGGCAGCCGGCGTTTGATCGTCTCGGCCGGCATCCGGGTCGACACGTCCAGGAAGACCCCGCCGTGCGGGGAGCCGCGGCCCGCCTTCACCTCGGAGTTGATCGCGCGGGCCACCTCGTCGCGGGGGAGCAGTTCCGGCGGCCGCCGGTTGTTGTCGGGGTCCTCGTACCAGCGGTCGCCCTCCTCCTCCGACTGGGCGTACTTCTCCTTGAAGACGTCGGGGATGTAGTCGAACATGAAGCGCTTCCCGTCGGAGTTCCGCAGCACCCCGCCGTCGCCGCGGACGGACTCCGTGACGAGGATGCCCTTCACCGACGGCGGCCAGACCATGCCGGTCGGGTGGAACTGCACGAACTCCATGTTCAGCAGCGGCGCGCCCGCGAGCAGGGCCAGCGCGTGGCCGTCGCCCGTGTACTCCCACGAGTTCGACGTGACCTTGAAGGACTTGCCGATACCGCCGGTCGCGATGACCACGGCCGGCGCCTCGAGGACGAAGAAACGGCCGGTCTCGCGCTCGTAGGCGAAGACGCCGGAGACCCGTGCGCCCTCCTTGAGCACGCGTGTGACCGTGCACTCCTGGAAGACCTTCAGCCGGGACTCGTAGTCCCCGGTCTCCCGCTCGTCCTCCTGCTGGAGCGCCACGATCTTCTGCTGGAGGGTGCGGATCAGCTCCAGACCGGTGCGGTCGCCGACGTGCGCGAGGCGCGGGTACTCGTGGCCGCCGAAGTTGCGCTGGGAGATCCGGCCGTCCTTCGTACGGTCGAACAGCGCGCCCCAGGTCTCCAGCTCCCACACCCGGTCCGGGGCCTCCTGGGCGTGCAGCTCCGCCATCCGCCACTGGTTGAGGAACTTGCCGCCGCGCATGGTGTCGCGGAAGTGGACCTGCCAGTTGTCGTGCTCGTTGGCGTTGGCCATCGCCGCGGCGATTCCGCCCTCGGCCATCACGGTGTGTGCCTTGCCGAACAGCGACTTGCAGATCACGGCCGTACGCGCGCCGCGCTCGCGGGCCTCGATGGCGGCCCGCAGCCCGGCGCCGCCGGCGCCCACGACCACGACGTCCCACTCCTGACGGTCGACCACGGACATCAGAAGGCCTCACTCACTGGAAGAACCTCGGACGGCATCTAGAAGAACCTCGGATCGTCGAAGGCGCCGGACGCGACCAGGTACACGTAGAAGTCGGCGACCGCCACACTCAGCAGCGACGCCCAGGCGAGCTGCATGTGCCGGGCGTTGAGCCGTCCGACGAACTGCCAGGCCTTGTAGCGCACCGGGTGCCTGGAGAAGTGCCTGAGCTTGCCGCCGACGATGTGCCGGCAGGAGTGGCAGGACACCGTGTACGCCCAGATCAGGGTGATGTTGGCCAGGAAGACCAGGGTGCCGAGGCCCATGTGACCCCAGCGGTAGTGCTCGTCGCGGAAGGAGAGCACGGTGTCGTAGGTCAGGATTCCGGCGACGACGATCGCGGCGTAGAAGAAGTACCGGTGGATGTTCTGCAGGATCAGCGGGAAGCGCGTCTCGCCGGTGTACTTCTGGTGCGGCTCGGCCACCGCGCAGGCCGGGGGCGAGGCCCAGAAGCCCCGGTAGTAGGCCTTGCGGTAGTAGTAGCAGGTCAGGCGGAAGCCGAGCGGGAAGATCAGGATGATGATCGCGGGCGAGATGCCCCACCAGCCGCCGAAGATCTCCGCGTTGGGCCCGGCCCGCATGGTCCGGCAGTTCTCCGCCAGACACGGCGAGTAGAACGGCGACACGTACGGCGCCGCGTAGTAGTCGGCGTTCGCGAAGGCCCGCCAGGTCGAGTAGACGATGAACGCCAGTAGACCGGCGGCGGTGGCGGCGGGCGCCAGCCACCAGCGGTCGGTCCGCAGATGGGGGGCGGCGATCGCGGCGCGGGTCGATCCGCGTACGCCGCCCGGGGGATGGGAGTCGGTCGAGGGAGGTTCCGTACCAGTGGCCAATGCAGGACTCCGGTCGGGTCGCTTCAGATGGGGGTCAGGGGGCGTGCCGGTCCCGCGCGCCCAGCCCCTCGTCGTCCGTGTCGATCCACAGGGAGTCGTCGTACGGAGTGTCGGGGATGGTGACGAGCTCGGGTTTGCGGGGTGACGCGGGATGGGAGGCGGCATCGCGCAGCAGCGCGACGCTCTCCTTGAGGTGGGCGGCGTCGGTGCGCACCCGGCGCATCTCCAGACCGCCGGCACCGAGCTGCTGCTCCAGCTTGCCGACGGACCGGGAGAGGTCGTCGAGGCAGCGTTGAACCGTAGTCAGGTCGTCGTGCACGGACATGACGTGACCTCGCTTCCGTGGGCTGTGCCCTGGACGGCAACGTTCATGCGCCTGCGAGTGTTGCGCGTCACACCGGTCGGTGTGAAGGCATGTGCAGCGATTGGCGGACGCGGGAGTTCGTGTTGCTCCGCACGAGTGGGGTCGGACGCCCCGGCCGCCGTGTCGCCCTCGGCAGGCGAATCCTTTCCTCTTCAGTGGCCGTGTTCAGTGTCGTAGATCTGATCAAAGTCCAAAATACCTCCAAATGTGATCAGAGGTACCAAAGATGTCGATGTCCTACGACGGCGTCGGGCTGCGCTCGGTCATGCGCTCGGCCGCCTTCCTCACCGCGGGCGCGCTCGCGGTCCCCCTGCTGGCCGGCTGTGGCGCTGAGGACGAGCCGAGCAGGCCGCTCGCCGCCCAGGACATCGCCCCGGCGGCCCGCGCGGCGGTCGCCGACGGCGGCACCCTGCACTGGGCCGTGGACACCGTGCCGGAGACCTTCAACACCTTCCAGTCCGACGCCGACGCCACCACCACCCGGATCGCCCAGGCCGTGCTGCCGTCCCTGTACCGGCTCGACGCGTACGGACGGGCCCGCCGCAACGCCGACTACCTGGAGTCCGCGAAGGTCGTCGACACCGAGCCCAAGCAGGTCGTGCTCTACAAGCTGAACCAGCAGGCGGTCTGGAGCGACGGCCGGGAGATCGGCGCCGCCGACTTCGCCGCCCAGTGGCGTGCCCTGTCCGGCAAGGACAGCGCGTACTGGACCGCCCGCAACGCCGGCTACGACCGCATCGAGAAGATCGAGCGCGGTGACAACGACCTGGAGGTCCGGGTCACCTTCAGCCGCCCCTACGCCGACTGGCAGTCGCTGTTCTCGCCGCTGTACCCGAAGGACGTCATGGGCACGCCCTCGTCGTTCAACGACGGGGCGCGGGGCACGCTGAAGGTCACCGCCGGTCCGTTCCTGGTGAAGAAGGTCGAGCGGGGGCGGGAGCAGGTACGGCTCACCCGCAACCCGCGCTGGTGGGGGCAGCCGGCGAAGCTGTCGGAGATCGTGCTGAAGGCGGTGCCCCGCGCCGACCGGGCCGCCGCGCTGGCCTCCGGGAAGATCGAACTCGCCGAGATCGATCCGGCCGCAGCCGAGCGCATCGCCGGCGCCGCGAAGGGCTCGGCGGCCGGACCGCTCTCCGGCCCGGGCGCCGGCCGCACCGCCGCGAAGGCACTGCGCTCCTGGGCGCTCGCACACGGTTCCGACGAGGAGGCGGCGGAGGAGGAGACGTACGCCCGCAAGAAGCTGCGCAAGGCGATCGCCAAGTGGGAGAAGCAGCAGAAGGCGCTGCGCGACTTCGAGGTGCGGCGCTCGCTCGAGCCCGCGTACACCCAGCTCGCCCTGAACGGCGCGGAGGGGCCGCTCGCCGACGAGCGGGTGCGGCGGGCGGTGGCCCGCGCGCTGGACCGGCGGGAACTGGCGGAGCTGGTGCTGAAGCCGCTGGGGCTGCCCGCGCGGCCGGTCGGCAGCCATCTCGCGCTGTCCGGTCAGGAGGCGTACGCCGACAACAGCGGAGCGCTCGGCGGCCACGACACGGCCGAGGCGCAGGCGCTGCTCGCGGACGCCGGGTGGGTGGCCGGGGGGCCGATCAAGGAGGAGAAGCCGGAGGAGGAGAAGGCCGAGGACAAGGAGGACAAGGAGGACAAGGAGGAGAAGGGCGAGAAGGCGGCCGGGGCCGAAGGGAAGAAGGCCGGGGACGAGGGGGAGGCGGAGGAGGACTCCGACGGTACGTACATCGTGGGGGAGGACGACAAGGCGCGGCGAGACTCGGACCGGGATCCCGAGGGCGACGGTTCGGGGCGGCAGCTCGCGCAGGAGGGCACGCAGTACCAGAACGCCCACCAGGGCGGCGCCCCCGGCGCCTACGCCCCCAAGGGCACCGCGGCTCCGGCCGGCGCCGCCGCCGGGGCGCTGGCGAAGGACGGCAAGGCGCTGTCGCTGCGGTTCGTGCTGCCTTCCGGGCCGGGCTCGGAGCCGCTGCGCACGGTCGCCGCCCGGATCTCGCGCATGCTGGAGAAGGTCGGCATCCGCACCGAGACCGTCAAGGTCAAGGACGAGAGCTACTTCAAGGACCACATCGCCTCCGGCCAGTACGACCTGGCCCTTTACTCCTGGCCCGCCACCGCGTTCCCGGCCACCGACGCCCGGCCGATCTACGCCAAGCCGGTGCCGGGCGCCGACGGTTCGCTGAGCGTCGAGCAGAACTACACCCGCGTCGGCACGGACCAGGTCGACCAGCTGTTCGATCAGGCCATCTCCACGCTGGACGCCGAGGAGGAGCGCTCGCTGCTCCGCAAGGCCGACTCCCGCATCTGGGCGGCGGCCGCCTCCATCCCCCTCTACCAGCGTCCCCAGCTCACCGCCGCGAGGAAGAACGTCGTCAATGCCGGCGCCTTCGGTTTCCAGACGCCGGTCTACGAGGACATGGGGTTCCTGAAGAAGGGGGCGAAGCCCGCTCCCGGCCCGTCGTCGAGCGGGTGAGACGGTCGCGTCCGAGACCGAAACAGTCACGTCACAGCCCGCCCGGAAGCCCTTGTACCGCTTGCCGCGCCCGACGGCAGTCCGCACCATGTACGCGACAAGCAACAGGGGAACGGGGGAGTTGCGATGCATGGTGTCCAGCGACGGATCCGGGCGGCGGGTGTGGCCGCGGTGGCCCTGGCGGCGGGCCTGACGGCCTGCACCGGCGGGTCGGACGACGACGGCGGCAAACGGTCGGCCGCCCCGGGGGCGTCGGCGAGTCCGGTGGCCGGGAAGCGGGCGTGCCCGGACGGGACGTACACCTGGACCGGCGTCCAGGAGACGGAGCGGCTGACGGGACTCTCCGAGCCGGAGGCTCTGGGCAAGGGCGGCGGCAGACTGACGTATCCGCTGACCAGGCTGTACACCCCGCGTCAGTCGGTCGAGTCCCGGGGGGCGGCCCTGCCCTCCGCCGAGGTGCTCTTCTCGCTGGGCAGGAAGACCGGCCTGATCGAATCCGGCGCCGCCACCCCGGCCGAGGACGGCACGGCTGACGTCTTCACCGACGTGCACGCGAAGGCGCCCGAGATCAACGGGCAGGAGGTGAGCGAGGTCGACGGCGCCGGGCACTTCGTCCAGTACGCCTACACCACCGAGGTGGCGGGTGACTTCCGCTACTCCTGCGCCGACGGCACGGCCGTGCGCGGCCACGCGGTGGGCTGGAAGGCCGACGGCGGCGGTGTGCTCGACTGTGACGAGTCCGTCGGTGACGCGGCGCTCGCCCGGGACGCCGCCCGGCTGGCCTGCGATGCGGGCACGGCCGCGACCAGGGGCGCCTGATCCACACCGGTCTCCGCGGGGTGCATCCGGCGGCCTGCGGAGACCGCCGCCCGCTGAGCCACGTACCATGGGGTGAGGCCGTGGCATGTCAAGCCCGGCAGGGCCCGCGTAGACACAGATGTACGCGCAGGCCTTCCTCACACTCCGGGAGAACGCCGCTTTATGGCCACGCGCCACGACATCCGCAACGTCGCCATCGTCGCCCACGTCGACCACGGCAAGACCACCCTGGTCGACGCCATGCTCAAGCAGGCCGGCGCCTTCGCCGCACACGCGGCCGAGTCGCTCGACGACCGCATGATGGACTCGAACGACCTGGAGCGTGAGAAGGGCATCACGATCCTGGCCAAGAACACGGCGGTGAAGTACCACCCGAAGGATGGCGGTGACGTCATCACCATCAACATCATCGACACCCCCGGCCACGCCGACTTCGGCGGCGAGGTCGAGCGCGGGCTGTCGATGGTCGACGCGGTGGTGCTGCTCGTCGACGCCTCCGAGGGCCCGCTGCCGCAGACCCGCTTCGTGCTGCGCAAGGCGCTGCTGGCCCGCCTGCCCGTCATCCTGTGCATCAACAAGACGGACCGGCCCGACTCGCGCATCGACGAGGTCGTCAACGAGGCGTACGACCTCTTCCTCGATCTCGACGCCGACGAGGACCAGATCGAGTTCCCGATCGTCTACGCGTGCGCTCGCGACGGAGTGGCCTCGCTGACCAAGCCCGAGGACGGCACCGTCCCGGCGGACAGCGACAGCCTGGAGCCGTTCTTCTCGACGATCCTTTCGCACGTCCCGGCTCCGGAGTACGACGAGGAGGCGCCGCTCCAGGCGCACGTCACCAACCTGGACGCCGACAACTTCCTCGGCCGTATCGCGCTGCTGCGCGTCGAGCAGGGCGAGCTGCGCAAGGGCCAGACCGTCACATGGATCAAGCGTGACGGCACGATGTCCAACGTGCGCATCACCGAGCTGCTGATGACCGAGGCGCTGACCCGCAAGCCGGCCGAGAAGGCCGGCCCGGGTGACATCTGTGCCGTCGCCGGTATCCCGGACATCATGATCGGCGAGACCCTCGCCGACCCCGAGAGGCCGATCCCGCTGCCCCTGATCACGGTCGACGAGCCGGCGATCTCCATGACCATCGGCACGAACACCTCGCCGCTGGTCGGTCGCGGCGGTACGGGCAAGGGCGCGGACAACAAGGGCGCGGTCAAGGACCGCAAGGTCACCGCCCGTCAGGTCAAGGACCGCCTCGACCGCGAGCTGGTCGGCAACGTGTCGCTGCGCGTCCTGGACACCGAGCGCCCCGACGCCTGGGAGGTGCAGGGCCGCGGTGAACTGGCGCTGGCCATCCTGGTCGAGCAGATGCGCCGCGAGGGCTTCGAGCTGACCATCGGCAAGCCGCAGGTCGTCACCAAGGACGTCGACGGCAAGGTCTACGAGCCCGTCGAGCGCATGACGATCGACGTGCCCGAGGAGCACATGGGCGCGGTCACGCAGCTCATGGGTGTCCGCAAGGGCCGGATGGACAACATGTCCAACCACGGTTCCGGCTGGGTGCGCATGGAGTTCGTCGTGCCGTCCCGTGGTCTCATCGGCTTCCGTACCGAGTTCCTGACCGGCACCCGCGGCACGGGCATCGCGCACTCCATCCACGAGGGCCACGAGCCGTGGTTCGGCACGCTGACGACCCGTAACAACGGTTCGCTCGTCGCCGACCGCTCCGGCGCCGTCACCGCGTTCGCGATGACGAACCTTCAGGAGCGCGGTGTGCTGTTCACCGACCCCGGCACCGAGGTGTACGAGGGCATGATCGTCGGCGAGAACTCGCGCTCCGACGACATGGACGTGAACATCACCAAGGAGAAGAAGCTCACGAACATGCGGTCCTCGTCGGCCGACTCGTTCGAGGCGATCGTGCCGCCGCGCAAGCTGTCGCTGGAGCAGTCGCTGGAGTTCTGCCGCGACGACGAGTGCGTCGAGGTGACCCCGGAGGCCGTCCGCATCCGCAAGGTCGTGCTCGACCAGCGCGAGCGCGCGCGTTCCGCGAGCCGCGCCAAGCACGGCTGACGGACCCACAGCGAAGGAGCCAGGTCCCGCGCGGCGGGACCTGGCTCGTTGCGTGAACACAGTCTTTGCTCTGCGCAGACATAGGGATAACCCTTTGATCTGCTCCAGAGGCGCCCGCCTTGGGGTGATGAGTACTAGCCTCGGACAAGTGCGGCATAGACGCATGCGGGTGCGGTGTCGGCGAACGACCTTGAGGGCACGGGTCGTTGGCGGTGACGGACAAGTCGGACGATCCCCCGCACGGCGACCGCGGTGACCGCAACTCATTTTTCTTCCCGAACGTCCGGAATGCGGACACCTCTCTCCGGTAGATGTGTAACAAGTCCGTTTCGCAGGGATCTTCCCTCTATCCCTTTGTCCGGATTTTGGAAGAAGTAGGCGACAGGTGTGATCGAACCGAGACCTTGCCGGTGTGGTTCGGTCTTCGCTCATGGCAGATAGTTAGGCGCGTAGAGCTCGGATGGACGGGTCAGGCGCCGACAGGCGGCGCAGGCTCGCGAGCGCTGGGGGCACCGACCATTTTCAGGCGCCGGCAACGGTGTTGAGTCGCGTGCTGCCCCATGCGCTGAATCAATGGATTCTTGAGGAGGAACCCATGCGCGGTGCGAGGAGTGCCAAGTGGGTCGCGATGGCCGCGGTGGTGGCACTGGCAGCGACCGCCTGTGGTGGTGGCGACGACGACAAGGGTGACAGCAAGGCCGCCGTCGACCCGAACGGTACGTTCACGGTCGAGTCCGGCGAGCCGCAGAACCCCCTGCAGCCCGCCAACACGATGGAGTCCTACGGCAGCATCGTGATCAACTCGCTGTTCACCGGCCTGGTGGACTACGACGCGAGCGGCAAGATCGTCTACATGAACGCCGAGTCGATCGACACCAAGGACAGCAAGACCTACACGGTCAAGCTGAGGTCCGGCTGGAAGTTCCACGACGGCACCCCGGTCACCGCCGAGTCCTACGTCAAGGCCTGGAACTGGGCCGCCAACCCCGAGAACAAGCAGACCAACAGCTTCTGGTTCTCCGACATCGCGGGCTACGACGATGTCGCCCCGGCGAAGGGCAAGCCCAAGGCCACCGAGCTCTCCGGTCTGAAGGTCGTCGACGACAACACCTTCACCATCACGCTGTCGAAGTCGATCCCGTACTACGTCTACAAGCTCGGCTACCAGGTGTTCTCGCCGCTGCCCGAGTCCTTCTACAAGGACCCGAAGGCCGCCGGTCAGAAGCCGGTCGGCAACGGCCCGTACGAGTTCGTCAGCTGGGACCACAAGAAGGCCATCACGGTCAAGAAGTACGCCGGCTACAAGGGCTCGAACGCGGCGAAGAACGGTGGCGTGGTCTTCAAGAACTACTCCACCCCGGAGACGGCGTACGAGGACCTGAAGTCCGGCAACCTCGACGTCATCACCCAGGTCGCCCCGAAGGACCTGCCGGTCTACAAGCAGGACCTCGGCTCCCGCGCGGTGGACCAGGCGTACTCCGCGATACAGACCATCGCCCCGGCCTTCTACACCAAGCAGTGGAAGGACATCGACCCGAAGGTCCTGCAGGGCCTGTCGATGGCGATCGACCGGAACACCATCACCAAGACCGTGCTCCAGGGCACCCGTGAGCCCGCCACCGGCTGGGTCGCCAAGGGCGTCCTCGGCTACGAGCCGAACGTCGCGGGTGACGTCACCACGTACAACCCGACCAAGGCCAAGCAGCTCATCAAGGAAGGTGGCGGCGTTCCGGGCAACTCCATCACCATCCAGTACAACACCGACGGCGGTCACAAGGAGTGGGTGGAGGCGGTCTGCAACTCCATCACCAACGCCACCGGGGTGAAGTGCAACACCGACCCGAAGGCCGACTTCCAGGCCGACCTCAACGCCCGTGACGCGCACGAGGTCAAGTCCATGTACCGCTCGGGCTGGGTGCTGGACTTCCCGATGAACGCCAACTTCATCCGTGACCTGTACGGCACGAAGTCGGACGGCAACCAGAGCGGCTTCTCCAACAAGACGATCGACGCCGATATTGCCGCCGCCGACAGCGCCGCCACGCTGGACGACTCGGTGAAGAAGTACCAGGAGATCGAGAAGCAGCTCGTCAACTACATGCCGAGCATTCCGCTCTGGTACTACAAGGTCAACGCGGGCTACTCGGAGAAGGTCTCGGGCGTCAAGTTCGGCCAGGACGGAGACCCGATCCTGACCGGCGTCGAGGTCAAGAAGTAACCGCAGACAATCCGTTGCCCGGGGCGCGCAGGCCGCGCCCCGGGCAATGGCAGCGGCCGGGGGGCCCTTTCCACATGCATCGCGACGCGGTGCGCGGGGGAAGGGCCCGCCTGCTGCCGCTGTGACTTTTTTGGAGGCACGATGGGGCGCTATGTCGCACGACGACTGCTCCAGATGATCCCGGTGTTCATCGGGACCACCCTGCTTATCTTCCTCATGGTCTACGCCCTGCCCGGCGACCCCGTGCGCGGACTGTTCGGCGACAAGGGCGGCAGCCCCCAGGTGATCGCCGCCCTGAAGCACCAGTACGGCCTCGACCAGCCGATCCTCGTGCAGTACTGGGACTACATGAAGGGCATCGTCCTGCACGCCGACTTCGGCACGCAGATCGCCAGCGGACGTCCCGTCACCGATGTGCTCGGCGACGCCTTCCCGGTGACTCTGCGGCTGGGCAGCTTCGCCTTCGCCATCGAGCTCGTCGTCGGCATCGCCCTCGGCGTCTTCGCCGGCCTGCGCGCCGGACGCGCCGCCGACACCACGGTCCTGCTGATCACGCTGCTGCTGATCTCGGTCCCGGTGTTCGTCCTCGGCTTCATCCTCAAGTGGATCTTCGCCGACGAGCTGCAGTGGCTCGAACCGAACGTCAACGACCCGTCGAACTACGGGCAGTTGCTGATGCCTGCGATCGTACTGGCCACGGCGTCACTCGCCTATGTGTCCCGGCTGACCCGTACGTCCATCGCGGAGAACATGCGCGCCGACTACGTCCGTACGGCCATCGCCAAGGGCCTGCCCCGGCGCCGGGTGGTGAGTGTCCACCTGATGCGCAACTCGATGATCCCCGTGGTCACCTACCTGGGCACCGACATCGGCGCCCTGCTCGGCGGTGCCGTCGTCACCGAGGGCATCTTCAACATCCAGGGCATCGGCGGCACGATCTACCAGTCGATCATCCGCCGGGAAGGCACCACCCTCGTGGGCCTGGTGACCATCCTCGTCCTCGTCTACCTCGTCGCCAGCCTCCTTGTCGACCTGCTCTACGCGGTCCTTGACCCGAGGATTCGCTATGCCTGACATGACCAAGTCCGACACCGCCACCGCCACGCCGGACGCCGTGGCCACCGCCGCCCCGGCCGGAGTGCCGGTCAAGGCCGAGAAGGTCCGCAGCCTGTGGGGCGACGCCTGGCAGGACCTGCGCCGCAACAAGATCTTCATCGTCTCGGCGGTGCTGATCCTGCTGCTGCTGACGATCACCTTCTTCCCCGGCTGGTTCACCAGCGCCGACCCGACCTACGGCGACCTGGCCAAGCACTACCTGCAGAAGCCGAAGCTCGGCAAGGTCTTCTCGCCGGAATGGCTGGGCTACGACCAGCAGGGCCGCAGCGTCTACGCCCGGCTCATCTACGGCGCCCGCGCCTCCATAGCCGTCGGCTTCGGCACCACCCTCCTGGTGACCATCGCGGGCGGTCTGGTCGGCATGATCGCCGGCTACTTCGGCGGGATCGTCGACTCGATCCTGTCCCGGCTCGTCGACGTGTTCTTCGGCATCCCGTTCCTGCTGGGCACCATGGTCGTCCTCAACTCCTTCCCGGAGCGCACCACCTGGGTCGTCATCGGCGCCCTGGGCTTCTTCGGCTGGACCCAGCTCGCGCGGGTGATGCGCGGCGCGGTGATCACCACCAAGCAGTCCGACTACGTCCAGGCGGCCAAGGCGCTCGGCGCGAGCACCACACGGATCCTGTTCCGGCACATCCTGCCGAACACGCTGGCCCCGGTGATCGTCGTCGCGACCATCTCGCTCGGCGTCTACATCGGCTCCGAGGCCACGCTGTCCTTCCTGGGGCTCGGCCTGAACGGCGTCTCCTGGGGCAACGACATCTCCGACGGCGGCAACTCGATCCGGGTGGCCCAGTGGATCATGCTCTACCCGTCGATCATGCTCACCATCACGGTGCTGGCATTCATCATGCTCGGCGAAGCGGTCCGCAACGCCCTTGACCCGAAGACGCGCTGAGGGAGGCGTACGTGACCATCATCGAAGAAGCCCCGGTACCGGCGCCCCGCGACGGCGGGGACACCCCGCTGCTCGAAGTCCGTGACCTGCACGTCGAGTTCGTCACCCGCGAGGGTGTCGTACGTGCCGTCAACGGCGTCAACTACAGCGTGAAGGCGGGCGAGACGCTCGCCGTGCTCGGTGAGTCGGGCTCCGGCAAGTCGGTGACCGCACAGGCGGTCATGGGCATCCTGGACATGCCCCCGGCCAGGATCCCGCAGGGCGAGATCCTTTTCCGCGGCCAGGACATGCTCAAGATGTCCGGCGAGGAGCGCCGCCGCATCCGTGGTCAGCGGATCGCCATGATCTTCCAGGACGCGCTCAGCTCGCTGAACCCGGTGCTCTCCGTGGGCTACCAGCTCGGCGAGATGTTCCGGGTGCACCAGGGCCTCTCCAAGAAGGAGGCCAAGGCCAAGTCGATCGAGCTGATGGACCGGGTGAAGATCCCGGCCGCCGCGGCCCGGGTCAACGACTACCCGCACCAGTTCTCCGGCGGTATGCGTCAGCGCATCATGATCGCCATGGCGCTGGCCCTGGAACCGGACCTGATCATCGCCGACGAGCCCACCACGGCCCTCGACGTGACGGTCCAGGCCCAGGTCATGGACCTGCTCGCGGAGCTCCAGCGCGAGTACAACATGGGTCTCATCCTGATCACCCACGACCTCGGCGTGGTCGCCGACGTCGCGGACAAGATCGCGGTGATGTACGCGGGCCGGATCGTGGAGCACGCCCCGGTGCACGAGCTCTACAAGCGCCCCGCGCACCCCTACACCCGGGGCCTGCTGGACTCGATCCCGCGCCTGGACCAGAAGGGCCAGGAACTGTTCGCGATCAAGGGCCTGCCACCCAACCTCCTGCACGTCCCCAGCGGTTGCGCGTTCAACCCGCGCTGCACCAGGGCGCAGGACATCTGCCGTACGGACGTCCCGGCCCTGCTGCCGGTGACCGAGCAGGACGGCACCGAGCTGGTCGGCCGCGCCTCGGCGTGCCACTTCTGGAAGGAGACGATCCATGGCTGAGCTCAGCAAGAACGACGAGCAGGAGGCCACGCCGAACGTCTCCGAGGTGGAGACCGCGGACGTGCAGTCCGAGACCGACGCGGTCGCCGCGATCGAGGCGCCCGTGGACCGCGGTGAACCGATTCTCCAGGTGCGCAACCTGGTGAAGCACTTCCCGCTGACCCAGGGCATCCTGTTCAAGAAACAGATCGGCGCGGTCAAAGCCGTCGACGGCGTCTCCTTCGACCTCTACCAGGGCGAGACCCTCGGCATCGTGGGCGAGTCCGGCTGCGGCAAGTCCACGGTCGCCAAGCTCCTGATGAACCTGGAGCGGGTCACCGCGGGCGAGATCTTCTACAAGGGCCAGGACATCACCAAGCTGTCCGGCCGTGCCCTGAAGGCCGTCCGCCGCAACATCCAGATGGTGTTCCAGGACCCGTACACCTCCCTGAACCCACGGATGACGGTCGGCGACATCATCGGGGAGCCGTTCGACATCCACCCGGAGGTGGCGCCCAAGGGCGACAGGCGCCGCAAGGTGCAGGACCTCCTGGACGTCGTCGGCCTCAACCCGGAGTACATCAACCGCTACCCGCACCAGTTCTCGGGCGGTCAGCGCCAGCGCATCGGCATCGCCCGAGGGCTGGCGCTCAACCCCGAGGTCATCATCTGCGACGAGCCGGTCTCCGCGCTGGACGTGTCCGTCCAGGCCCAGGTCATCAACCTGATGGAGCGACTGCAGGACGAGTTCAACCTCTCCTACATCTTCATCGCGCACGACCTGTCGATCGTCCGGCACATCTCGGACCGGGTCGGCGTGATGTACCTCGGCAAGATCGCCGAGATCGGCTCCGACGAGCAGATCTACGAGCACCCGACGCACCCCTACACCCAGGCGCTGCTGTCGGCCGTCCCGGTGCCCGACCCGGAGGCCCGTGAGGGCCGCGAGCGGATCATCCTCTCCGGTGACGTGCCCTCGCCGGCGAACCCGCCGTCCGGCTGCCGGTTCCGCACCCGGTGCTGGAAGGCGCAGGACAAGTGCTCCACCGAGGTGCCGGTGCTCGCCGTACCCGAGCGCTTCCGCGGGGAGGACACGCCGGCGGCCCACGAGTCGGCCTGTCACTTCGCGGAGGAGAAGGACGTCGTCCACTCCGCGTGAGTGCTCCGGGCCGGCCGGGAACGCCAGCAGTGGCGGTCCCGGCCGGCCCGCGTCGAGGTCGAGGTTCCCCCGGTGGTGCGGCCGTGTCAGGCCACGACCCCTCGTGCGGCCGCTACTTCCACTCCAGACCCCACACGTTGGAGTCCTTCTTCACCGGAGCGGTGAACCACTTCGACCACTTCTTGCTCTCGTGGTACTTGCAGTGGCCGTCGTAGTAGTACGAGTACTTCGTGGCCTTGAACTTCTTCGACTCGTGGAACATCGTCATGCGGACCTTGGTCTTGCCCGCCTTGTTCTTCGCCGGGATCGAGTAGCTCCAGCTGTTCGACTTCGCCCAGGACTTGCCGAGCGTCACGCTGAACGACGTGCTCGCCTTGGCGAAGATGGCCCCGGCCTCGGCCTCGACACCCGCGGTGCCGCTGGCGCTGACCGTGGCGGTCGCCGAGTGGTTGTAGGTGAGGTTGCCGTCGAGGTTGTCGTACATCCACTCGCTGTGCAGGTTGGTCGGCTTGCTCACGGTGGACTTGTTGGTGATGTGGTAGCCGGTGCCGGGGCTCGGGGCACACGCGGCGGAGGCCGGAGCGGCCACACCGGCCACGAGTCCGCCGGCCGCGACGGCGGTGGAGACGACGGCACTTGCGATTCTCAGCACGATGATTCCCCCTTCAGGAAGCGCTGCGTTCACCGGAGCGGTGCACCCGAGCGCGGAGTCAGACTGGCCGGGCACGGACAGGGCGGCAACCGGGTTGCCCGGCGCCCGAACGTGCCCATGCCACAGGGCGCATTGACACTCCGCGGCGCCATCGGGCAAAGCGTGCGGACGGGAACTCGGGAAAGCGGACGGAGGGTTGATTTGGCCGTGTGCGCGCCGATCGTCACCATCACATGGACCGCATGAAGTGATCAGCGTCTCACCGTGTGGGCGCATGTGCTTTGCGGTATGCAAGGCGCGCTCAAGACTTCGCCAAGCCCGGAACCAGGTTCCACCACTCTCTGTCCTGATCGTTGTTCCAACGCAAACGGGGAGAGTGACGAGATGTTGGTTGCAACGGATCGAAGAGGCGCCGGGGTCGCGGGGGAGTGGCTCGGGCGGCCCTTCGGGGCGGCCGTACGGACCAGGCGGCTGGAGTTGGGCCTGACCCAGGAACGCCTTGCGCAACAGGCGGGGATGAGCCAGGGCGCGCTCTCGCGCATGGAGCACGGCCGCGGGGTGCCGACGCTGCCGGTGCTGGAGCGGCTCGCGGCGGCCCTGTCGTCGAACCTGTTGATATCGCTGTCGCCGCACGGCGGAGCCCACGTGGTCTTCAAGGCGCTGCCGCGCTGACCCGACCTGAACCGCGGATGACCCCGAACGGCTCGGTACGGCTGTTCGGGGTCATCCGTTTGGCGGGGATAAACCCGTACGGGTGGGGTGAAAATGCACCGCACGCACCATGTGCCGATATTGACTGGTAAAGGATCACGGTGACGGGTCCGCAGTCAAGAGGAGGCATCCCATGCGTGGAGCCACGCACGCGAAATGGGCCGTATGTGCGGCGCTGACGGTGCTCGCGGCGACGGCCTGCGGGGGTGGGGCCAGCGGGGAGAGCGGAGGGGTCCTCAGTTCCTCCTGGGGGGACCCGCAGAACCCGCTGGAGCCGGCCAACACCAACGAGGTGCAGGGCGGCAAGGTCCTCGACATGATCTTCCGCAACCTGAAGCGGTACGACCCGGAGACCGGCAAGGCCTACGACATGCTGGCCGAGAAGATCGACACCACCGACTCGCGGAACTTCACCATCACCGTCAAGGACGGCTGGACGTTCAGCAACGGCGAGAAGGTGACGGCGAAGTCCTTCGTCGACGCCTGGAACTACGGCGCGAGCCTGAGGAACAACCAGAAGAACGCGTACTTCTTCGAGTACATCGACGGCTACGACAGCACCCACCCGGACGACGGCAGCGCACAGAGCGCCGACACCCTCTCCGGACTGAAGGTGACCGGGGACCTCACCTTCACCGTGAAGCTCCGGCAGAAGTTCTCCACCTTCCCCGACACCCTGGGCTACAACGCCTACGCCCCACTGCCCCGGTCCTTCTTCACCGACCACGCCGGCTGGGTGAAGAAACCGGTCGGGAACGGCCCGTACACGGTCGCCTCGTACACCAAGGGCTCGCAGATGTCCCTGCGGAAGTGGAACGACTACCCGGGCGAGGACGTCGCGCAGAACGGCGGAGTGGACCTCAAGGTCTACACCGACAACAACACCGCCTACACCGACCTGCTGGCCGGCAACCTCGACCTGGTCGACGACGTGCCCGCGGCCCAGCTGAAGAACGTCGGGAACGACCTGGGGGGCCGCTACCTCAACACCCCCGCCGGCATCATCCAGACCCTGGCCTTCCCGTACTACGACCCGGACTGGAACAAGCCGGGCTCGGAGAAGGTCCGCACGGGCCTGTCCCGGGCGATCGACCGCGCGCAGATCACCAAGACGATCTTCCAGAACACCCGCACCCCGGCCACCGACTGGACCTCGCCGGTGCTCGGCGAGGAGGGCGGCTACAAGGCGGGCCTGTGCGGGGACGCCTGTGACTACGACCCCGCGGCCGCCAAGAAGCTCATCGAGGAGGGCGGCGGCCTCCCGAACGGCCAGGTCAAGATCACCTACAACGCGGACACCGGCTCCCACAAGCAGTGGGTGGACGCCGTCTGCAACTCCGTCAACAACGCCCTCGGCAACGACAAGGCCTGCGTCGGCAACCCGGTCGGCACCTTCGCCGACTTCCGCAACCAGATCGGCGACAAGAAGATGAGCGGCCCCTTCCGGGCCGGGTGGCAGATGGACTACCCGCTCATCCAGAACTTCCTTCAGCCGCTCTCCTACACCAACGCCTCCTCCAACGACGGCAAGTGGTCCGACAAGGACTTCGACACGCTCGTCGACCAGGCCAACGCCGAGACCGACACCGCCAAGGCCGTCACGACCTTCCAGCAGGCCGAGGAGGTCGTCCGCGACAACATGGCCGCCATCCCGCTCTGGTACCAGAACGGCAGCGCCGGCTACTCGGAGCGGCTCTCCGGCGTCAAGCTCAACCCGTTCTCCGTCCCCGTCTACAACGAGATCAAGGTCGGCTGACCCGCGTGGGGCGGTACGTGGTCCGGCGCCTGCTGCAGATGATCCCGGTGTTCATCGGCGCCACGCTGTTGATCTTCCTGATGGTGAACGTGATGGGCGACCCCGTCGCGGGACTGTGCGGCGACCGCCAGTGCGACCCGGCGACGGCCGCCCAGCTGAAGAAGGAGTTCGGCCTCGACAAGCCCGTATGGCAGCAGTACCTGACCTACATGGGGAACGTCTTCACCGGCGACTTCGGTACGGCGTTCAACGGCCAGCCGGTCACCGAGCTGATGGCGTCGGCGTTCCCCGTCACCATCCGGCTGACGATCGTCGCCGTCCTCTTCGAGATCGTCATCGGCATCACCCTGGGCGTGATCACCGGACTGCAGCGGGGGCGGCCCGTCGACACGGGCGTCCTCGTCCTCACCCTGGTCGTCATCTCCGTCCCCACCTTCGTCACCGGCCTGCTGCTCCAGCTGCTGCTGGGCGTCGAGTGGGACTGGATCAAACCGTCCGTGTCCACGGAGGCGACCTTCGGTGAGCTGGTCGTGCCCGGCCTGGTGCTGGCCTCGGTCTCCCTGGCCTACGTCACCCGTCTGACCCGGACCTCCATCGCGGAGAACAAGCGCTCCGACTACGTCCGTACGGCCGTCGCCAAGGGCCTGCCCCGCCACCGGGTCGTCACCCGGCACCTGCTGCGCAACTCCCTCATCCCCGTCGTCACCTTCATCGGCACCGACATCGGCGCCCTGATGGGCGGCGCGATCGTCACCGAGCGCATCTTCAACATCCACGGCGTCGGCTACCAGCTCTACCAGGGGATCCTGCGCCAGAACACCCAGACGGTCGTCGGCTTCGTGACCGTCCTGGTGCTGGTCTTCCTGGTCGCCAATCTCCTCGTCGACCTCCTGTACGCCGTACTCGACCCGAGGATCCGCTATGTCTGAGCAGCCGTACGAACCGGAAGGCGCCATCGCCGGCACCGGCGCGGGCGGTGCGATGGACCTCGCCACGGCGGAGGGCGAGACCCTGGAGGAGGCCCCGGTCACGGAGCCGGCCGCGGGGCCCCGCTCCCTCTGGTCCGACGCCTGGCGCGACCTGCGCCGCAACCCGGTCTTCATCGTCTCCGGCCTGATCATCCTCTTCCTGGTCCTCATCTCTCTGTGGCCCTCGGCCATCACCTGGATGAGCCCCCTCAAATGCGAGCTCTCCAAGGCCCAGGAGGGCTCCCAGCCCGGCCATCCCTTCGGCTTCGACGGCCAGGGCTGCGACGTCTACACGCGCGTGGTCTACGGCGCCCGCACGTCCGTCACGGTCGGCGTCCTCGCCACCCTCGGCGTAGCCCTCCTCGGCAGCGTCCTCGGCGGCCTCGCGGGCTTCTTCGGCGGCACCGGCGACTCGGTCCTCTCGCGCGTCACCGACGTCTTCTTCGCGATCCCGGTGGTGCTGGGCGGACTGGTACTGCTCTCCGTCGTCACCAGCAACACCGTCTGGCCGGTCATCGGCTTCATGGTGCTGCTGGGCTGGCCCCAGATCTCCCGCATCGCCCGCGGCTCGGTCATCACCGCCAAGCAGAACGACTACGTCCAGGCCGCCCGCGCCCTGGGCGCCTCCGACTCCCGTCTGATCCTGCGCCACATCGCCCCGAACGCCGTCGCCCCGGTGATCGTCGTGGCCACCATCGCCCTCGGCACGTACATCGCCCTGGAAGCGACCCTGTCCTACCTGGGCGTCGGTCTGAAGCCGCCCACCGTCTCCTGGGGGATCGACATCTCCGCCGCCTCCCCGTACGTCCGCAACGCCCCGCACGCCCTGCTGTGGCCCTCGGGCGCCCTCGCCCTGACCGTGCTCGCGTTCATCATGCTCGGCGACGCGGTCCGCGACGCCCTCGACCCCAAGCTGAGGTGACGGTCCGGTGCTGCTCGAAGTGTGTGACCTGCATGTGGAGTTCCGGACCCGGGACGGTGTCGCCAAGGCCGTCAACGGGGTCACCTACGCCGTGGACGCCGGCGAGACCCTCGCCGTGCTCGGCGAGTCCGGGTCGGGAAAGTCCGTCACCGCGCAGGCGGTCATGGGGATCCTCGACATGCCGCCGGGACGGATCACCGGCGGGGAGATCCTCTTCCGGGGCCGGGACCTGCTGAAGCTCAGGGAGGACGAGCGCCGGCGGACCCGGGGCGCCGAGATGGCGATGATCTTCCAGGACGCGCTGTCCGCCCTGAACCCGGTGCTGCCCGTCGGCGACCAGCTCGGCGAGATGTTCGTCGTCCACCGGGGGATGTCGAAGAAGGACGCGCGGGCCAGGGCCGTGGAGCTGATGGAGCACGTCCGCATCCCGGCGGCGAGGGAACGGGTCAGGGACTACCCGCACCAGTTCTCCGGCGGAATGCGCCAGCGCATCATGATCGCCATGGCGCTCGCCCTCGAACCGGCACTGATCATCGCCGACGAGCCCACCACCGCCCTCGACGTCACCGTCCAGGCCCAGGTCATGGACCTCCTCGCGGAGTTGCAGCGCGAGTACCGCATGGGGCTCATCCTCATCACCCACGACCTCGGCGTGGTCGCCGACGTCGCCGACCGCATCGCCGTGATGTACGCGGGCCGGATCGTCGAGTCGGCGCCCGTCCACGACATCTACAAGGCCCCCGCCCACCCCTACACCCGCGGTCTGCTCGACTCCATCCCACGCCTGGACCAGAAGGGCCAGGAGCTCTACGCCATCAGGGGCCTGCCGCCCAACCTCATGAACATCCCGCCGGGCTGCGCCTTCAACCCGCGCTGCCCGACGGCCCGGGCGGTGTGCCGCACGGACGTGCCGCCGCTCTACGAGGTGGACGCGGACCGGGGGAGCGCGTGCCACCTCTGGAGGGAGTGCCTCGATGGCCTCGACGTCTGAGCCGGTCCTCGAGGTGAGCGGGCTGCACAAGCACTACCCGCTCACCCAGGGCATCCTGTTCAAGAAGCAGGTCGGAGCGGTGCGGGCCGTCGACGGCGTCGACTTCGCGCTCGGGAAGGGCGAAACCCTCGGCATCGTGGGCGAGTCCGGCTGCGGCAAGTCCACGGTCGCCAAGATGCTCGTCCACCTGGAGCGGCCGACGGCAGGACGGATCCGCTACAAGGGCGAGGACGTCACCAGGCTGTCGGGGAAGGCCCTGAAGGCCGTCCGCCGCAACATCCAGATGGTGTTCCAGGACCCGTACACCTCCCTGAACCCCCGGATGACGGTCGGCGACATCATCGGGGAGCCGTTCGAGATCCACCCGGAGGTGGCGCCGAAGGGCGACCGGCGCAAGCACGTCCAGGACCTCCTGGACGTCGTCGGCCTCAACCCGGAGTACGTCAACCGCTACCCGCACCAGTTCTCCGGCGGCCAGCGCCAGCGCATCGGCATCGCGCGCGGCCTCGCCCTGCGCCCCGAGGTGATCGTCGCCGACGAACCGGTCTCCGCGCTGGACGTCTCGATCCAGGCCCAGGTCATCAATCTGATGGACCGGCTCCAGGCCGAGTTCGAGCTGTCGTACCTCTTCATCGCGCACGACCTGTCGATCGTCCGGCACATCTCGGACCGGGTCGGCGTGATGTACCTCGGCCGGATCGTGGAGATCGGCAGGGACACCGAGATCTACGACCATCCCACGCATCCCTACACCCAGGCACTGCTGTCCGCGGTGCCCCTGCCGGACCCGGTCGCGCGCGAGCACCGGGAGCGGATCATCCTGACCGGTGACGTCCCCTCCCCGGCGAACATCCCCTCCGGCTGCCGCTTCCGCACCCGCTGCTGGAAGGCGCGGGAGCGGTGCGCGCTGGAGGTGCCGGAGCTCGCGGTGCCGGCGGAGTTCCGGTATGCGAGCGGACCCGCCGCGCACGACTCGGCCTGCCATTTCGCGCAGGAGAAGAAGGTGGTCCCGGCGGACGATCATGGAAACCAGGTTCCATAGCCGCACATTTGTGCAGCAACTGCGTTAACACGCAGGCAACTTGGCTGACCCGATTCCGATATACGGACGCGTCAGGCTGAACAGCGTACGGCCGTGCGGGTGCCGTAAACGGGCCGGGGCGCGCCATGTCGCCCCGGCCCGTTGCCTGCGCTACCGCAACCCCAGCGAACGCTTCAGGAAGTCCACCTGGAGCAGCAGCAGGTTCTCCGCGACCTGTTCCTGCGGGGTCATGTGGGTGACTCCCGACAGCGGCAGCACCTCGTGCGGGCGGCCGGCCGCGAGCAGCGCGGAGGACAGCCGCAGGGAGTGCGCGACCACCACGTTGTCGTCGGCGAGGCCGTGCACGACCATCAGCGGCCGGTGCGGCTCGGCGGGTGAGGAGAGCCCCTCGTCGGTCACGAGCGAGCTCTTCGCGTACGACTCCGGGTGCGCGACGGGGTCGCCGAGGTACCGCTCGGTGTAGTGGGTGTCGTACAGCCGCCAGTCGGCCACCGGGGCGCCCGCGATGCCGGCGTGGAAGACGTCCGGGCGGCGCAGGACCGCGAGGCCCGCCAGCCAGCCGCCGTAGGACCAGCCGCGGATCGCCACCCGGGTGAGATCCAGGGGGTACCGCCGCGCGAGGTCCTGGAGCGCCTCGACCTGGTCGTCGAGACTGACCGTGAGGTCGTGGTGGATCGCCTTCTCCCAGCCGGGCGAGCGGCCCGGTGTGCCCCGGCCGTCGGCCACGACCACCGCGAAGCCCTGGTCGGCGAACCACTGCGAGGTGAGGTGCGCGTTGTGTGCGGCGAGGACGCGGGGGCCGTGGGGGCCGCCGTAGGGGTCCAGCAAAACCGGAAGCAGCGGTTGTGTGGTGTCACCGGGGTAGTCCGTAGGCATAAGCACGGCGCACGGGATTCGCCGTGCGCCCCCCTGGGTGAGTTCCACGCGGGGGGACAGACCGGGATCTTCCGCATACGACCGGACAGTCGCCACCGGCTTCCCGTCCCGCAGGATCTGCACCTTGCTCCCGGGCCGGTCGAGGCTCGCCGACACCAGGACCGTCACACCCCCGGCCCGCACCGCCGAGTGCACGCCGGGTTCCTGGGAAAGACGCTCGACGCCGAGTTCGTTGACGCGGTAGACATGCACCTCGCCGATCTCGGGCAGCTCGGCGTCCTCCCCGGCGGAGGCCGAGACGAGCACGTCGTCGGCCGTCACGTCCAGCACCGCCCGTACCTGCAACTGCGCTCCGGTCAGCGGCCGTTCCCCCACCGCGAGGACCCGTGCGCCACCCTCGTCGGCGATCCGGACCAGCCGGCCCGACGGGCTCCAGCACGGCACCCCGGGGAAAAGATCAAGCCAAATCGGATCTTCGTCGGCGTGCACCATCCGGGTCGCCCCGGAGTCGGTGTCCACGGCCAGGTACAGCTGACTGCGCTGGTCGCGCGCCTGTACGAGCAGGAGCGGCGCACCCGCCCCTGACCAGTGCACTCGCGCCAGATACGGATACCGCGCCCGGTCCCAGACGACCTCCGTACGCACCCCGTCGAGCCCGAACACGTAGAGCCGGACCTCCGCGTTGGCCGTCCCGGCAGCCGGATACGGCACGTGTTGTGGGTCACGTTTCGGCTGCGCAGGATCGGAGATCCACCATCGCTCCACCGGCGCGTCGTCCACCCGCGCCACCATCAGCCGGTCCGAGTCCGGAGCCCACCAGTAGCCCCGCGAACGCGCCATTTCCTCGGCGGCGATGAACTCGGCCAATCCATAGGAAACCGTCTCCGATTCGGGCTCCGCGACCACCCGGTCCCCGTCGCCCTCGGCCCCCACGACCCGCAGCGCGCCCCCGGCGACATACGCGACGAGTCGCCCGTCGGGGGAGGGGCGGGGATCCATCACCGGCCCGGGAACGTCCAGTTCACGGGCGGTCCCGGCGCGCAACTCGGCCGTGAAAAGCCGCCCTGACAAGGCGAAAGCCGCAAGCTCCACGGCCTCGTCGACGGCGTAGCCCACGATCCCGGCGCCGCCCTCGCGGCTGCGCTCGCGGCGGGCCCGCTCCTCGGGCGAGAGGTCCTCCGTGGCGCCGCCCAGGAGAGCGCTCGGGTCCGCGGCCACGCGCTCCGTGCCGTCCGCCGGGTCGAGAACCCACAGCGAACCTGCGCGGTCGGTGCCGGAACCGGAGCGCAGGAACGCGACCCGGGAGCCGTCGGGAGCCACCGTGAACGAACGCGGCGCGCCGAGCGTGAAGCGCTGGGTGCGTGCGTGCCGGCGGGGAAAGGAGTCGGACTCGGTCGTCATCCCCCGACCATATTGGCCATGCGCCCCCTTGTGCGGCTGTGCGCCGAGAGATGCGCACGCACTCATAGTTATGATCACTACCGCTGTGTGGGTATGAACCTGCTGGCAGTTGTATGGATTTACAAGTTCCCTCGTTCTGTTCTGCCCCCACGTTCCCGGGTTCTTGGAGGTGAGCCGCCGTGGCACTCTCGATTTCGGCGGTGGTGCTGCTGGCGATCATCGTCTTCTTGTTGATCAAGAAGTCAGGACTGAAGGGCGGTCATGCGGTCGTCTGCATGCTGCTCGGCTTCTATCTCGCCTCCTCGACGATGGCGGGGACGATCAACGATCTGACGACGAGCGTGGCGAGCATGATCGGCAGTATCAAGTTCTGACGCGCGGCGGCAGGCGGGCTCGGGTGGGTGGTCGACCGGAGCTCGCCGTTGGCTGCCATGTTGCGCGCCTTCCCCGCATCCGGATCCGTAAGCCTGACGGATCCGGGACGGGTGGCCGGCATCGCGCCCGCCGTCACCCACGTGCTCGACGACGAGGGGTGACAGGCGGGCGGGGAGGTGGCCGGACGACGGCGGCCGCCTCGTAGGGTGGGCGCATGACGGAACTGCCCGCTCGGCGTCTGCTGCTGGTGCACGCGCACCCGGACGACGAGTCGATCAACAACGGCGCGACCATGGCCCGGTACGCGGCCGAGGGCGCCCGGGTGGCCCTGGTCACCTGCACCCTCGGGGAGCGGGGCGAGGTCATCCCGCCGCACCTGCGGCACCTCACGGGCGCCGCCCTGGGCGAGTACCGGCTGCGCGAACTCAACGACGCCATGGCGGAGCTCGGCGTCGGCGACTTCCGGCTGCTCGGGGGCGTCGGCCGCTACGGCGACTCCGGGATGATGGGCCTCGCCGACAACGACGACCCCGCCTGCTTCTGGCAGGCCCGGGTCGACGAGGCAGCCGCGGCGCTCGCCGAGGTGATCGTCGAGGTGCGACCGCACGTCGTCGTCGCCTACGACGACAACGGCGGCTACGGCCACCCCGACCACATCCAGGCCCACCGCGTAGCCCTGCGGGCCGTCGACTTCGCGGCCGAGGCCGGCTGGACGGTCCCCAAGGTCTACTACAACCGCGTCCCGCGCTCCGTCGTCGAGGCCGCCTTCGCCCGGCTCCGGGAGGAACTGCCAGGGCTGCCCTTCACGAAGAGCGCCGCCGTCGGCGACGTCCCCGGTGTCGTCGACGACGAGCGGATCACCACCGAGATCGACGGCGCCGCGTACGCCGGTGCGAAGGCCGCCGCGATGCGCGCGCACGCCACCCAGATCGAGGTCGCCCCGGACGGGCGGTACTTCGCGCTCTCCAACGAACTCGCGCAACCCCTGTTCACCACCGAGTACTACGAACTGGTGCGCGGGCGGCAGGAGGGCGCGGCCCGGGAGAGCGACCTGTTCGCCGGCATCGAGGGAGTGGTGTGATGTCCGACCGCGGTTCCATGCTCGCCCAGCCCCTCCGGCGGCCCTCCGCCGGGCGGATCGCCGCCTATCTGGGGCTTCTTCTCCTCGGCCTGGTCACCGGCCTGGCCGGGGCCCTCGTGCAGGCCGGCTGGTTCCCCGGCGGGCTGCTGCTCGCGCTCGCCGGAGCGGCCGGGCTCTTCCTCGGCGGCGCCCGGGCCGCCCGCAGCCGGGCCGGCGCGGTCGCGCCCGCCGCAGGCTGGATGATCGCCGTCGTCCTGTGCACCGCGGGCCGTCCCGAAGGTGACTACCTGTTCGGCGCGGGAGGCGGCTCCTATCTCTTCCTGCTCGGCGGTATGGCTCTCGCTGTGATCTGCGCCACCCTTGGCCTGGGTCGGCAACCGCTCGGCGACGACGTCCGACTTCGCAAGTGACGTACCAGTTCGCCGTGGCGCGGCCGTGCGAGTCCCGTGTGGGTTTCAGCGGCGGTCGTGGGATAGAGGCCAGAAGTGGCCAGTATGGTGGTGCGCGCCGCCAGGTCTGCCGTGAGGTCGTGGCGGGCGGCGGAGCCAACCTGGAGAACCTGCCTTGAGTCGTGAAACTGACAGTCCGTCCTCCGGGCCCAACGGGCGCGGTGGGGCCGCGTACCCCTCGGGTACGCCGCCGTACGGCACCCCGGTGGTGTCCGACGGCGGTGCGGACGCGGGCCGTTCGGCCGCCCGGCCGGAGGAACGCAAGACCGAGACCACGCTGACGACCCGGATCCGGATCAACATCCCGGGTTCGCGGCCCATTCCGCCGGTCGTCGTGCGCAAGCCCGTCGCGGACTCCGAGGGCGAGGACAACGCCGGTACCGACACCGGTACCGACGCCTTGTCGGCGCCCGCCGAAAGTCCCTCGGTGTCCGAGACCACCGGGTCCTTCGCGCTGCCCGCCGAACCGGCGCCCGCCGCCGAGGAGAAGACCAGCGACTGGTTCGCCCCGCGCAAGTCCGGGCCGGCCAAGGGCGGTCAGGGTGGCGGCTCCACCAACGGGGCCGGGATGCCGGGCGGTTCGGCCGCCGGTGTCTCCGGTGCGGCGGGTGCCTCGGGCACGGCCGCTCCGGGCGCCCCGTCCGGCGCGCGTCCCGGTACCGGGCGGCCCGGCGGTGTGGTCGGCTCCATGAGCGCGCCGGGCGGTACCCGTCCGGGCGGTACGAACGGTGCCGGGCTTCCCGGCGGCGCCACCGGCGGTCCGGTGGCGCCCGGGCACGGCGGCGGCACCGGTTCCTTCGACGTGACCGAGGCGCTGGCCGCCGGCCCGCTCGGCCCGTCCCGCCCGCCGCGGAGCCAGGGTCAGGGCCAGGGCCAGGCGCAGGGTGGCGGCGGCGCCGAGTCGCGCCGCGACGGCCTGCCGTACTTCTCGGACAACGGCTTCGCCGGTCCGAACGGCCAGGGCGGTCCGAACGGCCAGGGCGGAGCCCCCGGCCCCGGCAGCCGGCACGACTTCAACGGCCCCGAGGGTCCCGCCGGCCCCTTCGGCGGCGGCGGCCCGCAGGGCCCCACCGGTCCGACGAGCGGCCCGGTCACCGGCGACGGCCTGATCGTGCCCCCGGCGACCCACGGCCCGGCCGGCACCGCGGCCCCCGGCAGGCCCACCGCCCCGGGCGGCCCCCGCGGAGCCGCTCCCGGCACCGCCGTCGGCGCCGGTCCCGGCCGTCACCCCGGTGGTGGCCTGAGCGACGACACGGCGATCCTCACCCCGCAGAAGCCCGCCCCCGAACCGCCGGGCGGCGGCTACGGCGGCCGTCCCGTGGACAACGTCTCCGGGCACACCGTGACCAGCGGCATCCCCGTCGTGCCCGGCGGCACCCAGACGGCGCCCGGCGCGGCCAACGCTCCGAAGACCCCGGCCCCGGCCGCGCAGACCGCGTCCACGGCCGGCTCGAAGAAGAAAAAGAAGAAGGGCCGCAGCAAGCTGGTCCTGCTCGGCGGACTGCTCGTCCTCGGCGGCGTCGGCGTCTACGGCGCCGGACTGCTGATGAACCACTCCGACGTGCCCAAGGGCACCACCGTGCTCGGCGTCGACATCGGCGGCGGCACCCGCGACGACGCCGTCAAGAAGCTCGACGACGCCTTCGACAAGCGGGTCGCCCAGCCGCTGAAGCTGTCCGTCGACGGCGACACCGTGAGCCTCAAGCCGGACCAGGCGGGCCTCCAGTTCGACATCCCGGCCACGGTCGACGACGCCGCCAAGAGCGACTACAACCCCGTCTCCGTGATCGGCTCGCTGTTCGGACAGCACCGCGTGGTCGAGCCCGAGATGCCGGTCGACGAGGAGAAGCTCCAGGCCGCTCTGGAGACCGCCGCGGGCGCCTCCGGCTCCGCCACCGAGGGCACGATCAAGTTCGAGTCGGGCAAGGCCGTCGCCGTCTACGGCAAGGCGGGCAAGGGCATCGACGCGGCGAAGGCCGAGGAGGCCGTCGTGGCGGCGTTCCGCGCCGCCGTGGAGACCGGCTCGACCACCCCGGCGAAGGTCCCGACGACGACCAAGCAGCCCACCATCAGCGACGCCGAGGTCGACCGGATGATGAAGAAGTTCGCCGAACCGGCGATGTCCGGCCAGGTCACGGTGCAGACCGACGCCGCGCACTCCGTCCCGATGAGCCCGGAGAACTCCCTGTGGAAGTTCCTCGGGGTCAAGGCCGTCGACGGCAAGCTGGTGGAGAGCTACAACAAGAAGGCGCTGGAGGAGCTCTACGGCAACGCCTTCGACGGCGTCCTCATCGCCCGCGGCACCGGCCAGAAGACGGCCGTCACCGTCGAGGACGTCATCGGCGCGCTGCGCCCCGCCCTCGTCAGCAGGACGAACCGGGTCGGGGTCATCGACACCGACCCGAGCTGATCCGCCGACAGTGCCGCATGACATCTGTCATGCGGCACTGGGGACGGCCGACACTGACGCCCGCCGGGTGCCCGGGGCGACGATGGCCGTCATGACGACGAAGACAGCACCGGCGGTCGCCTTCGACCGGGTGAGCAAGAGCTACGGGGACGTACGTGCGGTGGACGGGCTGACGCTCGCCCTCCACCCGGGGGAGACCGTGGCACTGCTGGGGCCCAACGGGGCCGGCAAGTCCACCACCCTCGACCTGCTGCTCGGCCTCAAGCAGGCCGACAGCGGCACGGTCCGCATCTTCGGCACCGGCCCGCGCGAGGCCATCGTGGCCGGACGCGTGGGCGCCATGCTGCAGAGCGGCGGGCTCATGGACGAGGTCACGGTCGCCGAACTGGTCGGGCTCGCCTGCGGCCTGCACCCGAAGCCGTACAAGCCCTCCGACGTGCTGGCCCGCGCGGGCGTCTCCCAGATCGCCGGCCGCAAGGTCGACAAGCTGTCCGGCGGCCAGGCCCAGCGGGTCCGCTTCGCCCTCGCCACGGCCGGCGACAGCGATCTGATCGTCCTGGACGAGCCGACCACCGGCATGGACGTCACCACCCGCCAGGGCTTCTGGGCCACCATGCGCGAGCAGGCCGACCAGGGGCGGACCGTCCTGTTCGCCACCCACTACCTCGAGGAGGCCGACGCGATCGCCGACCGGGTGCTGGTCCTGCACCGCGGCCGGCTGCTGGCCGACGGCACGGCGGCCGAGATCAAGGCGAAGGCGGGCGCCCGCAGGATCTCCTTCGACCTCGAGGGCGAGATCGACGAGGCCGCACTGCGCGCCCTGCCGTTCCTGACGACGATCGACGTTTCCGGCCAGACCGTCCGCGTCCAGTCCTCCGACGCCGACGCCACCGTCCACGCCCTGTACGGCCTGGGCCTCTACCCCCGCAACCTCGAAGTCGCCGGCCTCGGTCTCGAGCAGGCCTTCGTCGCCATCACCGCCGCCGAGGAGGCGAGGACCAAGTGAACACCTTCGCTTCGCGGGGCCTGATCAGGCTCGAGCTGACCCGCGCCCTGCGCAACCGCAAGTTCCTGTTCTTCTCGGTGATCTACCCGTCGGTGCTGTTCCTGCTGATCGCGGGCTCCTCCGACGCCACGGAGAAGGTCGACGGCTCCGGCCTCACCCTCCCGACGTACATGATGGTGTCGATGGCCTCCTTCGGCGCCCTCACCGCCGTCCTGATGGGCAACAGCGAGCGCATCGCCAAGGAGCGCGAGAGCGGCTGGGTGCGGCAGCTGCGCCTGACCACGCTCCCCGGGCACGGATACGTCCTCGCCAAGACCGCGAGCGCGGCCGTGGTCAGCCTCCCCTCGATCATCGTGGTCTTCGCCGTCGCCGCGGCCGTGAAGCACGTACGCCTCGACGCCTGGCAGTGGCTCGCGCTGACCGGCGCGATCTGGGCGGGCAGCCTCGTCTTCGCCGCCCTGGGCGTCGCGATCGGCTACCTCGCGAACGGGGACGCGGTCCGCCCGATCACCATGATCACCTACTTCGGACTGTCGATCCTCGGCGGCCTGTGGATGCCCACGACGACCTTCCCGCAGTGGCTCCAGGACATAGCCAGGTGGGTGCCCACCCACGCGTACGCTGCCCTGGGGCAGGCCATCGAACAGAGCCGCGCCCCGCATGCCGAGGACATCGCCGTCCTGGTCGTCTTCTTCGCCCTGTTCACGGGCGGGGCGGCCTGGCTGTACCGGAAGGACACCCTGAAGGCGTGAGCGCCATGACCGACGACCTTCTGTCCCAGGAGGCCCAGGGGCCGCCGATCGCGCTGGGCCGGGCCGCCCGCAACCGGCGGGAGCTGTGGCGGCGCAAGGTGCTGTGGATCGGCGTCTGGCTGGTGTTCCTCAGCTCGCCGGTGCACGACCTGCTCTCCGGGCACCACGGCACCGCGGGCACGGTCGCCGGCTGGCTGGGCCTGGCGGTGTTCGTCGCCGTCTACCTCTCGCTCCTCTTCCGGGACATGGGGGCCACCCCCTTCCCGTCGTGGCTCGTCGGCGCCCTCATCGGCTCCATGGCCGTGCTCGCCGTCGTCCTCGTCCTCACCCTCGGCTCCAGCTGGCTCGGCCTGTTCTGCTACGTCTCCGTGGCCTGCGGGATCACGCTGCCGCTGCGCCTCGCCTTCTGGACCATCCCGGGCACGGGCGCGGTGATGCTCCTCGTCGGCCTGCACGCCGACGAGGAGGAGGCGCTCAACCTCCTGCTGCTGGTCCTGCTCATCGGTTTCGCGATGACGGGCGTGAGCCAACTGGTCCGGACGACCGTGGAGTTGCGCAAGGCCCGCGCGACCGTCGCCCAACTGGCCGCGAACGAGGAGCGGTTGCGCCTGGCCAGGGACCTGCACGACCTGCTCGGCCACTCCCTTTCCCTCATCACCCTGAAGAGCGAGCTGGCCGGCCGGATGCTCCCCGCGCACCCCGAGAAGGCCGCCCAGCAGGTCGCCGACATCGAACAGGTCAGCCGGCAGGCCCTGGTCGACGTACGCGAGGCCGTCACCGGCTACCGGCGGCCCCGGCTGGCCGCCGAACTGGCCGGCGCCCAGGTCGCGTTGACCGCGGCGGGCATCACCGCCGAGGTGCCCGCCGAACCCGACCTCGACGGGGTGCCCGAGGACAGCGAGTCCGCCGTCGCCTGGGCCCTGCGCGAGGCGATCACCAACGTCGTACGGCACAGCGGCGCCGACCGCGCCACCGTGGACGTCGTCCGCCGCCAGACCCTCGACGGCCCCCTCCTCGAACTCTCCGTGGAGGACAACGGCTCGGGCGGATCCGGCAAGGGCCCCGGCAACGGCCTCACCGGCCTCACCGAACGCATGGAGAAGGCCGGCGGCACCCTGGAGGCGGGCCGGGTCAAGCGCGGCTTCCGCCTGGTCGCCCGGGTCCCGGCCAAGGCCGCGCCGGACATAGGATCCGGCTCATGAGTGACGGCACGATCAAGGTCCTGCTGGCGGAGGACCAGTCGATGGTCCGCGAGGCACTGGCGGCCCTCCTCGGCCTGGAGGACGACATCGAGGTGGTCGCCCAGGTGGCCCGCGGTGACGAGGTCCTCACGGCCGCCCGCGCCCACGACGTCGACGTGGCCCTCCTCGACATCGAGATGCCGGGGCAGACGGGCATCGAGGCGGCGGCCCAGCTCCACAAGGAACTCCCGCGGCTGAAGCTGGTCGTCCTCACCACCTTCGGCCGCCCCGGCTATCTGCGCAGCGCGATGGAGGCGGGCGCCGACGCGTTCCTCGTCAAGGACGCCCCGGCGGCCCAACTGGCCCAGGCCGTCCGCAAGGTCCTCGCCGGCGAGCGCGTCATCGACCCGACCCTGGCGGCGGCGGCCCTGGCGGGCGGCGCGAACCCGCTGACCGACCGCGAACGGGAGATCCTGCGCGCGGCGGCCGACGGTTCGACCAACGCGGAACTGGCGGCGGCCCTGCACCTGTCCCAGGGCACGGTCCGCAACTACCTGTCGACGGCGATCCAGAAACTGGCGGCGAGGAACCGTGCGGAGGCGGTGCGGATCGCGCGGGAGAAGGGCTGGTTGTAGGGGCTGGTTGCCGGGGTACGCCCGGCCGCGGCCGGTCAGTTGAGCATCGCCCTGGCCGCCTGCGCCTCCCCCCGGACCCGGGCCGCGGCCGACTCGTCCACCACCTCGACCAGCTCCGCGTACTCCTCCATCTCCACCGCACCCCCCACGAAATCACCCCGCCGCACCAGCAACTGCCCCTTCTCGTACCGCAGCCGAGCCGGATGGGAGGGCACGAGGAGCGACAACTCCACGGCCCACAGCGCGACATCCGACCGCTCCGGCCGGGCCGCGGCCCACGACCGGACGTTGTTCAGAATCCGCACGATCACCTCGATCGGCTCGGCCGACGTCAGCATGGACGGCTCCAGCGGAGCCCCCGTCGCCCGGGTGACGAGCGCCTCCGCGTCCGGGCCCGCCAGAATCCGCCCGCCGTCGAACGGATCGGCGAGCACCTGCCGCTCCACGTCCTCCGGCGGCCCGAAGCCCACCACGAAGTGTCCCGGCAGCGCGACCCCGTACACCGGCGCCCCCGCCCGCCGCGCGACCTCCACCCACACCACCGACAGCAGGATCGGCAGTCCCCGCCGCCGTGCCAGCACATGGTGCAGCAGCGAGGACTCCAGCCGCTGGTAGTCCGCGGCGGAGCCGCGGAACCCGTGCCGCTCGCCCAGCAGCTCCCGCAGCGCCACCGCCCACTCCCGCGGCCCGCCCGGCCGGTACGGCACCTGCCCGGCCAGCCGGTCGAGCTCGGCCTGAGCGGCGTCCAGCCCGGCCTCGTCCAGCTCCCGGTCCGCCTGCGCGCCGATCAGCAGGCACAGCGTGGCCAGGTCGGGCCGCTCGGCCCGCACCTCCTCGGCGAACAGCCGCCGCACCTCACCGACGGCGTAGCCGCTCACGACGGCCCCCGGTAGTGGTGGTAGGCGTGATGCGCCGAGAACCCCATCCCGGCGTACAGCGCCCGCGCCCCGGCGTTGTCCTCCTCCACCTGCAACCAGGCGGCCGACGCCCCCTCGTCCAGGGCCCGCCGGGCGAGCGCGGCCATCACGGTCGTGGCGAGCCCCTCGCGGCGATGCGCCGGATCGACCTCGACGGCGGCGAACCCGGCCCACCGCCCGTCCACGACGCACCGCCCGATGGCGGCGGGCGCGTCACCGGCCGCCGCACCGGGCACCGACGCGAACCACACCGACGGGCAGTTCCCCAGCACCTTCAGAGCCACCTCGCTCACCCCCTTGCGCTGATACCGGGCCAGCCAGGCCTCGTCCGCGACCCGCGACAGCACGACCCCGGAGGCCACCGCCGGCTCGACGGCGTCGGCGATCGGCGCGAGCGCCCCGATCCACATCTCCGCGGTCACCTCGCGCACCCACCCGCGCCGCTCCAGCTCGGCGCACAGCAGCTCCTGGGCGCCCTCGGCACCGGTCGCGGTCTGCACGTAGGCCGGCAGACCACGCTCTCCGTACCAGCGTCGTACGGCGTCCAGCGCCTCGTCGAGCGGTATGCCGGGCTCGCCCAGCGGCAGCACGGAATTGGCCCGCCTGGTGTACCCGGCGGCGGCCCGCAGCTCCCACTCGCCGAGCCGCTCGCTCTCGACCGGCCGCCAGCCCCGCGCGGCGACCCGCGCGAGCTCCTCGTACGAGGCGGCGGGGCCACGGCGCCGGGCCGGGGCGGCCGGGACGATCTTGGCGGCGACCAGCGAGGACTCGTCAATCCGCACGCTCTCACCGCTCTTCCGTGTGATCACCAGCACACCGTCGTCCCATGATGTGAGAACACCCACCGTGTCGGTGAATTTCCCCTCGGTGGTCCCCGGGTCGGTCAAACGCCGCACGGAGACACGTTTGCCCACGTCAGCCGCGGTGACACGGACCTCGAGGCGTCCGTAGGCCGAGATTTCCACAGGTCGGTTCACCCCTCCTGTTCGGATCATGCCCAAGAACGGAGATACTAGGGGCGGGCATCGACGACGCCGCGCTCCCGCGCGCCAGGCGGCAGGGCCCGAGGAGGCCCGCCAGCGCCCTATCGAGGAGGAACGACAGCGTGACCTACGTCATCGCGCAGCCTTGTGTCGACGTGAAGGACAAGGCGTGCATCGAGGAGTGCCCGGTCGACTGCATCTACGAGGGCCAGCGGTCCTTGTACATCCACCCGGACGAATGCGTCGACTGCGGTGCCTGTGAGCCGGTCTGCCCGGTCGAGGCGATCTTCTACGAGGACGACACTCCGGAGGAGTGGAAGGACTACTACAAGGCGAACGTCGAGTTCTTCGACGAGCTCGGCTCGCCCGGCGGCGCAAGCAAGCTGGGTCTGATCGAGCGCGACCACCCCTTCGTCGCCGCGCTGCCGCCGCAGGCCGAGTAACCAGTTCGAGCGGCCGCCCAAGACGCGTCGCCTCGGTCCCGCACGGCCTGCTCGGCTCGCCGTGCGGGGCCGAGGCGTTTGCCGTACCGAAGAAAGTGAGCCAGCAACCGTGTCCTCCGCAGTCTCCGACCGCCTGCCCACCTTCCCCTGGGACAAGCTGGAGCCGTACAAGAAGACGGCCGCGGCGCACCCCGGCGGCATCGTCGACCTCTCGGTCGGCACCCCGGTGGACCCGGTCCCCGACCTGATCCAGAAGGCGCTCGTCGAGGCGGCGGACTCGCCCGGCTACCCGACCGTCTGGGGCACCCCGGCGCTGCGCGACGCGATCACCGGCTGGCTGGAGCGCCGGCTCGGCGCCCGCGAGGTCACGCACCGGCACGTGCTGCCGATCGTCGGCTCCAAGGAACTCGTCGCCTGGCTCCCCACCCAGCTGGGCCTCGGCCCCGGCGATCGGGTGGCGTACCCGCGCCTGGCCTACCCGACGTACGAGGTCGGCGCGCGCCTGGCCCGTGCCGGGTACGAGGTCTACGACGACCCGACCGACCTGGACCCCGAGGGCCTGAAGCTCCTCTGGCTGAACTCGCCGTCCAACCCGACCGGCAAGGTCCTGTCGAAGGCCGAGCTGACGAGGATCGTCGCCTGGGCCCGCGAGCACGGCGTCCTGCTCTTCTCCGACGAGTGCTACCTCGAACTGGGCTGGGAGGCCGACCCCGTCTCGGTCCTGCACCCGGACGTGAACGGCGGCTCGTACGAGGGCGTCGTCGCCGTGCACTCGCTGTCGAAGCGCTCGAACCTCGCGGGCTACCGCGCCGCCTTCCTGGCCGGCGACCCGGCGGTCCTCGCCCCGCTCCTGGAGATCCGCAAGCACGGCGGCATGATGACGTCGGCCCCGACGCAGGCGGCCGTGGTGGCGGCCCTGGGTGACGACACCCACGTCCAGGAGCAGCGCGAGCGCTACGCGGCCCGCCGCGTCCTGCTGCGCGAGGCGCTGGTGTCCCACGGCTTCCGCATCGAACACAGCGAGGCCAGCCTCTACCTCTGGGCGACCAGGGACGAGTCCTGCTGGGACACGGTCGCCCACCTGGCCGACCGGGGCATTCTCGTCGCCCCCGGCGACTTCTACGGCGAGGCGGGCGAGAAGTTCGTCCGGGTGGCCCTGACGGCGACGGACGAGCGGGTGCGGGCGGCCGTGGAGCGGCTGTGAGCACAACGGGACGGGGCCCGGGAGCACACCCCCGGACCCCGTTTCACCTCACCGGCCCGAGCCGGGCGCTCAGCCGATCGGCAGGCCCTTCGTCGGGAGGTTCGCGCCGCCCGGCAGCCCGCCCTTGGTGAGCCCGTCCGTCGGCAGTCCGCCCTTCGTGGCGGCCTTCGCGGTGTCCCCGAGGATGCCCCCCGCGGACCCCGCCGCCTCACCGGCGGCCTTCTGCGCGGCCGGCGCCGCCTTCCGCACGGCCTTGCCGCCGGTCCTGCCCGCGGCCGGCACCGTCTGCTGCACGGCCTTGCCGCCGGTCTCGCCCGCGAGCCCGGCGGCCTTCTGTGCCGCGCCGTCGACCGTGTTGCCGACGCTGCCCGCGTCCAGGGCGGTCAGCCCGCCGAGGGCCGGGGTGGCGGGCAGGGCGGAGGGGGCCGCACTGGCGGAGCCGGCCGCACCGACCCCGGCGGCCGCTCCCGCAGCGACGAGCAGCGCGGCACGGGCGATCCTGCGGGTCAGGGGGAGGGACATGATGCTCCTTCGACGGGAGAGAACAAAGACGCCGTGACTACCGCTCGAAGGCCGCGAAGGTTGCGGACGCCCGACGTAAAGAGTTGGCAATGCGTCGCATAATCGGGTGTGGATAAAAACGGGCAAAAGCGGGACGATGTGAAAGTCCGTCAAACCGCCGGAGCCCTGTGCTCCCAAGGGTTTCGCCGCACACGGGAGTGACGGCGCGAAAACCTGAGCACCCGGCCGGCCGGGCACCCCGTGCACAACCCGGCCGGGTGAAGGCCCGTACGGATGCCCGGATGCCCCGCCCGCCGGATGCCCACGGGCCCTGATGCGCGGGGCGCTACTCCCCGGTGACTATCCGCACGCTGCCCGTGCCGCCGCCCGCCCCCGCGGCCCCCGCGGCCTCCGCGGCACCCGTCCCGGACGGCCGCCACCTGCTGTCGGTGTTCCCGGCCGTCCACTCCCGGCCCGCGTACGAGACCCGCTCGATGTGCAGCGCCGACGCGTTGGCCACCGCCCAGTGCGCCAGCTGCCAGCCGCGCTCCTCGACACTGCGTCCCGCGGCGGTGGTCTCCTTGGACACGGGCAGTGTCACCGTCCGCCCGTCGGTCTCGGCGGACGGTGCAACGCCGGCGGCCGACGCGGACGTCGTCCCGCCGTCGGCCTCGGCCCCGGCCGCCTTGAGCGCGTCCCGCCCGAAGTCCCGTACGAGCGCCGCGCGCACCGCGTCCGGGCCGGTGGCCGTCGCCGCGGCCAGCCGGCCGTCGCAGGTCAGCGCGGCCGCCGAGGTCCCGGTCAGCGCGGCGGCCAGCAGCGTGGCGTCCGGCTCGTGCTTGGCGTACGCCTCCGGGTAGCCGCTGCGCTGCACCCGCTGCGCCGCCACTGTGAGCGGGAGCTTGGTGTAGTCGGGCACCTTGGCCAGATGCTCGTAGAAGACGTTCGCCGCGTACGCCGGGTCCGAGACCTCCTTCGCGGTGCCCCAGCCCTGCGAGGGCCGCTGCTGGAAGAGGCCGAGCGAATCCCGGTCGCCGTGGGTGAGATTGCGCAGCCCCGACTCCTGCAGCGAGGTCGCCAGCGCGATGGCCACGGCCCGCTCGGGCATGTTCCGGTTGGTGCCGACGGCGGTGATCGTCGCGGCGTTCACCGCCTGCTCCGGCGTGAACTCGTACGAGGGCCCGGTCCCGCTGCCGGAGACGACTCTGCAACCGGGATCACCGGCGCCACCGCTGACGTACTGGACCACGACGTAACCCGCGACGGCGGACAGGACCACGCAGGCCGCCCCGAAACGGAGAAGGCGGCGGCCGCGGCGCTTGGGGGAGGGGGACGGCTTCGGCACGCGTACAAGGTACTGGAGAGTACGGAGATGCAGGAGACAGGTGTGGACGGTATGTGAAGAGCGGACCGAAGCGTGCCGTACATCTGGCGCGTTAGGGTCGACGGCATGGCCGACACCCCCCTTGATCTCACCCTGGACGCCGCCGCACTCACCGCGTGGCTCGTCGACTTCCCTTCGGAGAGCGGCACCGAGAAGCCCCTCGCGGACGCGATCGAGACCGCCCTGCGCGCCCTGCCGCACCTCACGGTGGACCGCCACGGCAACAACGTCGTCGCCCGGACGGACCTGGGCCGCCCGGAGCGGGTGATCCTCGCCGGCCACATCGACACCGTCCCGATCGCCGGCAACGTCCCCTCGCGCCTCGACGAGGACGGGGTCCTCTGGGGCTGCGGCACCTGCGACATGAAGGCGGGAGTGGCGGTCCAGCTGCGCATCGCGGCCACGGTCCCCGCCCCCAACCGCGACCTGACGTTCGTCTTCTACGACAACGAGGAGGTCGCCGCCGACCTCAACGGCCTGAAGCACGTCGCCGAGGCGCACCCCGAGTGGCTGGCCGGCGACTTCGCGGTCCTCCTCGAACCGTCGGACGGCCAGGTCGAGGGCGGCTGCCAGGGCACCCTGCGGGTCCTGCTGAAGACCACGGGCGAGCGGGCGCACTCGGCGCGCGGCTGGATGGGCTCGAACGCGATCCACGCGGCCGCCCCGATCCTCGCCCGCCTCGCCGAGTACGAGCCGCGCCATCCGGTGATCGACGGCCTGGAGTACCGCGAGGGCCTGAACGCGGTGGGCGTCACCGGGGGAGTGGCCGGCAACGTCATCCCCGACGAGTGCGTCGTGACGGTCAACTTCCGCTACGCGCCGGACCGCACCGAGGAGGAGGCGATCGCACACGTCCGCGAGGTCTTCGCGGACTGCGGGGTCGCGGAGTTCGTCGTCGACGACCACAGCCCGGGCGCCCTGCCCGGCCTCTCCCACCCGGCCGCCGCCGCCTTCATCGCTGCGGTGGGCGGCACCCCGCAGCCCAAGTACGGCTGGACGGACGTCAGCCGCTTCTCCTCGCTGGGCGTCCCCGCGGTCAACTACGGCCCCGGCAACCCGCACTTGGCCCACAAGCGCGACGAACGCGTCGAGACGGCGAAGATCCTGGCCGGGGAGGAGCGCCTGCGGGCCTGGCTCAACGGCTGAGCACGGGCACGCTCCGTGCCGGACACGCCGACGTCCCCCGCCCGTAACCGGGCTGGATCTACGCTGGCACGGAAAGACCTGCAAGCGGAGGGAGCGCACATGGCTACCGGTAACCCCGAGGGGAAGAAGCAGCCGCCGGAGGAACAGCGGCTGGGACCGGTCCTCCGACGGCGGGGTCAGGTCACGGCGAGCACGACCGACCAGCGGCTGCTGGACGCGGGCGGCCCCTCCGACTGGGTCCACACCGACCCCTGGCGGGTCCTGCGCATCCAGTCGGAGTTCATCGAGGGATTCGGCACCCTGGCCGAACTGCCCCCGGCGATCAGCGTGTTCGGCTCCGCCCGCACCCCCGCCGACTCACCGGAGTACGAGGCGGGCGTCCGGCTCGGACGCGGCCTGGTGGACGCCGGCTGGGCGGTGATCACGGGCGGTGGCCCGGGCGCGATGGAGGCGGCGAACAAGGGCGCCCTCGATGCGGGCGGCGTCTCCGTCGGCCTCGGCATCGAGCTGCCCTTCGAGCAGGGACTCAACCCCTACGTCGACATCGGCCTCAACTTCCGGTACTTCTTCGTCCGCAAGATGATGTTCGTGAAGTACGCGCAGGGCTTCGTGGTTCTGCCCGGCGGCCTCGGCACCCTGGACGAACTCTTCGAGGCCCTCACCCTCGTCCAGACCCAGAAGGTCACCCGCTTCCCGATCGTCCTCTTCGGAACGGAGTACTGGGGAGGCCTGATCGACTGGCTCCGGGGCACCCTGGTCGCCCAGGGCAAGGCGGCGGAGAAGGACCTCCTCCTGTTCCACGTGACGGACGACGTGGACGAGGCGGTGGCGTTGGTGTCCAAGGAGGCGGCCCGCTAGGGCGTGTTTCGCCCTAGCCGTTGGTCCTCGACGCCGGCCGGGCGCGATCTTTCAGCCCGTCCGGCGTTCGAGGACGAGGCCCTTCGGGGCCGACCGCGGTCCAGGGGGTGGAGCCCCCTGGGACACGCGCCTACGCGAGCCCGCGCCGGGCCACGGCGGGCGGACGGTGGCCCGCGATGGAGCCGACCATGTCCAGCACCTGCCGTGTCTCGGCAACCTCGTGCACCCGGTACACCTGCGCCCCCAGCCACGCCGACACCGCCGTGGTCGCCAGCGTCCCCAGCACCCGTTCCTTCACCTGCCGGTCCAGCGTCTCCCCCACGAAGTCCTTGTTGGACAGCGACACCAGCACCGGCCACCCCGTCTCCACCATCTCCGGCAGCCGCCGCGTCGCCTCCAGGCTGTGCCGCGTGTTCTTCCCGAAGTCGTGCCCGGGATCGATCAGGATCGACTCCCTCGGCACCCCCAGCCCCGCCGCCCGCTCCGCCAGCCCCACGGTCACCCGGAGGATGTCGGCCATGACGTCGTCGTACGTCACCCGGTGCGGCCGTGTGCGGGGGTCCGCACCGCCCGCGTGCGTGCACACCAGCCCCACCCCGAACCGCGCGGCGACCTCCGCGAGCCCCGGGTCGACCCCGCCCCACGCGTCGTTCAGCAGATCCGCGCCCGCCTCGCAGACCGCCTCCCCGACCTCCGCCCGCCAGGTGTCCACGCTGATGATCACGTCCGGGAACCGCCGCCGTACCTCCGCGACGAACCCGACCGTGCGCCGCGCCTCCTCCTCGGCGGTGACCTCCTCGCCGGGACCCGCCTTCACCCCGCCGATGTCGATGATGGCGGCACCCTCCGACACCGCCCGCTCCACCCGCGCGAGCGCCGGCTCGTCCCGGAAGGTCGCTCCCTGGTCGTAGAACGAGTCCGGCGTCCGGTTGACGATCGCCATGATCACCGGCTCGTGGGCCGCGAACACCCGACTGCCCAGCCTGAGCATCGCCTGTGACCTCTCCTAGTACGTGCTGCACATCCGCCGCCTGTGACCCTAACCGTCGGACCCGCATGGCACGATCGGACCCACACACATTCGAGACCGAGCACACCGAGCCTGGGGACCCACCGATGGTTATGTTCTTGTTCCTGGTCATCGCGCTCGCCGTGGTGGTCGCCGCGGTGACGCTCGCCGTGGTGGGCGGCGGCGAGGGCACCGGCCCGCTGCCCGAGGTGGCTCCGGAGCTGCTGCACGACCCGCTGCCCGAGGACCGCCCCGTCGACCGCGCCGACGTCGACCGGCTCCGCTTCCCGCTCGCCGTCCGCGGCTACCGCATGGCGGACGTCGACGACGCCCTGAACCGCCTCGCCGCCGAGCTCGCCGAGCGCGACGCCCGGATCGCCGACCTGGAGTCCGCCCTCGCCGGCCCCCAGGCCCGGACGGGGCACCAGGTCTCCTTCGAGAAGCCCGCCCCGGAGGACCACCAGTGAGCGACGGCACCGTGCTGGCCGGTCCGGACGGCGCGCTGCGCTGCCCCTGGGCGCTGTCCACCGAGGACTACGTGGCCTACCACGACGACGAGTGGGGCCGCGCGGTCCACGGCGACGACGCCCTCTTCGAGCGGCTCAGCCTCGAGGCCTTCCAGTCCGGCCTGTCCTGGATCACCATCCTGCGCCGCCGTCCCGGCTTCCGTACCGCCTTCGCCGACTTCAAGATCGACTCGGTGGCCGCCTTCACCGACGAGGACCGCGAACGCCTCCTCGCCGACGCGGGCATCATCCGCAACCGCGCCAAGGTCGACGCCACGCTGGCGAACGCGCGCGTGCTGGCGGAGTGGGCCCCGGGCGACCTGGACGAACTCATCTGGTCCCACGCCCCTGACCCGGCGACCCGCCCGGTCCCCAGGACCCTCGCGGACGTCCCGGCGGTGACGGACGAGTCGACGGCGTTGTCGAAGGCCCTGAAGAAACGTGGCCTGCGGTTCGTGGGTCCGACGACGGCGTACGCGCTCATGCAGGCATGCGGCCTGGTCGACGACCACCTGGAAAACTGTGTGAGCCGACAGGCCTGACTCAGCGGCCCAGGTACTTGGGCTCCTCCTTGTCCACGAACGCCCGCACGGCGATCGCATGGTCCTCGGACGCCCCGGCCCGCCCCTGCAACTCGTCCTCCTTCTCCAGCGTCTCGGAGAGCGAGTGCGAGAAGCCGTAGGCGACGGCCTCCTTGATCGCCGCATAGGCCACGGTCGGCCCCTCGGCCAGCATCCGCGCCACCTGCTCGCCCGCGGTGCGCAGCGACGCCGAGGGAACCACCCGGTTGGCGATCCCCAGCTCGTACGCCTCCTGGGCCTTGACCGTCCGGGGGAAGAACAGCAGGTCGGCGGCCCGTCCGGGTCCGATCACCCGGGGCAGGGTCCAGGAGACGCCCGAGTCGGCGGTGAGCGCGACGCCCGCGAACGACGTGTTGAAACCCGCCGTGTCGGCCACGACGCGGTAGTCCGCGGCCAGTGCCAGACCGAAGCCCGCACCCGCGGCCACCCCGTTGACCGCGGCGACCACCGGCTTCGGCGCCTCCGTCAGCGCCCGCACGATCGGGTTGTAGTGCTCCTTGACGGTGCTCATGACGTGGGCTGACCCCTCGGCCAGCAGCCCGATGTGCTCCTTGAGGTCCTGCCCCACGCAGAACGCCCGATCCCCGGCGGCGGTCAGCAGCACGGCCCGTACGGCAGGGTCGTCCGCCGCCTCCCGCACGATGTCCCGCAGGGCGACCTTCGTGGCGACGTTCAGCGCGTTCATCGCCTCCGGGCGGTTGAGCGTGATCGTCGCGAGCCCGTCGCTCACCTCGTACAGGACGCTGTCGGCCATGGGATGTCCCCTCCGTGTCGCGGCTCAGACCTACGAGGGACAGCATGGCGGAGATCGTTGTCCGAGGACCGGACGCGACATGTGACCTGTGTCAAAGAATCCGACCCGGTTTACGGACCCGGCAAGTCTGTGCGGCGGCGCAGTATCGCAGTCACAGCGGCGAATTGAGTGGTTTTGCTATCGCGCGTTGCCCAAGCGATGCCTACTGCTGTTGGTCATCGGGTCCTGAGATGCGGGATAATGGCCTGGAAGCAATGTGTTCGATGCCGGTGTCGCGTGTCCCACGTTTGGACCGCGCGTGCCCTCCCAGGGTCGTCGGCTTTGACGTGAGCTGGTTTCAGGAAGGGGAACGAGCATGGCGGCCATGAAGCCGCGGACGGGTGATGGCCCGCTCGAGGTGACCAAGGAGGGGCGGGGCATCGTCATGCGCGTTCCGCTCGAAGGCGGCGGTCGGCTCGTCGTCGAGCTGACCCCTGACGAGGCCGACGCGCTCGGCGACGCCCTCAAGAAGGTCGTCGGCTGACGCGCAAGCGACCATACCCTTTCACCCGCCCCGGCACCCTCAAGGCTGCCGGGGCGGGTGTTTCTCCCCGCTGGTGCCGCTCAGCTCACCGTTTGACCGCGCACAGCAGCCCGTCCCCCACCGGCAGCAGTGACGGCACCAGCTCCTGGCTGTCCCGCACCGCCCGCAGCAGCTCCCGGATCCTTATGACCTCCGTGGGCTGTGGGCCGGAGTCGACCGTGCGGCCGTTGGCGAAGACGCCCTCGAAAACGACCAGGCCACCGGGGCGCAGCAGGCGCAACGATTCAGCGAGATAGTCCAGGAACTCCAGCCGGTCGCCGTCGCAGAAGACGAGGTCGTAGCCGGCGTCCGCGAGACGCGGCAGCACGTCCAGCGCCCGGCCGGGAATGAAGCGGGCCCGGTTGCTGGCGAAGCCGCAGGCCCGGAAGGCCTGCCGGGCGAACTGCTGGTGCTCCGGCTCGGGGTCGACGGTGGTCAGGACACCGTCCGACCGCATGCCGTGCAGCAGATGGATACCGGAGACGCCGGTGCCGGTGCCGATCTCGGCCACCGCCTTCGCGTCCACCGAGGCGGCCAGCAACCGCAGCGCGGCGCCCGTGCTGGGCGACACCGAGCGCAGCCCTGCCTCGCGGGCCCGGTCACGGGCCCAGAGCAGCGCTTCGTCCTCGGCGACATAGGCGTCGGCGAACGCCCAGCTCGTCTGCCGGTTGCCGGTAATGACCCTCTCCTGTCCCCGTGGTTGCCTGGGCGTGACTGTATCCGTTGCCGCCGGGAACCCGCAGATGGGACCGGTCGTTTGAAAGGGTGGGAACGACGACCGGGGGACACAGTTGGATCACGACGAGGGACGGGACGCCGAGCAAGTGCTGACGCAGCCGTATGAGCCGTATCAGCACAGATCAAATTCTCGTAAAACCGCTTATCCGGAGCTAACGGGCGAGGTGGCTATGGTAGGGGCTCCACTGGACACCACCAGAGCCGACAGGGGAGGTGCGGCTGCGCCTGTGGATCGGAGAGGAGCGCTGCGGCGCTTTCTCGGGTCGGCAGGCAGGCCGAAATCCGTGAACGACACCGCTGACAGCAGCCACACCGTCGGCTTCGCCGCCGGTCCGGCCCAGACCGCGACCTTCTCCACCGACGCGGACGGGCAGGCGTGGACTCCGCCCACCTGGGAGGAGATCGTCAGCATGCACAGCGGCCGGGTCTACCGGCTCGCCTACCGTCTGACCGGCAACCAGCACGACGCCGAGGACCTCACCCAGGAGGTCTTCGTCCGCGTCTTCCGCTCCCTGTCGACCTACACGCCGGGCACCTTCGAGGGCTGGCTGCACCGCATCACCACCAACCTCTTCCTGGACATGGTCCGCCGCAAGCAGCGCATCCGCTTCGACTCGCTCGGCGAGGACGCGGCCGAGCGGCTCGCCAGCAAGGAACCCACCCCGCAGCAGATCTTCAACGACGCCCACTTCGACGCGGACGTCCAGCAGGCCCTCGACACCCTCGCGCCCGAGTTCCGCGCCGCGGTCGTCCTGTGCGACATCGAAGGACTGTCGTACGAGGAGATCGCCGCGACCCTGGGCGTCAAGCTGGGCACCGTCCGCTCGCGCATCCACCGCGGGCGTTCCCAGCTGCGCAAGGCCCTCGCCCACCGCTCGCCGCAGGCGCGCGCCGAGCACCGCTCCTTCGTGCCCCGCGTTCCCGCTCTGGGAGGAGGGGGCGCGACCGCGTGAGTGGAACTCGACGCAATCCCGCCGAGGGGCTCCTCGCCGAGCAGCATCTGGGCGACCGGCTCTCCGCCCTGGTGGACGGCGAGCTCGGTCATGACAGCCGTGAGCGCGTACTGGCGCATCTGGCGACCTGTCCGAAGTGCAAGGCCGAGGTCGACGCCCAGCGCCGGCTGAAGAACGTGTTCGCGGAAGTGGCCCCGCCCGCCCCCTCCGAGAGCTTCCTGGCCCGTCTCCAGGGGCTCCCCGCAGGAGGTGACTCCGACGGCGGCGGTACGCCGCTGGGCGGGTCAGGCTTCGGCGGCGGTGTCTTCGGAATGAGACGTGACGATCCGTTCTCGTTCGGCTACGTGCCGGCGGACGGCGGCCACGGCCCGGCCCTCCAGCCGTCCGCCCCGGACCGGGGCTTCCGCATCCACCCCGTCGGGCGGCCCGACAGCGAGCGCTCGCGCAGTATGCGGTTCGCCTTCGTGGCGGCCGGCGCGGTGTCGCTGGCCGCGATCGCCCTGGGCGGGGTGAACACCGGCGTGTCGGTCGACACGGCGGCGGACGCACGCGGCGGATCCGGCGGCAGCAATGTGACCCCGGCCCGCACCCCGGGCACGGGCTCCGCCACGACGCCCGACAGCCAGCGCCGGCGCGGCACCGGGCCCCTGCTCGCGCAGGACGGCACGCTGGTCGGCGGCGGGCAGGTCGCCCCGACCGAGGTCTCCGCCCCGCTGCTGCCCGGAGTGCCCTCCCCGGCCACCGGGCGTACCACGGACTCGGTCCTGCACCGGCTCACCGCCCCCGTGGTGGCCGGAGCGGCGGCCGTGTCCCCCTTGATACGTCCGCTCGCCACGACCCCGCCGCTCGCCCTGACCGCCTGGACCACCGCCACCTCCGAGGCCACCGGCCCAGGTCTGCTCGCCGTGCCCGTCCCCGACACCACCTCCGCCCCGTCCGCCTCCCCGAACGCCCGCTGAACCGGCCCCCGAGCCGGTCCGCGGCGAACCTGGTTGAATCCAGGAGAAGGAGGCGACCCGGCCCTGACCGGGTCCGGCAGGGGGGAGAGCATGGACGAGGGGAAGTCCGCGAAGGCGAAGTGGTGGAGCCGGCCTCGACCGCAGGAACCTTCGGGGCCGGGGGAGCAAGGTCTGCCGGCAGAGGGCGACGCGTTGCAGGGCGACCCGTCGGCGGGCGGCCTGCCTGAGGACCGCTTGCCGGAGGGCGACTTCGAACTGGCCCTCCCGGAGCGTGCCGTCCCGGGCGGCGAGGCGGCGGGGGAGACCGAGGGTGACGAGGCGGGTGCCGACGACGGCGACTACGAACTGAGCCGCCCCCTGAACCCACCCGCTCCGACGCCGGACGCGACCGCTCGGACGCCGAACGCACCTGCCCTCACGCCCGACGCGACCGTCCCGGCCGAGGAGCCGTTCGCCGGGCCGGCGCCGGCCCCCGTCCCCGACGAGCCGCCCAAGCCCCTGCACGACCCCGACCCCTACAGCACCCCGCCCTACGGTCACCCGGGCCCCTGGGCCCCCGCGCCCCCCGTCCAGCACCCGGCGGTCGCCCCGGCCCACGGCACGGCGCCGGCCCACCCCGCGCCGGCCGTGGCCTCGGCCACCCCGGCGGAGTCGAGCTCACCCGAGTCCGCCGCGCCCGTCCCCCCTCCGCTCCCGGCCCCGCCCCAGTCGCCGCCCGCCCCCGTCGAGGTCCCGGTTCCGGCCACCCCGTGGCAGCGCTACGACCCCTGGGCTTCCCCCGTTCCGCGCGGCTCCCTAGGTCCCCTTCAGCAGACCGGTGCCGGTGTCGTCGGTGAGGGGGAGCGGCGCAGGCAGGTGCGGCGGCGGTTGGCCGGGGGCGCGCTGGGGCTCGCACTGGTCTCCGGGGTGCTCGGCGGGGTCGTGGGTGCCCATCTGGAGCGCAACGGCGGGTTCGGCGGGGTGGAGCTGCCGCAGGCCTCCGCGGAGCCCACCGGGCGGGCCGCGGACAGCGTCGCCGCGATCGCCGCCCGGGCCCTGCCCGGTGTGGTCACGCTGCGGGTCACCGGCAGCGGGGAGTCCGACACCGGCACCGGGTTCGTGCTCGACACCCGCGGTCACATCCTCACCAACAACCACGTGGTCGAGCCCGCCGGAAGCGACGGGAAGATAACCGTCGTCTTCAACGGGGGACAGACCGCCGAGGCGGAGGTCGTGGGGAGGGACAGCGGGTACGACCTCGCCGTCGTCGAGGTCAGCGGGGTCGGCGGCCTCAAGCCGCTGCCCCTCGGCAACTCCGACAACGTCCAGGTCGGCGACCCGGTCGTCGCCATCGGCGCCCCGTTCGACCTGGAGGGAACCGTCACCTCCGGCATCATCAGCGCCAAGGAGCGGCCCATCACGGCCGGCGGCGGGGGCGGGGACGGCAGTGACGTGTCGTACGTGGACGCCCTGCAGACCGACGCGCCCATCAATCCCGGCAACTCCGGCGGGCCCCTGCTCGACTCCCGGGGCCGCGTCATCGGCATCAATTCCGCCATCCGGTCCGCCGACGACGGTGCCGCTCAGAGCGGCGGCCAGGCGGGCTCCATCGGCCTGGGCTTCGCGATCCCCGTCAACCAGGGCAAACGCGTCGCGGAGGAGCTGATCAACACGGGTAGGGCGACCCATCCCGTCATCGGCGTCACCCTCGACCTGGACTACGCGGGCGACGGCGCGCGGGTGAGCAGCAAGGGCGGTGCCAGCGGTGCGGCGGTCACCCCGGGCGGCCCCGGTGACCTGGCCGGCATCAAGGCCGGGGACGTCATCACCGAGGTCGACGGCACCCGCATCCACTCGGGTGACGAACTGATCGTCAAAACCCGTGCCCACCGTCCCGGTGACCGCCTGGAGCTGACCGTCGAGCGTGGCGGCAGGGAACGTACGCTCTCGCTGGTCCTGGGCTCCGCCGACGGAAGTTGAACGGCTCCCGGACGGCGACCCCACAGCGATTGACAGAAACCTCACAGATCGGACCCCGAAACACGCTCCGACAAGGCAAACAACGCGAAAAACCGGCCGTGTGCACCCAGTCGGACAGCACGGGACGGTACCGGTCGGACAGGTGCGACGGGTACCGTGGACCCGGCCCGGACCACGGAAGACCTGACCTGACCGCAGAGGGCCGAGGACCGCGGACATCGCAAGGAGCTTCAGGTGTTCAATGACATAGGCCCGCTCGAGCTGGTGACGATCGTCGTCCTGGCCGTGCTCGTCTTCGGTCCGGACAAGCTCCCGAAGGTCATCTCGGACGTGATGCGCACCGTCCGGAAGATCCGTGAGTTCTCCGAGAGCGCCAAGCAGGACATCCGGCAGGAGCTCGGACCGGAGTTCAAGGACTTCGAGTTCGAGGACCTCAACCCCAAGACGTTCATCCGCAAGCAGCTGGACAACGACGAACTGGGGCTGAAGGAGATCCGTAACGGCTTCGACCTGAAGAAGGAGATGGCCGAGGTCACCGACGCCGTGCACAGCCGTGACACGGACACGTCCGCGGGCTCGTCCGCGGGGTCGTCGGGCGGCAGGATCGACATGACCAAGAAGCCCGAGGACCCGGGCAAGGACGACCGGCCGCCCTTCGACGCGGACGCCACCTGAGCGACCCCCGTGCGCTCCCCGGACCACTCCGGGTCCCCCTGAAGCCGCCCCGCGCCACCTGCGCGCCGGGCGGCTTCACCGCTCTCCGCGGCGGGGTGGCTATGCTGCCTGGTTGTTGTGCGGAGCGGACGAGTACGCCCGAAGGGGGGCGGGCCCGTCGCTCCGTCGAGAGCGAGGAGGCGTCCGGGCACATGGAGACGACGAGTCGGGCAGTCGCGCAGACGCCGGCCGCGGAGGGTGGACAACAGGTTCCCTCCGTCCGGCGCACGGTCGACGGCTACCTGGAGGCGCCCTTCCCGTGGTACGGCCTCGACGAGGCCTACACGGGACCGCGCTGGCTGATGCAGGTGGGAGCGGCGGCCGACGGGGCCGTCGAACACGGTTCCATCGGACACGGTGACGAACCCTCCATAAGACACGAGACGGCCGGCGAGGACCGCGGCAGGTTCGCGGTCGTCGTCACGGTCGCCGCGAACCCGGTGCGGCGCAGCCCGGACGGCACGGGCCTGCTGGAGGCCACCTCGGTGTCCTCGGCGGCCTGGCTCGCGGGGGTGGGTCTGCTGTCCTTCACCTGGCCGGGCCAGATGGACCACACACTGCGGGACGACTGGCTGGACCAGCAGACCGAGACGGCCTGGGTGCTCGCGGACGACCTGGCGGGGCCGGACTGGTCGGCGCTGTCCCTCCCGGTCGACGGTGTGCCGACCCCCTTCCACTACCGCGAGTCGGAGTTCGGATGGGTCCTGGCCGGCTCCACCGAGCAGGGCGTGCACCTGGGGGCCTACGGCAGGGGCATGAGCGCCTACGGGCTCGGCTTCTCCGTGGTGAAGGACATCGAGGCGTACGCCCAGTAGCACGAAGGGTGCCCTCCCGGCGGAGGGCACCCCATGGTCGTACAGGCCTAGAACTTGTTCTTCGGGGTGATCCCCAGCGACAGTCCCGACAGGCCGCGCTGACGGCCGCCCAGCTTGCCCGCGATGGCGCGCAGCGCGGAGCCCGCGGGGGAGTCCGGGTCGGTCAGGACGACGGGCTTGCCCTCGTCGCCGCCCTCGCGCAGCCGGACGTCGATCGGGATGGAGCCGAGGACCGGGACGGTCGCGCCCGTGGTCCGGGTCAGGCCGTCGGCGACCGTCTGGCCGCCGCCGGTGCCGAACACGTCGACCATCTCGCCGCAGTGCGGGCAGGGCAGGCCGGACATGTTCTCGACGACGCCGACGATCTTCTGGTGGGTCTGGACGGCGATGGAGCCGGCCCGCTCGGCGACCTCGGCCGCCGCCTGCTGGGGGGTCGTCACGACCAGGATCTCCGCGTTCGGGACCAGCTGGGCGACGGAGATCGCGATGTCGCCGGTGCCCGGCGGCAGGTCGAGCAGCAGGACGTCCAGGTCGCCCCAGTAGACGTCCGAGAGGAACTGCTGGAGCGCGCGGTGCAGCATCGGGCCGCGCCAGACGACCGGCGCGTTGCCCGGGGTGAACATGCCGATCGAGATGACCTTCACGCCGTTCGCCGACGGCGGCATGATCATGTTCTCGACCTGGGTGGGACTGCCGTCCGCGCCCAGCATGCGCGGCACGCTGTGGCCGTAGATGTCGGCGTCGACGACGCCCACCTTGAGGCCGTCGGCCGCCATCGCCACCGCGAGGTTCACCGTCACCGAGGACTTGCCGACGCCGCCCTTGCCGGACGCCACCGCGTACACCCGGGTCAGGCTGCCGGGCTTGGCGAAGGGGACCTCGCGCTCGGCCTGGCCGCCGCGCAGGGCGGTCGCCAGCTCCCTGCGCTGCTCGTCGCTCATCACGTCGAGCGTGACGTCGACCCGGGTGACGCCCTCGACGCGGGAGACCGCCTCGGTCACCCGCTGCGTGATCGTCTCGCGCATCGGGCAGCCGGAGACCGTCAGGTACACGGTGACCGCGACCGCTCCGTCCACACCGATCTCCACCGACTTGACCATCCCGAGTTCGGTGATGGGGCGGTTGATCTCGGGGTCGTTCACCGTCGCCAGTGCCTCGCGCACCGCGTCTTCGCTAGCCATAGGACGATGGTACGGCGCGCACGGGGGCGCGCGGCCAGCCCCTCAGCGGTCGTCTGTGTCACGTCCCGGCGACCGATCCGCCGGGAATACCACCTTCCCGTGCTGACCGTTGTGCCGCTCCTCCAGTTCCTTGAGCATGTCCTGCAGTTCGGAGCGGATCCAGTCGCGGGTGGCGACCTCGCCCAGGCCCATGCGCAGGGCGGCCACCTCCCTGGTGAGGTACTCGGTGTCGGCGATGGACCGCTCGTTCTGTTTGCGGTCCTGTTCCAGGTTGACGCGGTCGCGGTCGTCCTGCCGGTTCTGCGCGAGCAGGATCAGCGGGGCCGCGTAGGAGGCCTGGAGGGACAGCATCAGAGTCAGGAAGATGAAGGGGTAGTTGTCGAAGCGCAGGTCGTGCGGGGCGAACACGTTCCACAGCACCCACACGATGATGACGACCGTCATCCAGACGATGAACCGTCCGGTGCCGAGGAAGCGCGCGATCCGCTCCGACAGCCGGCCGAAGGCCTCCGGGTCCCATTCGGGCACCAGCCGGCGCCGCGGTGGGCGTGGCTGGTCGAGCCGGGCGCGCGGGCGGCTGGTGGCGGTCGCGCCCGCGGGCGTCCGCTCGCGCTCACGGGTGTTCTCACGCTCGGGAGACATGCGGAGTCACCCCTTCCCCGTCGTCTCTTCTGAGTCGTCGAGGTGGAACTCGGTCTCCCGCCAGTCCTCCGGCAGCATGTGGTCGAGCACGTCGTCCACGGTCACCGCGCCGAGCAGCGAACCCGCCTCGTCCACGACGGGCGCCGCGACCATGTCGTACGTCGCGAAGAACCCGGCGACGACCGGCAGCTCGGCCTCGGGGTCGAGCGCCTGCAGATCACCGTCGAGGATCGCGCTGACCAGGGTGTACGGCGGTTCGCGCAGCAGCCGCTGGAAGTGGACCGTGCCGAGGTACTTGCCCGTCGGGGTCTCGTCGGGCGGCCGGCAGACGTAGACCTGGGCGGCGAGCGCGGGGGACAGGTCGCGGTTGCGCACCCGCGCGAGGGCGTCGGCGACGGTGGCGTCCGGCCGCAGGACGATCGGCTCGGTGGTCATCAGACCGCCCGCCGTGTGCTCCTCGTACGACATCAGGCGCCGCATGTCGGCCGCGTCGGCGGGTTCCATCAGGCTCAGCAGCCGCTCCTGGTCCGCCGTCGGCAGTTCGGCGAGCAGGTCGGCCGCGTCGTCGGGGTCCATGGCCTCCAGGACATCCGCGGCGCGCTCCTCCTTCAGCTTGCCGAGGATCTCGATCTGGTCGTCCTCCGGGAGTTCCTCGAGGACGTCGGCGAGCCGGTCGTCGTCGAGGGCGGCGGCGACCTCCGCGCGCCGCTTGGCCGAGAGGTGGTGCAGGACGTTCGCCAGGTCGGCGGGGCGCAGCTGCTCGAAGGTGGCCAGCAGGCTCTCGGCGCCCTGCCCGTGCTCCTCCAGGGAGAAGCCGGTGACCGCCGACCACTCCACGGTCAGCGCCTCGCCCTTCGTGCGGCGGAACGCGCCGCCCTTTCGGCCCTTGCGGACGAAGACGCGGGTGATCTCCCAGTCCCGGCGGGCCGGCAGCTGCTGCATGGACACGTCGAGGACGGTGACCTCCTCGCCGGTCTCGACGAGCGTGGCCCGCAGGTCGAGCAGTTCCCCGAAGACCAGCCGCTCGGTGGGCCGTTGCTCGAAGCGGCGGACGTTGAGCACACCGGTGGTGATGACCTGGCCGGACTCGATGCCGGTCACCCGGGTCATCGGCAGGAAGATCCGGCGGCGGGTGGACAGTTCCACGACCAGACCGAGCACCCGTGGGGGCCGGCGGCCGACGCGCAGCATGACGACCAGGTCGCGCACGCGGCCGACCTGGTCGCCGGTGGGGTCGAAGACGGGAACACCGGCGAGGTGCGAGACGAAGATCCGGGGGACACCGGCTGCCATGGCTGTGGTTCCTTGCCTTTTTGAAACGCCTTTTGAGTCGCCTTCCGAATTGCCCGCTCCTGCGGGCTTCAGGCTAGCCCGTCCCGATCGGATACGCCCTGGTGAGGGCTCCGGACGGACCCGTTCCGAGCGGGCCCGGAGACCCCGGTACGCTGCCGTACGCCGCCCAGCACACCCCCGCAGAAAGGCAGCCCTCCCTGTGACTGTGACTCCCCAGGGCCGTACCCGCCGGGCCGCGCTGGTGAGCGCCGTGTGCGCACTTGCCGTGGGTCTCACCGGGTGCGCCGAGGATCCGGACGAGGGCACCAACGGCGTGGGCAAGCTGCCCGCCGCGCAGATCCAGACGAAGACGAGGGCCGCCGCCGGTTCGGTGGACGCGGTACGGCTGTCGGGGACCGTGGTCACCAGCGGCCGTACATACCGGCTCGACATGCGGCTGAAGGCGGACGGCGGCACCGGCTCGGTCACCGCCGAGGGGACCACGTTCCACCTGCTGCGGGTCGGCGAGCAGCTGTACCTGAAGGCGGACGCCGCGTTCTGGAAGCACGATGAGGACGGCAAGGCCGCGGGCGGCGGCTCGGACACGGCCGCCGCGGACAAGCTCGACGACAAGTACGTGAAGGTGCCGACGGGGGACCCCTCGTACAAGAAGTTCAGCGGCTTCACGGACAAGGACCTCCTCCTCGACGGTCTGCTGACCCTGCACGGCTCGGTGAAGACGGACGGACACCACGAGCAGTCCGGTGTGCGCACCATCCGCATCACCGGAGACGGCGGCTCCGGCGGCACGCTGGACGTCTCCCTGGAGGGCGACCCGTACCCGCTGCGCCTGGTGCGCGGCGGCGGCGCGGGCACCCTGAGCTTCTCCGCCTGGGGCAAGGACTTCGCCCTGGAGGAGCCGGCAAAGGGCGCGACGGTCGACTACGGCAAGCAGCTGCCGACGTCCTGACCGCCGCTGGACTATTTCTTGCGCCGCTTTCTCAGCAGCAGCTTCGGCAGGCCCGCCGGGACCGGCTCACGGGTGGTGGCGGGGGACGGCACGGGCCGCGCCGCGAGATCGCCTTCGGGCAGGGGCAGCGTCGCCCCCGTCGGCTCCAGTCGCACCACCCGGCACTCCCGGGCCCACCGCCCCGGCATCGCCTCGCCGTCGGGCGCGTTGAGCCGCTTGCCCTTCAGCTCGGCGACGGCCGCGTCCCACTCGGGTGAGCCGGGTGCGAGCTGTACGACCCTCGCCGTCCAGGAGACCAGCCGGCCCCCCTTGTCCTTGCTGCGGACCGTGACCTCGGCCGAACCGCCCTCGACCAGTCCCGGCAGCGGCTGCTCGCCCGGCCCGTCGCCGATCACACAGGCGGCGCCCTCGTGCCACACGTGCCACAGCGCACGCGCGGCCGGTTCGCCGGTGCCCCTGACCCAGATGAGGCCGGACTTCTTGGTGGCCTCCTCGACGAGGGCCTGCCCGAGCAGCTCGCTTGTCATGCCGCCCAGCCTAAGGGCCCGCGCGGGGGCGGTCACAGCCAGCCGTTGCGCTTCAGGGTGCGGTGGATGCCGACACACAGGCCGACCATGACCGTCATGACGACCGGGTAGCCGAACTTCCAGTGCAGCTCCGGCATGTAGTCGAAGTTCATGCCGTACACCCCGCACACCATCGTCGGTACGGCGATGATGGCCGCCCAGGACGTGATCTTGCGCATGTCCTCGTTCTGCGCGACGGAGGCCTGGGCGAGGTTGGCCTGCAGGATCGAGTTGAGCAGTTCGTCGAAGCCGAGGACCTGCTCCTGGACGCGGGCGAGGTGGTCGGCGACGTCCCGGAAGTACTTCTGGATGTCGGGGTCGACCAGCCGCATCGGCCGCTCGCTCAGCAGCTGCATCGGCCGCAGCAGCGGGGAGACGGCCCGCTTGAACTCCAGCACCTCGCGCTTGAGCTGGTAGATCCGGCCGGCGTCGGTGCCGCGCGGGGTGCCCTTGCGGCCCGGCGAGAAGACCTCGGTCTCGACCTCGTCGATGTCGTCCTGCACGGCGTCGGCGACCGCGACGTATCCGTCGACGACATGGTCGGCGATCGCGTGCAGTACCGCCGAGGGGCCCTTGGCGAGCAGCTCGGGGTCGTCCTGGAGGCGGTGGCGCAGCGCGCGCAGCGAGCCCTGGCCGCCGTGCCGGACGGTGATGAAGAAGTCCTTGCCGGTGAAGCACATGACCTCACCGGTCTCCACGATCTCGCTGTTGGCGGTGAGCCGGTCGTGCTCGATGTAGTGGATCGTCTTGAAGACGGTGAACAGGGAGTCGTCGTACCGCTCCAGCTTGGGACGCTGGTGGGCCTGGACGGCGTCCTCCACGGCCAGCGGGTGCAGCCCGAACTCGCTCGCGATACCGGCGAATTCGGCCTCGGTCGGCTCGTGCAGGCCGATCCACACGAAGCCGCCGTCGCGCCGGACCTGGCGCATGGCCTCCTGCGGGGTGAGCGAGTGCGTGAACTCGACGCGGGAGCCGTCGCGGTAGACGGCGCAGTCGACGACGGCCGACGGGGTGGCGGGGTCGCGGGTGGCGTCGTACGCCCCGTTGTCCATGCGCGTACCGCCCTTGCGGACACCGCCCTTGAGCAGGGAGGGACGGGCCGGACGGACCACGGCACGCAGGTCGCGGATCATCGACATGGCAGGCTCCTTCGCGTCGGGCAACGAAAGGCCGCTGTGACGGGTGGAACTACCCGGAATGAGGACGTCCTGACTGCGGATGTTTGGCACGTCCACAAAGCGGGGAGCACCGCACCGTCGCGGTGGCGAGCTTCGTTACTGATTCAGACCAGACAGATCAGACGGATCAGAGAACAGATCAGACGGATCAGGGAAAACGAAGTGCTCTTCCGCGCGAAGAAGCGAGCAGAAAGGCGGCAGTCGGCCGAAGCAGCTGCGTCAGAGGCCGGAAGAGCGAGTGGTACTGCACGGGTGACTTCGATCCATGACAGCCCCACCTCCTCCAGCCGGTCCCTCGTAAGGGAGTCCCATCGGCGTCGAGGCAAGATCGCGACGCTTCTGCGTGCTGCCCCGAACCACCGGGCAAGAGTATCAGCCGACCGAAGTGTCAAGCCGCCGCTTTGCCCGCTACTGACGAGTTCTATGCTCGCGACATGGCTGATGTTCTTCCTCTCGTCGAGGCCCGGTTGCGCACCGCGCTGGGTGAGCCGGACGCCCGCGCGGCGGTCACCTTCCTGGGCGCGGACCGTGTCGAGGTACTCCGTTTCCACGAGGGCGACATCGTCCGCTACGCCACGCTGGGCATGTCCGCGCAGCCGATGACGGACCCCGCCGCGATGCTCGTCGACCCGGTCGAGGGCCCGCGCGCCGAGCTGGTCCTCTCGGTGCGCGGCGGGCTCGCCGACACCGACAAGGTGCTCCGCCCGCTCGCCGTGCTCGCCGCGTCTCCGCAGGTCGAGGGCGTGGTGGTGGCGCCCGGCGCCTCCCTCGACGTCGGCGGACCGCTGTGGCCCGGCGCTCCGTTCAGCTCGGTGCTGGTCGCCGAACCGGGCGGTCTGGTCGAGGATCTCGCCCTCGACGAGCCGCGCGACCCGGTCCGCTTCCTGCCGCTGCTCCCCATGACGGCGAACGAGGCCGCCTGGAAACGCGTCCACGGCGCCCAGGCGCTCCAGGAGCGGTGGCTGACGAGCGGGACGGACCTGCGGGATCCCTCCCGCAGGTCCGTCCCGCTCGACTGACATCCCGTGAGGAACGTCACCAACCGGTGGCCGGAAGCCGTCAGTTGGCGAAGACGGTGACCGAGTCCTCGGTCGTGTGCCGCGGCGTCAGTTCTTCCGCGTCGTGTGCGAGTGCCTTGCGCCGTACGACGACCACGGCCGCGCCGACGACCGCGGTGACCGCCGCGACCACGAACGGGACGTGGATGTCGGTCCACTCCTCGATCTTCGGGGCGAAGTAGGGCGCGGCCGCGGCGGCGAACCAGCGCACGAAGTTGTAGCCGGCGCTCGCCACCGGGCGCGGGGCGTCCGACACACCGAGCGCCAACTCGGTGTAGACGGTGTTGTTCAGGCCGATGAACGCGCCGGACAGGATCGTGCAGACGACCGCGGTGGTGTGGTCGCCGTAGCCGAGGACCAGGACGTCCGCCGCGAGCAGCAGCAGCGAGCCGCCGAGCACCTTCAGCGAGCCGAAGCGCTTCTGCAGCCGCGGTGCCACGACCACCGAGAAGACGGCGAGCAGCACTCCCCACGCGAAGAACACCGCCCCCGACCGGTACGGGCTCATGTTCAGCACGAAGGGCGTGAAGGCCAGCACGGTGAAGAACGTGTAGTTGTAGAAGAACGCCGAGGCCGCGGCCGAGGCGAGACCCCCGTGGCCGAGCGCCTTCACCGGGTCGAGCAGCGAGGTCCGGCGGGCCGGCTTCGGCTGCTCCTTCAGGAACACCGTGATGCACAGGAACCCGACCGCCATCAGGAACGCGGTGCCGAAGAACGGGTAGCGCCAGCTGGCGTCGCCGAGCAGCGCGCCCAGCAGCGGTCCGCACGCCATGCCGAGGCCGAGGGCGGACTCGTACAGCAGGATCGCGGCCGCGCTGCCTCCCGCGGCCGCGCCGACGATGACCGCGAGGGCGGTGGAGACGAAGAGCGCGTTGCCGAGGCCCCAGCCGGCGCGGAATCCGACGAGTTCGGCGACCGAGCCGGAGGTGCCGGCCAGGCCCGCGAACACGACCACGAGGGCGAGGCCGAGCAGCAGGGTCCGGCGGCCGCCGATGCGGCTGGAGACGAAGCCGGTCACCAGCATCGCGAGCGCGGTGATCAGGAAGTAGGAGGTGAAGAGGAGGGACACCTGGCCGGCTGTGGCGTCGAGGCCCTGGGCGATGGACGGCAGGATCGGGTCGACCAGGCCGATGCCCATGAAGGCGACGACCGAGGCGCCGGCGGTCGCCCAGACCGCGCCCGGCTGTCGTAGAAGCCCGTTCGCTCCCTCGTCGAAGGGGTCGTGCTCCGCTCCCATCGCTTTCTCCTGTCCGGACGACAATGGTTGGTATATACACACAGTAAGTTAGGTGGGCTAATTAATGCAAGTTACATCTAGTGGTTTCCGTTGAACCGCTTCCGTCCGGACGGGTGATCGTCCTTGACGTGGGCCTGCTCGGGTAGGACCGTGGGGCCCTATGAGGGGCGAACCCAGTTGCCCGAAGTGTGGTGGCCGGGTCAGGGCTCCCGGACTCTTCTCCGACTCCTGGCAGTGCGATGTGCACGGGACGGTACATCCGCTGCAGCCCGTGATCCCGCCCAGCGTCGAGGCCCTCAGCGTGGTGGTGCACCGTACGCAGGTGCCCGTGTGGATGCCCTGGCCCCTGCCGGTGGGCTGGCTGTTCACGGGCGTGACCTACGCCGGTGACGACCGCAGCGGCGGTCGCGCCACCGCCGTGGCCTGCTCCGGACCCGGCCCGCTGGGCGGCATGGGCGAGCTGATCCTGGTCGCGGAGGAACTCGGCGTCGGCCTCGGGGCGCGGTACGCCGGTGTCGACGGGCCGGACCCGGGGCCGTACATGAGTGTCGAGAAACCCCCGCAGGCGAAGGTGCTGGCGGCCGGCCGGCCCACCCCGCTCTGGCATGTCTCCGCCACCCCGGACGACCGGGCGGTGTTCGCGGGCGAGGCGCGGGGTCTGTGGCTGTGGGCCGTGGTGTGGCCCGAGCAGTCCGGACTGCTGATGTACGACGAACTGGTGCTGACCGATCTGCGGGACGCGGGTGCGGAGGTGGAACTGGTGCCCTGCGGGGCGCTGTCGCCGCGCCTGCTCAAGCCATAGGGGCGGGTTGCCGGGCTCGGGTTTCCGGTCGTGCATGTAGGGGGTGATCCCGTGTTTCGACCATGACGAAGGGTGTTCGAATCTCAGCTATGCTGAGGCGTCCCTTCCGTTCCGCCCGCCCTGGAGTTCGCTCGTGCGCATCGATCTGCACTGCCACTCCACGGCCTCCGACGGTACGGACACCCCGGCCGAGCTGGTGCGCAATGCCGCCGACGCCGGTCTGGACGTCGTCGCGCTGACCGACCACGACACCACCCGCGGGTACGCCGACGCCCTGGCCGCGCTGCCGGGCGGGCTCACCCTCGTCACCGGCGCCGAACTGTCCTGCCGCATCGACGGCGTCTCCATGCACATGCTGGCCTACCTCTTCGACCCCGAGGAGCCCGCCCTGCTCGCCGAACGCGAGCTGGTGCGCGACGACCGGGTGCCGCGGGCGCGGGCCATGGTCGCCAAGCTCCAGGAGCTGGGCGTGCCCGTCACCTGGGAGCAGGTGGCGCGCATCGCGGGGGAGGGATCCGTCGGGCGTCCGCACGTGGCGACCGCGCTCGTCGAGCTCGGTGTCGTGCCGACCGTGAGCGACGCCTTCACCGAAGGCTGGCTCGCCGACGGCGGACGGGCCTTCGTGGAGAAGCACGAGACCGACCCCTTCGAGGCGATCCGGCTGGTCAAGGGTGCGGGCGGGGTCACCGTCTTCGCGCATCCGGGGGCCGCCAAGCGGGGTCGTACCGTGCCGGAGTCGGCGATCGCCGAGATGGCCGCCGCCGGTCTCGACGGCATCGAGGTCGACCACATGGACCACGACGACGAGACGCGTACGCGGCTGCGCGGGCTGGCGCGGGACCTCGGACTGCTGGTCACGGGCTCGTCCGACTACCACGGCAGCCGCAAGACGTGCGTGCTCGGCGAGTACACGACGGACCCCGAGGTGTACGGGGAGATCACCCGGCGGGCGACGGGCGCGTTCCCGGTGCCGGGGACCGGCGGAGCCTGAGGCTCACCCCCGCACGTCCACCTTCTCTTCTTCCCGCAAGGCCCCTGTACTGATGTTCGACGTCGCCGTCTTCGGCTCTCTCTTCCTCACCCTCTTCGTCATCATGGATCCCCCCGGGATCACCCCGATCTTCCTCGCCCTGACCGCCGGACGTCCCGGCAAGGTGCAGAAGCGGATGGCCTTCCAGGCGGTCTGCGTGGCGGGCGGGGTCATCACCGTCTTCGGCCTCCTCGGCCACCAGATCCTCGACTACCTGCACGTCTCCGTGCCCGCGCTGATGATCGCGGGCGGACTGCTGCTCCTGCTCATCGCGCTCGACCTGCTCACCGGCAAGACCGACGAGCCCAAGCAGACCAAGGACGTCAATGTCGCGCTGGTGCCGCTGGGGATGCCCCTGCTGGCCGGTCCCGGCGCGATCGTGTCCGTCATCCTGGCCGTGCAGAAGGCCGACGGCGTCGCCACGCAGGTGTCGGTGTGGGCGGCGATCCTCGCCATCCATGTCGTGCTGTGGCTCGTGATGCGCTACTCGCTGCTGATCATCCGGCTCATCAAGGACGGGGGCGTGGTCCTGGTGACCCGGCTCGCGGGAATGATGCTCTCAGCGATCGCCGTACAGCAGATCATCAACGGTGTCACCCAGGTGGTCCAGGGGAGCTGACTGCCCTGGTGAACGCAGAGCCCCGCACGGCGGTCGACGCCGTGCGGGGCTCTGAAGTCTCTGTAAGGACCTGTGGATTACGAGGCCGAGGTGTCGGCCGGACGGATCCACAGTCGCTGCCCGATGGCGGCGGCCTGCTGAACGATCCGGTTGACGGAGGCCGCGTCCACGACGGTGCTGTCCACGGGCGTGCCGTCGACGTCGTCGAGTCGCATGATCTCGAAGCGCATGGCTTCTCCCTTCGTCTGGTCATCCTCCTGCTGAGGATTGCTGGTGCTTGCTGCTACATGAGGAGTCAACGCGATGCGTGTTACAAACATTCCCTACGCTAAAGAAATTTTTCGAACGGCTAATTACTAGCGAGTAAGAGACCGTGGTTCGACTGAACGGGACCGGTTGTGTTCGCAGCGTGACCGCCGGAAGAATGGAGGCGATGAACGACGACCTCGCGGCCCTCGCCGCCCGCATCGACCGCACGAACGAGCTGCTGACCCGCATGCTCGCCGAGGTGGCCAAGACGCCCTCGACCCATGCGATCTTCGTCGACGCGGGGTATCTCTACGCGGCCGCGGGCCGGCTGATCGCCGGGACGGAGGACCGCCGGGCCTTCGACCTCGACGCGGAGGGGCTCATCGAGGCGCTCATCGACCGAGCCCGCAGCATCTTCGCGGACAGCAGGCTGCTGCGTGTCTACTGGTACGACGGCGCCCGGCGCCGGATCCACACCGCCGAGCAGCAGTCCATCGCCGAACTCCCGGACGTGAAGGTCCGGTTGGGCAACCTCAACGCCAACAACCAGCAGAAGGGCGTCGACTCGCTGATCCGCACCGACCTGGAGTCACTGGCCCGCCATCGCGCCATCAGCGACGCGGCCCTGCTCGGCGGCGACGAGGACCTGGTCTCGGCCGTCGAGGCCGCCCAGGGCTACGGCGCCCGCGTCCACCTCTGGGGCATCGAGGCACCGGAGGGGCGCAACCAGGCCGAACCGCTGCTCTGGGAGGTCGACAGCCAGCGCACCCTCGACCTCGACTTCTTCAAGCCGTACGTCGCCCGGCGCACCGCCCCGGCCTACGAGGCGAGCAACGGGAGCCGGCCCACCCGCGAGGACGTCCGCTTCGTCGGCGCCCAGATCGCGGCGAAGTGGCTGGTGGCGCGGGGCCGCGAGGCACTGGTCGAGCTGCTGCCCGGCCATCCCTATCTGCCCGGCTCCGTCGACCAGGACCTCCTGGTGGAGGCCGAGGGCATCCTGCAGTACTCGCTGCGCGGCCAGGCCGATCTGCGGCGCGCGCTGCGGGACGGATTCTGGGAGCACGTGCAGACGCAGTACTAGCTTCGTGCGGTTCGTGCGGTTCGTGCTGTTTGTGCCGGTCACCGGTACGGGTTTTGCCGGGGGTGCCTGTCCCAGAAGCCGGCGAGGGCGTCGGCCGTCGGCAGGGGCCGGTCCAGGTTCGGCGAGTGTTCCGCGCCGGCGACGACCGTCCGGTGCGCACGCAGCCGCACGCCCATGTCGTCCAGGAGCGTCACCGGCCAGGTGTCGTCGCGCTCGCCCGACAGAACGTGGAACGGCAGCGGGACGGCGGCGAGTTCGGCCACGCGGTTCGGCTCGGTGCACAACTGGCGCCCTGTGGCCAGGAGTTGGGCGGGTTTGTGGTTCAGCCAGCGCAGTCGCAGCTGCTCCAGGTCGCCGAAGCCGCGGGCCGGACCGCCGACCTCCTCCGGCGGGCCCATCGCCAGGATCGCCCCCCACACCTCGGGCATCGTCATCACCGCGAGCGCGTCGTGCAGCAGTTTCACGCGCTGTTTCTGCGACTCGGAGATCTCTGCCGGACCCGAGGAGACCAGCGTGAACGAGACGAAGGGGGAATGGTCGACGAGGACGGCGGCGCGGGCGATCTGGCCGCCGAGGGAGTGCCCGACGAGGTGCAGGGGCGTGCCGAGAGCGGCCGCCTGCGCAAGCACGTCCCGGGCCAACTCCACACGAGCGTAAGGGGATTCGTCCTCGGCAGGTCCCTCGGACTCGTTCTGGCCGCGTCCGTCCACGGCGACGGTCCGGTAGCCGCGCGCGGCCAGCGGTTCGTGCAGCTGGTGGAAGTCCTCCTTGCTGCCGGTGAACCCGGGCAACAGGAGCGCGACACCCCGCTGTTCGACACCGGCGGCCACCGGGGAGTCGACGACCGCGAAGTCACCGCGCGCGGTCCGCAGCGGGTACGCACGGGCACCGGGGGGAGGCGGGAAGGGGCTCGAGGTGCTGTCGGTCGGCCTGGTCACGTGCCGAGGCTACCCGGCGGGCCCGGGTCCGTGAACGCCACGCCGAACGCCGACGGCCCGGCCCCTCCACGAGGGAGGGGCCGGGCCGTCGGGCCGTTCACCGGCCGAGCGGCCGTCCGTCCGTCAGCCGTCGGCGGGCTGCTCCGCTGCGGCGGCCGTCGCCTTGCGGGTGCGGCGGGGCTTGGCCACGGCCGGGGCATCGACGGCGGTGGCGGCGGTGGCTGCCGTGGCCGCGGTCTTGCGGGTGCGGCGCGGCTTGGTCTCCGGCTCCTGGGTGGCCTGGGCGGGGATGTCGGCGGTTGTCGTGGCCGGTGCCGGTGCCGGTGCCGGTGCCGGTGCCGGTGCCGTTGCCTTCGTCGCGGTCTTGCGGGTGCGGCGGGGCTTGGCCTCGGTGGCCTCGGCCGTGTCGAGGGCGCTCTCGGCGGCGGTCTCGGCGGCGGTCTCGGCCGCCGGGGTGGCGGTCGTGGCCTTGCGGGTGCGGCGCGGCTTGGCCGGTTCGGCGGCCTCGGGCGTGTCCACCGTCGCGACCGTCGCCTCGGCGGCGGCCGGAGCCGTCGTCCTGCGGGTGCGGCGGCGCGGCTTGGCCTCAGCGGCCTCCGCGGTGTCCACGGCGGCTTCCGCGGCCGGCTCCGCGACGGGGGCGGCCGGGGCCGCCTCCGCCGCCGTCGGCTCCGTCACCACGGGGACCGTGGCGGCCGGCGCGGCCTCCGCGGACTTGCGGGTGCGGCGGCGGCGCGGGTTCGCCGGGGTCTCGGTGGCCTCGGCGACCGAGGCGGTCTCCGGGGCGTCCAGAGCCGGACCCTCCGCCGTAGTCACGGCCGTCTCGGCGGCCTCGGGAGCGGCGGTGGCCGTCAGGGCGACGGCCTCGGCGGCCGCCCCGCTCCGCGTACGACGCCGGCGGCGCGGGGTGCGGGTCTGCGCGGCGGCCTCCTCGGCCACGGGCGCCGACTCCGGCGTGGTGACAGCGGGAGTCGCGGAGACCGGGGACACGGGGGACGTGGTCTGTTCCGGCGTGCCGTCGAGTCCCGCTCCGCCGCGGGTGCGACGGCGGCGGCGCGGCGTACGGGCCGGGCGCTCGCGTTCGCCGGCGCGCTCGGCGGAACGGGACTCGCCCCGGCCGCCGCGCTCGTCCCGGCCACCTCGGCCACCCCGGCCGCCGCGTGCACCGCGGCCGCCCGGCTCGCCCAGGTCCTCCAGCTCCTCCGCGTCGAGCCCCGCGCGCGTGCGCTCCGAGCGCGGCAGGACACCCTTGGTGCCCGCGGGGATGTTCATCTCCTCGAAGAAGTGCGGGGAGGTGGAGTACGTCTCCGGCGGGTCGTTGAAGCTGAGCTCCAGCGCCTTGTTGATCAGCTGCCAGCGCGGGATGTCGTCCCAGTCGACGAGAGTGACCGCGATGCCCTTGGCGCCCGCTCGGCCGGTACGCCCGACGCGGTGCAGGTACGTCTTCTCGTCCTCGGGGGACTGGTAGTTGATGACGTGGGTGACGCCTTCGACGTCGATGCCGCGGGCGGCGACGTCGGTGCAGACGAGGACGTCCACCTTGCCGTTGCGGAAGGCGCGCAGCGCCTGCTCGCGCGCCCCCTGGCCGAGGTCGCCGTGGACCGCGCCGGAGGCGAAGCCGCGCTGCTGGAGCTGGTCGGCGAGATCGGCCGCGGTGCGCTTGGTGCGGCAGAAGACCATGACCAGGCCACGGCCCTCGGCCTGCAGGATGCGCGCGACCATCTCGGGCTTGTCCATGTTGTGCGCGCGGTACACGTGCTGCGAGATGTTCGCGACGGTCACGCCCTCGTCGTCCGGCGCGGTGGCGCGGATGTGCGTGGGCTGCGACATGTAGCGGCGGGCGAGACCGATGACGGCGCCCGGCATGGTCGCCGAGAACAGCATGGTCTGGCGGCGCACCGGAAGCAGGTTGATGATCTTCTCGACGTCGGGCAGGAAGCCCAGGTCGAGCATCTCGTCGGCCTCGTCGAGGACGAGGGACCTGATGTGCTGCAGGTTCAGCTTCTTCTGGCCCGCGAGGTCCAGGAGCCGGCCGGGGGTGCCGACGACGACGTCGACGCCCTTCTTGAGGGCCTCGACCTGGGGCTCGTAGGCCCGGCCGCCGTAGATCGCGGTGACGCGCACGTTGCGCACCTTGCCCGCGGTCAGGAGGTCGTTGGTCACCTGGGTGCACAGCTCGCGCGTGGGGACGACGACGAGCGCCTGCGGGGCGTCGGTGAGGTCCTCGGGCTTCGCGCGGCCGGCCTCGACGTCGGCGGGGACGGTCACGCGCTCGAGGAGCGGAAGGCCGAAGCCCAGCGTCTTGCCGGTGCCGGTCTTGGCCTGGCCGATGACGTCCGTGCCCGAAAGGGCCACGGGGAGCGTCATCTCCTGGATGGGGAAGGGGCTGGTGATGCCGACGGCCTCCAGGGCCTCGGCGGTCTCGGGAAGGATTCCGAGCTCTCGGAACGTCGTAGTCAGGGTGCTGCCTCTTCTGTGTGCGCGGTGCGAGGCGAGCGCGGGGGTCTTTGACGGACCGTGCCGGGGACGTCGGCTGCCTTCGGGCCAACCGCTTGCGGCAAGCCGTATGGCACGGGACCTCTGCCGACGCTCTAGCGCTCGTACCGCTGGAGGGTGTCCCTCCGGTCGTCGTACGCGAAGTGCCGTACGGCCAGGGAGGGCTGTCGGGTCGGAGCCGATCGGGCCACCGACCGGGCATCCTCATACGTGCGGCCCGTCGAATATTCGGCAGGCGCATTACCACCATACCCCGGAATCGTGCACACGCGATGGCCGATTCGGTCACGTTGTGGTTGTCACACCGTCGGAGGCGGTCGTCCGGGTCCTCGTGGACGCACTGACTGACCAGGGACTTCCGCCCCGCGACGAGCGGGCTATTGTGCGCAGCATGACCACCTCTGACAAGCCTGACAACGCGCCCGACGAGCCCGCCGAGTCCGCTGCCGCCCCCGAGCCCGACGCCCCCACGGGCATCGCCGCCCAGGACTGGGCGAGCGCCTCGGCGGATCCGCAGTACCGGGCCGCGGTCGTGGATCTGCTCGGGGCGCTCGCGTACGGCGAGCTGGCCGCGTTCGAGCGGCTCGCGGAGGACGCCAAACTGGCGCCCACGCTGGAGGACAAGGCGGAGCTGGCGAAGATGGCGTCGGCGGAGTTCCATCACTTCGAGCGGCTGCGCGACCGGCTCACGGAGATCGGCGAGGGACCGACGCTGGCGATGGAGCCGTTCGTCGCCGCGCTCGACGGCTTCCACAGGCAGACCGCCCCCTCGGACTGGCTGGAGGGCCTGGTCAAGGCGTACGTCGGCGACTCGATCGCCAGCGACTTCTACCGTGAGGTCGCGGTGCGTCTCGACACCGACTCGCGCGCCCTGGTGCTCGCCGTGCTCGACGACACCGGGCACGCCGGCTTCGCGGTGGACCGGGTGCGGGCCGCGATCGACGCCGACCCGCGCGTGGGCGGACGGCTCGCGCTGTGGGCGCGGCGGCTGATGGGCGAGGCCCTGTCCCAGTCCCAGCGGGTGGTCGCGGACCGGGACGCGCTGTCGACGATGCTGGTGGGCGGAGTCGCGGACGGCTTCGACCTGGCCGAGGTCGGCCGGATGTTCTCCCGCATCACCGAGGCCCACACCAAGCGGATGGCGGCCCTGGGCCTGGCGGCCTAGTGCCGCTGCACTAGCGACCGGGCTACGCCGGCGAGGCTGATCGTCGCCGCAGTCGGCCGGCGGGGCGCAGCAGCAGGGAGAGGGACGCGGCGGAGACGATCGCCGCGCCGAGCAGGCTCAGCAGGAGGGTGCCGGGGCCCAGCGCGCTGTGGGTGACGAAGTCACCGAACAGGGCTCCGGCGACGCCCGTCGCGACGACGAGGGTGCGTACCGGCAGGCGGTGGGACAGGCGCTGGAGCGCGGCCAACGCGAGTGCGAGACCCAGCACAGCGGAGCCGAGCGCTTCCAAGATCATGAAGGTCCCTCCCGGGCGATGGAGCCGTGCACCGAAGTCGTAGCCCGTCATACCCGTGACCTGCGGAATGCAATCCTCATCTGTGGGCGACTTGTGGGCCGTCCGTGAACACGCGTGCGTGCAGCGGGTGAGGGCACGCCGTGCATGGAGGATGCGGACGGGGGAAGGGGCCCGGCGGTCGTGCCGACCGCCGGGCCCCTTCCCCCGATGCGTGTTGCCTACAGCGCGCCGAAGCCCACCTTGCGCGGGGCGGGCTCGCCCAGCTCGACGTAGGCCAGGCGGTCGGCCGGAACCAGGACCTTGCGGCCGTGCTGGTCCACGAGGCTGAGCAGCTGCGACTTGCCGGCCAGTGCCTCGGCCACCACGCGCTCGACCTCCTCGGGAGTCTGACCGCTCTCCAGAACGATCTCGCGGGGCGCGTGCTGCACGCCGATCTTGACCTCCACGGCTATGTCCCTCCGACGGTCATGAGGTGCGCGGGCGTCCGCGCCGTACGCTGCACACATTAGCCCGGTGAGGGGACGTGTACCGCGCGCCCGTCCACGCCAGGAGCGAACAGCGAGCGGGAACAAACGCGCGGGACGGGTGCGGTCAGTGCTGATCGGTGCCGTGCAGCGGGAAACCGGCGATGCCCCGCCAGGCCAGCGAGGCCAGCAGCTGCACCGCCTGGTCGCGCGGGACGCTGCGGTCGCTGTGCAGCCAGGAACGGGCGACGACCTGCGCCAGGCCGCCCAGACCGGAGGCCAGCAGCATCGACTCCGCGCGCGAGAGGCCGGTGTCCTCGGCGATGACCTCGCAGATCGCCTCGGCGCACTCGGTGGTGACCTTGTCGACGCGCTCGCGCACCGCGGGCTCGTTCGTCAGGTCCGACTCGAAGACCAGCCGGAAGGCTCCGCCGTCGTCCTCGACGTACGCGAAGTAGGCGTCCATCGTCGCGCGGACGCGCTGCTTGTTGTCGGTCGTCGACGCGAGCGCGCCCCGCACGGCCTGGATCAGCGACTCGCAGTGCTGGTCCAGCAAGGCTAGGTAGAGGTCGAGCTTGCCCGGGAAGTGCTGGTAGAGCACCGGCTTGCTGACGCCGGCCCGCTCGGCGATGTCGTCCATGGCGGCGGCGTGGTAGCCCTGCGCCACGAAGACTTCCTGGGCGGCGCCCAGCAGCTGGTTCCGTCGGGCACGGCGCGGCAGGCGCGTGCCTCGCGGGCGTGCCGCCTCTGTCTGCTCGATGGCTGTCACGCCGCCTCCCAAAGTCGTCCTCATGCGGTGAGCGCCGCGCCGCCATCGTACTTTTCGGTAACCCTGTGGCGCGCGGTGCGAGCGCAGAATTTCACGGACCGGACGATCACAAAAGCCGTACAGAAGGTTTTGAACCGGGACGGTCCGGGCAGAATGCGTCCCCTCCTCCCCGCTCCCGTTCGGCATGCCGGGACGACGTCAGCGGTAGTCGTCCTCGTCCAGGGAGACCACGCGCGCCTGTTCGACGAGGTCCGCCTCGTTCGCCCGCGCGGGGTCCACCTCCTCCAGCGGGTCGTCCCGCTCCGGGGAGACGTCCGCGTACTGCTCGGCGGCGTCGTTCTCCGGCGCCTCGACGTCGATCTCTCCGAAGTCGTCGTCCTCTTCCGCGAAGGTCTCGGGGTCGGTGGGGTCGGTGGGGTCGGCGGTCATGGCGGGCTCCCTTCTACGAACGTCCCTGGAACACGCAGGGGCCACAAGCGGGTGCCCTCGGTACGAGCCTAGGAGACACCGGTTTCGGACGCTATGCGATGTGCCCTTCATGTGTGCCGGTACGAGTTCTCGTGTGTGCCGGCACGGGGACGCTTCCGTGTGTGCCGGTACCGCTGCGCGTTCCACGGTGTCCCATCCGTAGCCGTGGCCGCACCTGTGACGGCGAACACACAAAGTCGCGCGTGATCGTCTCGTAACATTGCCCGCATGTCTTCGACCGAGCTGCCGTCCGTGCCGCCGACCAGTGTGCTGCCGAAGGCGGCATCCGTCAGGGTCGCGGAAGGGGAGAGACTGCGGTCGGTCGGGCTGCCGGGCGTCACTCTGACGGTCCGGTCCAGGCCGCCCGCGCGCGAAGGCCTCGAACCCGCGCTGTACGTGCACGGCCTCGGCGGTTCCTCGCTGAACTGGTCCGCGCTGATGGAGCTGCTCGACGGGGTCGTGGCGAGCGAGGCCGTCGATCTGCCCGGCTTCGGCGACTCTCCGCCGCCGGACGACGGCAACTACTCCGTCACGGCACACGCGCGTGCCGTGATCCGTTATCTCGACTCGGCCGGCCGCGGACCCGTCCATCTCTTCGGCAACTCCCTCGGCGGCGCGGTGTCCACGCGCGTCGCCGCGGTGCGCCCCGACCTCGTGCGCACCCTCACACTGGTCTCGCCCGCCCTGCCGGAGCTGCGCGTGCAGCGCACCGCCCTCCCCACGGGTCTCGTCGGCCTCCCCGGCGTGGCCGCGCTGTTCACCCGCCTGACCCGGGAGTGGACGGCCGAGCAACGGGTCAGAGGCGTCCTGGCGCTCTGCTACGGCGATCCCGGCCGGGTCTCCCCGGAGGCGTTCCAACACGCGGTGGAGGAGCTGGAGCGGCGGCTGCAACTGCCGTACTTCTGGGACGCGATGACCCGCTCCACCCGCGGTGTGCTGAGCGCCTACACACTCGGCGGCCAGCACGGGCTGTGGCGGCAGGCCGAGCGGGTCCTCGCCCCGACCCTGCTGGTCTACGGCGGCCGTGACCAGCTCGTCGGCTTCCGCATGGCCCAGCGGGCCGCCAGGGCGTTCCGCGGCTCCCGTCTGCTCACACTGCCCGACGCCGGGCACGTGGCGATGATGGAGTACCCGGAGACCGTCGCCATGGCGTTCCGGGAACTGCACGCCGTGACCGCCGACACGACCGCGAGGGGCTGAGGCAGACGTGGGACGCCACAGCCGGCGCGGACCGGCCGCCAAGAGTGCGCCCAAGAACTCGTCCGACCCCTCGGACTCCCCCGACGCGACCGGTGTTGCGAGGACTCCCGACGGCACGCCGGCGCACGGCGTCCCGAGGTACCCCGACGGGACCCCCGCGCACGGCGTTCCACGGGTCCGCGGCGGGCACCCCGAACAACGGGAGGCCGGGGGCGGCTGGGGCGACCTGAGGACCCGTCAGGGGGGTTCCGGGCAGCAGCCGGTGATACCGCGTCAGCGGCCGGCGCCCCCGCAGGGTCCGCGGCGGGGACCTCGCCAGGACTACCTCGACGCCTTCGACCGCGACGAGGACGAGGACGTCTTCACGCGCGGGGGACGGCCGGCCCCGCGCGCGCGGGACAACGTCACCGTCACGGCCTCGACGGGCCTGCCCGTCTCCGGAACCGACCGGGATCCGGGTGTGGACGTCCGCCCCGCCCCGGCGGACACCGGTGCGGACGGCGACGCGCCGCCCGGCACACCGCCCGCGGACGCCAAGGGCACCAAGGGGCGGGCCTTCACCGGCATCGCGGCCGCCGCGGTCACGACGGTGCTGGCCGTGGTGGTGGCCGGGCAGGTCACCGGTGCCCGGAACGACGATCGCGTCCAGTCGCGGTCGGCGGCCGGCGGCGCCCTGGGCTCCGCCGTGCCCAGCCCCTCCGCGTCCTCGTCCCCGACGGCCGTGACGCTGACGTACGAGCAGAAGATGGACACCAAGTACAAGCTCGCCGCGGGGCTCAAGGGGTCCGGGAAGTTCGACGTGATCCCCGGCGTCGACAAGGCGCCCGGCAAGGGGCGGAAGTACACCTACCGGGTGGACGTGGAAGAGGGGCTCGGTCTCGACGGCACGCTCTTCGCGCAGGCCGTGCAGAAGACGCTGAACGACGACCGCAGCTGGGCGCACGACGGCGCGCGCACCTTCGAGCGGATCAGCTCCGGCACGCCCGACTTCGTCATCACCCTCGCCAGCCCCGGCACCACCGCCGTCTGGTGTGCCAAGTCCGCCCTGGACACCACCGAGGACAACGTCTCCTGCGACTCGGCCGCCACCGAACGCGTCATGATCAACGCGTACAGATGGGCGCAGGGATCGACGACATACGGCGACGAGATCCACGCGTACCGGCAGATGCTGATCAACCACGAGGTCGGTCACCGGCTCGGCAAACACCATGAGAACTGCCAGAAGGACGGCGCCCTCGCGCCCGTCATGCAGCAGCAGACCAAGTTCCTCGACCACGACGGGATCCACTGTCTGCCCAACCCCTGGCCCTACCCCCGGAGCTGACGCCGGCTCACCGGTCCGGTGGGCTCCGGGGCGGCCGGCCCGCCGTCCCGGAGTGACGTTTCGCGTTCATCCGATCTCTTAGCGCGACCGAACGCCGCCCGCACGGGAAAGTTACGACCGTTCACCCCTTTTGGTGGCGCGATGGACAACCGTCCGTCGCGCCACCGCCTTGTCCGCATACGTTCTTCCCGCTGCGAGCCGCCGGACCAACGACGGCTCCTCTGACGGGAGATCGGGGGTGCGTGCGTGCGCATCGGACTGCTGACGGAGAGTGGCTATCCGTATGTGAGCGGTGACGCCGGACTCTGGTGCGACCGGCTCGTGCGCGGGCTCGGGCAGCACGAGTTCGAAATCTACGCCCTCAGCGGTGGCCGAGCACAGGAGAAAGCGGGCTGCGTCGAGCTTCCACCACACGTCGGACAGGTGCGCACGGCGCCCCTGTGGACGGCGGAGGAGGACGGGGTCGCGTACGGCAGGCGTGCACGCCGGCGCTTCACCGAGTGCTACGGGGAACTCGCGGCCGCCCTGTGCGAGGGCCCGACCTCTCAGGCGGACCGTTTCGCCAGCGGCCTGTACGGACTGGCCGAACTCGCCCGTGACGAGGGCGGACTGGTGGGCGCCCTCCGCTCCGAGGACGCCGTGCGCGCCCTGGAGCGCGCCTGTCGCGCACCCGGCGCGCCGCGCACGGCGCGCGAGGCGTGCGTACCCGAACTGCTCACCGTGGCCGCGCATCTGGAGCAGGCGCTGCGCCCCCTCTCGCTGGACTGGTACCGCGAAGGGGGCGGCGCCGGGAACGCCGGCGGCCTCGGAGAGGTGGACCTGTGCCATGCCGCGTCCGGCGGAGCGGCGGCGCTGCCCGGGCTGCTCGCGCGGCACTTCTTCGACGTACCGCTGGTCGTGACGGAGTACGGGGTGCGGCTGCGGAGCCACTACCTGGGCTCCGGCAGCCCCTCCGCCGAGGCGGCACCCGTGGTGCGTGCCCTGCTCGCCGCCTTCCACGGCCGGCTGGCCACCGAGGTCTACCGGCAGGCGGCCCTCGTCACACCAGGCCACGCGCACGCCCGCCGCTGGCAGGAACGCTGCGGCGCCGACCGCGCCAAAGTGCGCACGGTCCACCCGGGCATGGACGCCGCCCGCTTCGCCGAGGTGGGCGACGCCCCGGACACCGCCGATCCGCACACCCTGGTCTGGGTCGGCCGGGTGGAACCGGCCAAGGACCTGGTCTCCCTGCTGCACGCCTTCACGCTGATCCGCAAGGACGAGCCGAGGGCGCGGCTGAGGATCATCGGCGCACCGGCCGGGCCCGAGGGGCAGGCGTACCTCGGCCACTGCCGGATGCTCGCCGCACAGCTCTTCCCCGACGAGGCGGAGGGCCCCCACGCCGTCGGCGACAACCCGGTCTCCTTCGCGGAGATCGGCGACCCGGAGGCACCCGGCCTCGCGGAGGCCTACGCGGCCGGTGCCGTCGTCGTCCTGTCCAGCGTCGTCGAGGGCTTCCCGGCGGGACTGGCCGAGGCGATGTTCTGCGCCCGCGCGACGGTGTCGACGGATGTCGGCGCGGTGGTCGAGGTCATCGGCGGCACCGGACTCGTCGTCCCGCCCCGCAACCCGCGGGCGCTCGCGGAGGCATGCGGAGCACTGCTGCGCGACCCCGAGCGCCGTGCGCGCCTGGGCGCGGCCGCCCGCGCACGCGCACTGGAACTCTTCACGGTCGAGCAGAACATCGCGGCATTTCGCGGCATTTACCTCGAGGTCGTCTCCCGGAACCCGGTCCGCAGAGTCGTCCTCGACGCCGCGGGCGACCCCCGTCCCTTCGCCGTCCCGGCCGAGGCCCGGCTGCCCGGCCGCTGGACCGGCCTCGGGGCACGCGTCACCGCCCGGCGCGGTCCGGGCTGGGCGGCCGGCCCGCCGGTACGGGGAACAGCGGCCGTCGCCCCCCTCACCCTCACCGAGGGGGCGCGATGAGCGGGCTGGGCGAACTGGACCGACCGGGCACCCCGGAACAGGGCGAGGCCCGCAACGAGCGGTCGCGCACCCTGGCCCCGCCCACCACCTCCGACCCGGCCCCTGACCGGGCCCCTGCCCCTGATCCGTCCCCCGTCCCCGACCGGTCCTCCGCCCGGCACCGGCCTCCCGCGGCCCGCCGCGGCGGTACGGCGGACCCGGTGAAGGCGCTGATGCACCGGCACCGCGACCTGTGCGAACGGGCCGTCGACCCGCTGGAGATCGCGGCCGGTCTGGAGGCACACGGCGTCACCGACCGCACCGCCGTCCGCTTCCGGCACCGGGACGTCTTCTCCCTGGCCGAGGAGATGTACGCCCGCGTCCCCCGGGACGGCGACACCCCGACGCGCCCGGCGCCCAGCGCGCTCCCGCGCCCCCGCCCGCACCGGGCTCTGCTCACCCTGCTGCCGGGCGCCCTGTGCGCGGCGGCGGTGACCGGACTGCACCTCACCCAGGGGCGGGCCCGCCTCCTCGTGGCCACGGCGGGCGTCCTGGCGGTGGCCCTCGCCCTGTGCGCGGCACTGCGCAAGGGCCCGCTGGGCCCGCACGGCGGCAGCCGGCCCGACCGGCTGCGGGCCGGCGCCTGGACCTGCTGGCTCCTCGCCTACGCCGCCCTCGGCGACGGTCTCCTGCGAGCCGCCGTGGAAGGAGGCCCCGACACGCTGCCCACCGGCGCTCCGGACGGCCCCTGGCCACTCGCCACAGCGCCCCTGCTGACCCTCACCCTGGCCTGCGCGCCGGCCGCCGCGTGCGCGCGTCTCCTCGCCTCCCGGGCCCGCCGCCGACTCGACGTCAGCCGAGGCCTGGAGGAGTTCACGGCCTCCGTACAGCCGCTGCTGCTCGGCGTGTTCGCCCTGTTCATGGGCGCGCTCACCGCGCTGACCGCCCTGTGCGGCGCGGCCCGGGGCGAGCCCGGCGCCTACACCCCCGTCCTCACCCTGGGCGCGCTGCTGTTCCTCGCCCGCCTCCTCACCGTGCACGGCTTCACGCACGCCCCGGCGACCGTCCTCGCGGCCGCAGCCGGCGCCGAGGTGCTGGCCGTGGCCACGGTCCTCGCGGGCCGTCTCCCCGGCTGCGGCCTCCTGGCCGTCCCCGTCGAGACCCTCGTGACCGGCTGGGGCCCCGCCGGCGTCCCGGCCCTGGTCTGCTCGGCCGCCGCCCTCACCCTGCTGGTCCACGCGACCCGCACGCTGACCACGGCCTCGGCCCACGCCCGAACGGCCCCACCGTGCTGACGCCCCGCCGCCCGGACCCCCCGACCCCCTTTCCGCGCGCAGCGCCACCCCCACCGTGCCCGGACGACCGCACGACGCCCGCGCTCCTCCACCCAGCCGCAGGCAATCCGCAACACCCTCGAAGGAGAGACCAGATGACCACCTCCCGATCCGGAGCGACCGGACCCACCGGGGCACCCGCGGTCGCAGGAGCCCCCGCGGTCACAGGAGCAGTCGGAGCACACGGCACGACCGGAGCCCACGCCCCCCGGACGACAGCCGCGGCGCACACCCCGGGAGCCGCACGATGAGGGTTCTGCTGATCGGAGCCGGCGGCTACCTCGGCCGCTTCGTCGCCGACCGTCTGCTCGCCGACCCGGCCGTCCAGCTCACCGCGCTCGGCCGCGGTGACGACGCCGACGTCCGCTTCGACCTCGCCTCCGGCAGTCCGGGCGCGCTCACCCGCTTCCTCGACGCCGTCCACCCCCAGGTCGTCGTCAACTGCGCGGGCGCCACCCGCGGCGGCGCCCGCGAACTCACCCGGCACAACACCGTCGCCGTCGCCACCGTCTGCGAGGCACTGCGCCGCAGCGGCTGCGGCGCCCGTCTGGTGCAGATCGGCTGCGGCGCGGAGTACGGCCCGAGCCAGCCCGGCTCCTCCACCGCCGAGGACGCCGTCCCCCGCCCCGGCGGCCCGTACGGCGTCAGCAAACTCGCCGCCACCGAACTGGTCCTGGGCTCCGGTCTCGACGCCGTCGTCCTGCGGGTCTTCTCGCCGGCCGGACCCGGCACGCCCGCCGGATCCCCGCTGGGCCGCCTCGCCGAGGCCATGCGCCGCGCCATGCAAGCCGGCGACGGCGAACTCAAACTCGGCGGACTCGGCGCCCAGCGCGACTTCGTGGACGTCCGCGACGTGGCCCGCGCGGTGCACGCCGCCTCGCTCTCCGCCGCGCAGGGCGTGATCAACATCGGCTCGGGCCGCGCCGTCCGGCTGCGCGACGCCGCCGCGATCCTCGCCCGCGTGGCCGGATACGGCGGCGCCCTCCACGAACTCGACGCCCCGCCCGGAGCCCATCTCCGCCCGGCCATCGGCCACCCCCGCCCCGACTCCGACCACGCGGCCCCGGTCGCGTACCCGTACCCGGACGGCTGCGGCAGCTGGCAGCAGGCCGATGTGCGCACCGCCCGCGACCGGCTCGGCTGGCGGCCCCGGATCAACCTCGAGGAGTCCCTCGCCGACATCTGGATGGAGGCGGCATGTCGTATCTGACCGGCGCCCCGGCGGGCGCCGCGGGCACCGGCACCACCGACCTCCGCACCGGCCTCGGCGTACCCGGCATCGCCCACCCCCTCCTCGCGGCGGCCGAGTGGGGCGACCTCGCCCGCCCCGGACCGCCCCTGCACTGGGTCGTCCTGAACGTCGCCGACGGCCCCGGCGTCCACCCCGACCCGCACTGCCTCCAGGCCGCGGGCCGGCTGCGCAACGCGGGTACCCGCGTCCTCGGCCGTCTCGACACCGCCCACGGACTCCGCCCCTTCGCCGAGCTCGTCGCCGACGCGCAGCGCTATCTCGACTGGTACCAGGTCGACGGCTTCCTCCTGGACCGCTGCCCGGCCGGGCGGGACGCGCTCCCCGAGATCCGCCGTGCCGTCACCACCCTGCGCACGCTTCGGGACGCGTCCCACATCGTCCTCGGCCACGGCACCCACCCGCACCACGGCTACGCCGAGCACGCCGACCAACTGGTCACCTTCTGCGGCCCGTGGACCGACTACCGCTGGTCCCAGGTCGCCGAATGGACCGCCGACCATCCGCCCGAGCGGTTCTGCCACCTGGTCCACGGCGTGCCCCGCCGCCACCTCGACGAAGCGCTGCGCATCGCCCGCTGGCAGGGCGCGGCGACGATCTGGTTCACCGACCGGGGCGACCGCGGCGGGCTGTGCGATCCCTGGGAGGGCATGCCCGGTTACTGGGACGAATTCGTCTCGCGGATCGGAACGGGTGTCTCGGAATGAAAAAGGCCGTGGCACTGTTACACGCAGAACAACTGTTGTGATCGACCGACCAACGGAGTCCCCGTGTCGTTGCCACCCCTGGTCGAGCCAGCCTCTGAGCTCACCGTAGACGAGGTTCGCCGGTACTCCCGCCACCTGATCATCCCCGACGTCGGGATGGACGGGCAGAAGCGGCTGAAGAACGCCAAGGTGCTCTGTGTGGGCGCCGGCGGGCTGGGCTCGCCGGCGCTGATGTACCTGGCCGCGGCGGGCGTGGGCACGCTCGGCATCGTGGAGTTCGACGAGGTCGACGAGTCGAACCTGCAGCGGCAGATCATCCACAGCCAGGCCGACATCGGCCGCTCCAAGGCCGAGTCCGCGCGCGACTCCGTCAAGGGCATCAACCCGTACGTGAACGTGATCCTTCACGAGGAACGGCTCGAGGCCGAGAACGTGATGGACATCTTCAGCCAGTACGACCTGATCGTCGACGGCACGGACAACTTCGCCACCCGCTACCTGGTCAACGACGCCTGCGTCCTGCTGAACAAGCCGTACGTGTGGGGCTCGATCTACCGCTTCGACGGCCAGGCCTCGGTGTTCTGGTCCGAGCACGGTCCCTGCTACCGCTGCCTGTACCCGGAGCCCCCGCCGCCGGGCATGGTTCCGTCCTGCGCCGAGGGCGGTGTCCTGGGCGTGCTGTGCGCGTCCATCGGCTCCATCCAGGTCACCGAGGCGATCAAGGTCCTCACCGGCACCGGTGAGCCCCTGGTCGGCCGTCTGATGATCTACGACGCCCTGGAGATGCAGTACCGCCAGGTCAAGGTCCGCAAGGACCCGGACTGCGCGGTCTGCGGCGACAACCCGACCGTCACCGAGCTCATCGACTACGAGGCCTTCTGCGGCGTCGTCTCCGAGGAGGCCCAGCAGGCGGCGGCCGGCTCGACGATCACTCCCAAGCAGCTCAAGGAGTGGATCGACGACGGCGAGAACATCGAGATCATCGACGTCCGCGAGCCGAACGAGTACGAGATCGTCTCCATCCCGGGCGCCAGGCTGATCCCGAAGAACGAGTTCCTCCTGGGCACCGCCCTGGAAGGACTGCCGCAGGACAAGAAGATCGTCTTGCACTGCAAGACGGGTGTCCGCAGTGCGGAAGTCCTCGCGGTGCTCAAGTCCGCGGGCTTCGCGGACGCCGTGCACGTCGGTGGCGGTGTGATCGGCTGGGTCAACCAGATCGAGCCGAGCAAGCCGGTCTACTGACCCTGGCTGCCCTTCCGGTCGGCGGGGGCTTCGCGCACCACGGGTGCCCGAAGCCCCCGCCGCCGTCATGAGCAGACCTTGCCGTCCTTCGGGACCGTGCCCTTGAGCAGGTAGGCGTTCACCGTGGCGTCGACGCAGTCGCTGCCACTGCCGTACGCCCCGTGCCCCTCGCCCTTCCAGGTGAGCAGCACCCCGACGTCCTCGCCCAGCTCGTCCGCCATCTTCCGGGCGCCCTCGTACGGCGTCGCCGGGTCCCCCGTGTTGCCGACGAGCAGGATCGGCGCCGCACCCGCCGCGCTCACCTCCGGGGTGTCGTACTGCCCGGCCACCGGCCAGTCGTGACACCAGCCGGCCGTGTCCCAGCCCAGGAAGTCGCCGAAGACCGGCGAGATCTTCTCGAACTCCGGCAGCCGCTTCTTCGTCTCCTCCGCGGTCGGCCGCTGCCTGTCGTCCAAGCACGATATGACCCGTTGGGAATGGGTCGTCGTGCCGTAGTTCCCCGAAGGGTCCCGCTCGTTGTAGCCGTCGGCGAGCGAGAGCAGCTCGGATCCGTCACCGTCCTGCGCCGACTCCAGGGCACTCGTCAGCGTCGGCCAGCTCTGCTTGCTGTACAGCGGCAGGACGATGCCGGTGACGGCGAGCGTCTGGGTGAGCTTGCGGCCGTCGGCGGTCGGCAGCGGTCTGCTGTCCAGCCGGTCCAGGAGGCGGGCGATCTTCTTGCTGCCCTGTTCGGGGTCCTGGCCCGTCGACTTCAGGTAGTCGTCGAGCGCCCGCTGGAAGCCCCGCGCCTGGTTCTCGGCGTGGCCCACCGTGTCGGCGCTCGGGTCGACGACCGCGTCCAGGATCAGCCGCCCCACGTTCTTCGGGAACAGGTGGGCGTACACGCCGCCGAGCTCGGTGCCGTAGGAGATGCCGAAGTAGTGCATCTTCGGGTCGCCGAGGACCTGCCGCATCAGGTCCATGTCGCGGGCGGTGTCGGTGGTCGAGACATGGGCCAGCAGCTCGCCCGCGGCCTTCTGGCAGCCCTTGCCGAAGCCGGTGGCGTCCTGGAGGTACGTCTGTTCCTCGGCCGGGGTGTCCGGGGTGGCGTCGAGGGACTCGGCGGCCTGGATGTCCTTGTTGCTGCGGCAGCGGATGCCCTCGCTGGCGCCGACCCCGCGCGGGTCCCAGCTCACCAGGTCGTAGTGCTCGCGGAGCGAGGAGAACGTGGAGCCGAACGCCGGGAGCGTCGACACCCCCGAACCGCCCGGGCCGCCGAAGTTGAACAGCAGCGAGCCGATCCGCTGGCTGCCGCTCGCCCGGGACCTGGCGCGGATCAGCCCGAGGGAGATGGTCCGGCCGTCCGGCTTCGACCAGTCCAGCGGGACCTTCAGCGTGGCGCACTGCCAGTCGCTGCCGGGCGCGGCGGAGTCCGCGGTGGATCTGCAGCGGCCCCAGCCGGGTTTCTGCCCGGTGAGCGAGGCCGGCAGGGCGGCAGCCGTGGCCGTGCCCGAGGAGGCGGCGGACGGGGTTGCGTCGGCCTTCCCGCCCTTGTCGTCCCGCCCCCCGTCCGACGAGCCGCTGCCGCAGCCCGCCACCAGCAGTGCGGCGGCGGCGCCCGCCGCCGCCCACCGTAGGAATCGCGCCATGTGCCCTTTCCCCCCTCACGGACCGTCCGCGCCGGGTGGCGGGACGGCTGTCAGGCCATGGTAGGCGGATTCCAGCACACCTGTCGGAGCCTGTGGATAACCTTTTGACCTGCTGTTTCTTCGTGGATTTGAGGGGTTTTCCGCAGCGGTGGCGTCAGGAGCAGACGGTGCCCGCGGCCGGCACCGCGCCGTTCAGCAGGTATCCGTTCACGGCCGTCCGCACGCACTTGTTCCTGCTGCCGTACGCGCCGTGCCCCTGCCCCTTGTAGGTCAGCTCGACGCCGACACCCTTGCCCAGCGCGTCCACCATCCTGCGCGCCCCTTCGTACGGGGTCGCCGGATCGCCGGTGTTGCCCACGACGAGGACGGGCGCCGCCCCCGCAGCGCTCACGTCCGGGTGGTCGGCGGCTCCGGGTACGGCCCAGTCGGTGCAGCCGACCAAAGACCAGGCCAGCCAGTTCCCGAACAGGGGCGAGGCGGCGCGGAACTCCGGGAGCCGGTCCTCCACGTGACCGACGGAGTAGCGCGGCTTGTCGTCGGAGCAGTTGACGGCCGTGTTGGCGGCGGCGATGTTGCTGTACTCGCCGTTCGCGCTGCGGCCGTTCAGCGAGTCGGACAGCAGCATCAGGATCCGGCCGTCCCCGTCGTACGCCTCCGCCAGTCCCTCGGTGAGGTACTCCCAGAAGTCCTTGGAGTAGAGCGCCTGCGCGATGCCGTTGGTCGCGGCGCTCTGGGTCAGGCTGCGTGGGAAGACGCCGGGGATCGGCCTCGTGTCGAGGTCCTTCAGCAGCCTGGCGATCCGGTCCTTCACGTCCTGAGCGGTGTCTCCGACCGGACAGTCCTCGGCTTTGGACGTGCAGTCCTCGGCGTAGTTGTCGAGCGCCAGCTGGAAGCCCCGGGCCTGCCCGAGGGCGCCCTGCTCGGGGTTCTGCGTCGGGTCCACGACCGCGTCGAAGACCACGCGACCCACCTTCTTCGGGAACAGGTGGGCGTACACGCCGCCGAGCTCGGTGCCGTAGGAGATGCCGAAGTAGTGGAGCTCGGTGTCGCCGAGGACCTGGCGCATGAGATCCATGTCGCGGGCCGCGTCGGTGGTGCGTACCTGCGGCAGGATCCTCTTGGAGTTCTTCTCGCAGGCTGCGTTGAAGTCCCTGGTGTTGTCGAGCAGGGCGGTGCGCTCGGCGTCGTCGTCGGGTGTCGTGTCCTGCTGGAAGTACGCGTCGAGCTGCTGGTCGTTCTCGCACTTCACGCCGGCGCTGCGGCCGACTCCGCGCGGGTCGAAGCTCACCAGGTCGTATCGGGTGCGCAGGGCCGCGTAGTCCTGTCCGAACGCGGGCAGGCTGCTGACGCCCGACCCTCCGGGCCCGCCGAAGTTGAAGATCAGGGAGCCGATCCTCCTGCTCGGGTCGCCGCTCGCCTCGGCCCGGATCAGCGCGATCCCGATGGTGTCGCCCTTCGGGTCGTCCCAGTCCAGGGGTGCCTTCAGAGTGGCGCACTGCCACGGGTCGCCGTCCGGCAGCGGGGACGGGGCGCTGCCGTCGCCCTCCGACGCGGACGGCGCGGGGCAGTCCTTCCAGTCCAGCTTCTGAGCCGTGAGGTCCTCGTCGTCGCCCGGGTCGTCCCCGCAGCCGGCCACCAGGGAGGACAGCAGGAGGGCGGTCGCGGTCAGGGCGGCGGCGCGCAGCCGGGAGGAGGTCGGCATGATCCCATCGTGGGGTCGTGCCCGCCCACGCGCGCGGGGCGCGGGCCGTACGAGGTACGGCCGCCCCTGCGCTCAGTGGTGTTGGTCGGAAAGGTTCGAGCCGGCGAACCGTCCGGTCACAGCCCTAGAGGGCGCCCTTGCGGGACAGGTGGTTGAAGGCCAGCCAGCCGGGCAGCACCGGGATCCACAGCGTCAGCAGCCGGAACAGCAGCACCGCGGGAGCGGCGACCTCCTTGGGCAGGCCGACCGCGATCAGACCGACCGTCAGGGTCGCCTCGACGGCGCCGACACCGCCCGGCGTGGGGGCGGCGGAGCCCAGCGCGTTGCCGGCGAGGAAGACGACGGCGACGCTGGCGATGCTGATCGAGGAGGACTCGGTGCCGAACGCGCGGATCGACGCGTCCAGGCACATCACGAAGCAGAACGTCAGCAGGAGCATGCCGCCGATGCCGGTGACCAGCTTCTGCGGCCGCTGCAACACGTCGAGCATGCGCGGCACGACGCCCGCGAACAGCGACCTCACGCGCGTGACGACGAACTTCCGCAGGAACGGCACGGACGTCACCACGAGCACGAGTACCGCCACGGTCAGCAGCCCCGCGATGACCGTGCGGGAAGGCGACAGCGACGGTGTCTTCTCCGTGCCGGTGAGATAGCCGAACGACAGCAGCATCAGGATGTGGCAGCCCAGCCCGAACAGCTGTGACGCGCCGACACTCGCCACGGCGAGCCCTGGACGCACACCCGCGCGCTGCAGGAAGCGGGTGTTGAGAGCGACCCCGCCGACGGCGGCCGGTGCCACGATCTTCACGAACGAGCCCGCGACCTGCGCGGCGACCGTCCGCGGGAACGGCACCCGCTCCGGTACGAACCCCAGCAGACTCATCGCCGCGGCGACATAGCTCAGTGCCGAGAACAGCACGGCCGCCGCCACCCAGCCCCATTCGGCGTTGGCGACGAGCGGTCCGAACTCGATGTGCGTGAGCTGCGTGAGCAGGAAGTAGGCGCCGATCGCACCGGCGATGAAGCTGATCAGGGTGCGCGGCCGCACCCGCTCGAGACGGGCCGGCTCGACCGGGGCCTGCGGCCGGATCAGCAGCACCTGATGCCGGATCTGGGTCAGCAGATCCTCCTCGCGAGCCTCCTCCAGCGCCTCGTCGATGGCCCGCTTGTCGGCTCTCGCCTGCGCGCGTACGGCCTTTTTCCCGGCCTTCTCCGAGACGGGCTCCTCCTCGTGCCCGGCGTCCAGACGGGCCTGCTTGGCCTGCTGGGACGCCTCGAGGACCGCCTCGCGCTCGCGTTGCGCGCGCTCCCGGGCCAGTTTGCGCAGCGTCGCGCGCGTGGAGCGGCTCAGGGCGATGGGCTGGAGCATCGGCAGACAGTCCGCGACCGCGTCCGGGCCGAGCACGCTCACCGCAGAGGCGACCGCGCGCTCGGCGCCCACCCGCAGGCCCAGCGTCACCAGCAGTTGTGAGGTGTCCATGCGCAGCAGCAGATCGCCGGCCGCGATCTCACCGACGCGCAGATCGGTGAGGATCACCGTGCCGGAACGATCCACCAGGATCGCGTCGCCCACCAGCCTGCGGTGCGCGATGCGCCGGGACTGCAGGGCGCTCACCTGGTGCCAGGTGTCCCGCAGCAGTTCGTCGGTGATCTCGTCGTCCGTGAGCGAGTCGAGCGTACGGCCGCCGGTGTGCTCGTAGACGAGCATCACGGCGTCGGGGCCGAGCTCGGAGGTGGCGATCAACTTGGGGGCGTTGGCGCCCGCCGCGATGGCCGCGTACGCAAGCAGCGCCTCCTGCTCCAAGGCCTGGCGCAGCGACTGCAGGCTGCTCCGGGTGGCGAAGCCGCGCAGGGTCAGATTGCGCCACGCCCGGTAGAAGAACCCCTGCGCCTGCTGTTCCCGGTCGACCACGGTGACGTCCAGTGGGGGGCCGTCCTCCAGGGTGACGAAGTAGCGCCGGCCGCGGTCGCCGGTCTCCGGGGTGTCCGGTGCCTCCTCGCGGGCCGCGCTGACCGGGTGGAAGCCGACGTGCCGCAGCCCCGCCAGCAGCGTCCGCCCCGTCGGGCGGACGTTCGGCGAGCCGACCGCGTACAGCGTCCCGTACGCCACCGTCCAGCCGATCAGCACCGTCAGGATGATCGAGAACGGTGTCGTGTAGCCGGTGACCAGCATCGAGAACGCGTCGAGGAGCAGCACCATCCACAGCACCGCGCGCCAGCGCGGCCGCCGCGACATGCCGACGGCCGTCATGTAGGCGATGACGGGCGCGAGATAGCCGTGCACCGGGTCGGTGAGAGCGTGGATGTCGCCGGGGGAGGGCTGGGTGAGCGCCTCCTGGATGGAGTCCGGGGCGGCCTTCGCGACCCACAGGTCGGTGGCCAGTGTCACGCCGTGCGCGAGGACGGCCGCGAGCACACCGTCGGCGATCCGCAGCCCGTCCCGCTTGATCAGCCGCTCGATCGCGAAGGCGACCGGCACCAGCAGGATCGCGATGCTGGACGCCAGACCGGCGATCTTGATGAGCAGATCGGGCGCCTGACCGGTGCCCTTGTTGATGTCCTGCTCGAGGCCCGAGGTCGTCCCGTGTGCGAAGGCCGCGATGCCCAGCAGCACGATGACGGCGAGCACGCCCACCAGCAGTCGCATGAGGTCGGAGGGGCGGTGCACGCGCGCGGGGAGCAGCGGTTCGTCGCCCTCGACCTCGTCTACGTGCACTTCCTCGCGATCCTCGCCGGGCACACCTGCCCGGGCCCCGTCCGGGCCGTCCGGGCTCCGGGGGCCGTCCGGGCGCGACGCGGCGTCAGAGGTGCCCTCGGCGTCCTCGGGATGCACACCCTGCTGCTTCATCGTCTCTTCTTGATCTCGTATCACCGGTCACCGCCCGCACGATGGTGGCATGCCCCACCGACACACGGGGGCATCAGGGTGCAAACGCGGGGGCGCACAGTCTGCCCGAAGCGCCGCCCGGGGGCGAGGGTCACGCACAGTCGCGACGCGGTCGCATTGTCGGCGGAGTGGGGCAGGATGGGGCGGATGAGCGAGCAGAGCATCCCTGACGAGGGCCCCGCGGAGGACGCGGACGCGCTGCCGGAGTACGCCGAGCGGGTCCTCGAGGTCGCCGAGCTGATCCCGCCGGGCCGGGTCATGACGTACGGCGACGTGGCCGAGTGGCTCGAGGAGGGCGGTCCCCGGCAGGTCGGCCGGGTGATGGCCCTCTACGGCGGCGCCGTGCCGTGGTGGCGTGTGGTGCGCGCCGACGGGGCGCTGCTCCCGGGCCACGAACTGCGCGCGCTCGACCGCTACCGCGCCGAGGGCACCCCCCTGAAGGAGGCGAGCAGGGCCGCCCAGGGCCACCTGCCGCGCCTCGACATGGGACGGGCGCGCTGGGACGGCGGCGAACGCGCGGACACTCACACCTGACAGCTTCCGCCATCGGGCGCCCCTGAGGGGACCCCTTGGGCCATATGGGGGAAACCCGATAAACCGGAGAAACCCGGCACGTCGGTGGCATGGCGTACGTTCGAGGGGCACGGGGCGGAGAAAGCGGCCCTCGGCCAACCAGCACAACCACCAGGACCGGCGAACCACGTGAGCTCCTCTTCCTCCACCAGGCGCCTGTCGCACCCCCAGGGACGACAGGGGAGCCGTGGCGCTTACCGACTGGTGCGTACCCCGCCGGCCCGGACGGATCCCCCTGGTCTGGACGCCGCACAGCGCTCCGTGGTTGACCACACCTCCGGCCCGCTGCTCGTCCTCGCCGGCCCCGGCACCGGCAAGACCACCACGCTCGTCGAGTCCGTCGCGGCCCGGATCGCCCGCGGCGGCGACCCCGCGCGCGTGCTGGTGCTGACCTTCAGCCGCAAGGCCGCCGTCGAACTGCGCGACCGGATGGCGCTGCGCATGGGCGCCGCCCGCGCTCCCCAGGCGACCACCTTCCACTCGTACTGCTACGCCCTGGTCCGCGCCCACCAGGACAGCGACCTGTTCGCGGAGCCGCTGCGGCTGCTGTCCGGACCGGAACAGGACGTCGCGGTCCGTGAACTGCTCGCCGGCCAGCTCGATCTGCAGCGGCTCGGCCTCGCGCACGTGCGCTGGCCGGACGAACTGCGCGCCTGCCTCACCACGCGCGGCTTCGCCGACGAGGTCCGCGCGGTGCTCGCCCGCAGTCGCGAACTGGGCCTCGGCCCCCAGGCCCTGGACGCTTTCGCCGCCCGCATCGGCCGCCCCGACTGGCGGGCCGCGGCCGCCTTCCTCGCCGAGTACCTCGACGTCCTCGACCTGCACGGCGTGATCGACTACGCGGAACTCGTCCACCGCGCGGTCCTCCTCGCCCACCGCCGCGAGACCGCCGAACGGCTCGCCGCGCAGTACGACGCCGTGTACGTCGACGAGTACCAGGACACCGACCCGGCCCAGGTCCGGCTGCTGCACGCCCTCGCCGGCGGCGGCCGCACGCTCGTCGCCTTCGGCGACCCCGACCAGTCGATCTACACCTTCCGCGGCGCCGACGTGAACGGCATCCTGGACTTCCCGCGCGCCTTCCCGCACCCCGACGGCCGCCCGGCCCCCGTGGAGGTCCTGCGCACCTCCCGCCGCTCCGATGCCGCCCTGCTGGCCGCCACCCGGCTGCTCACCCAGCGCATGCCCCTGACCCGCCTCCCGGCCGAGAAGGTCCGAGCCCACCGCGAACTCTCCGCCGCGCGCGAGGGCGGCCATGTCGAGGTCTACACCTACCCGACCCCCGGCACCGAGCTGGACAACGTCGCCGACATCCTGCGCCGCGCCCACCTGGAGGACGGCGTGCCCTGGGGCGAGATGGCCGTCCTGGTGCGCGCCGGCTCGCGCACGATCCCGACGGTCCGCCGCGCCCTCACCGCGGCCGGGGTCCCCCTCGACATCGACGGCGACGACCTGCCCCTGCGCCACGAACCGGCGGTCGCGCCCCTGCTGACGGCCCTGCGGGCGGTGGCGGAGGCGTCGGTACGGCCGGAGGAGCACCAAGACGCCGACGGCGCGAACGAGAGCGACGAGGACACCTCGTGCTGGCTCGACACCGAGACCGCTCTCACCCTCCTCGCCTCCCCCCTCGCCGGCATGGACTCCGCCGACCTGCGCCGCCTGGGGCGCGCCCTGCGCGAGGAGGAGCGGGCCGCGGGCGACCCGCTGCCACCGCCCTCGGACGAACTGCTCGCACGCGCCCTGGCCGAACCGGAGCGACTCGTCACCCACGACCCGGTGTACGCACGCGGCGCCCAGCGCCTCGGCGCGCTCCTCGCGACGGCCCGTGAACGCCTCGCGCGCGGCGGCAGCGCCGAGGAGGCGCTGTGGGACCTCTGGGAGGGCACCCCCTGGCCCACCCGCCTGGAGCGGGCCGCCCGGCGCGGCGGCGCGGCGGGCCGCAACGCCGACCGCGACCTGGACGCCGTCTGCGCGCTGTTCGCGACCGCCGCCCGCGCGGAGGAGCGCACCGGCGGCCGCGGCGCCCTGAACTTCCTGGCCGAGATCGAGGCCGAGGACATCGCCGCCGACACCCTCGCCCGCCGTGCCGTGCGCCCCGACGCCGTGCGCCTGATGACCGCCCACCGCGCCAAGGGCCTGGAGTGGAGCCTGGTGGTCGTCGCGGGCGTCCAGGAAGGCCTGTGGCCAGACCTGCGCCGCCGCGGCTCGCTCCTGGAGGCCGACCGCATCGGCCGCGACGGGCTCGCCGAGCCGCTGACCCCGGGCGCGCTCCTCGCGGAGGAACGCCGCCTCTTCTACGTCGCCGCCACGCGCGCGCGAGAGCGCCTCGTCGTCACCGCCGTGAAGGCACCCGCCGACGACGGCGACCAGCCGTCCCGCTTCCTCACCGAGCTCGGCGTCGAACCCAGGGACGTCACCGGCCGCCCGCGCCGCCCCCTGGCGGTCGCCGCGCTCGTCGCCGAACTGCGCGCCACCACCGTCGACCCGCGCGCCTCCGCCGTTCTCCGGGAGGCCGCCGCACACCGCCTCGCCCGCCTCGCCGCGCTCGCCGACGAGGACGGCCGGCCCCTGGTGCCGTCCGCGCATCCCCACCGCTGGTGGGGCATGTTCGAGCCGACCGAGAGCAAGGTGCCGCTGCGCGACCGGGACCAGCCCGTGGTGCTCTCCGGCAGCGCCCTCGACCAGCTCGCCAACACCTGTGCCCTGCAGTGGTTCCTGGGCCGCGAGGTGAAGGCCGACGCCCCGGCCACCGTCGCCCAGGGCTTCGGCAACGTCGTGCACGTCCTCGCCGACGAGGTCGCCTCCGGACACACCACCGCCGACCTCGACGTCCTCATGGAACGCCTCGACTCCGTGTGGAACGCGCTCGCCTTCGACGCACCCTGGAAGTCCGCCCAGGAGAAAGAACACGCGCGCGTGGCGCTCGAACGCTTCCTGAAGTGGCATGTGATGGACCGCACCCGACGCACCCCGGTCGCCAGCGAGCACGACTTCGACGTCACCCTCGAGGCGGGCGACTACGAGGTCCGCATCCGGGGCCAGATGGACCGGGTCGAGGCGGACGGCGAAGGCCGCGCCTACGTCGTCGACTTCAAGACCGGCAAGGGCAAGGTGTCGGGAGCCGAAGTGGCCCGTCACCCCCAGCTCGCCGTCTATCAGCTGGCTGTCCGTGAGGGCGCCGTCGACGACGCCTTCGACGGCGCGCGGCCGCAGCCCGGCGGCGCCGAACTCGTCCAGCTCCGCCAGGGCGCAGCACAGAAGGACGGTGGCGAGACGCTGCCCAGGGTCCAGGCACAAGAGCCGCTGGAGGGGGAGTGGATCGGCGACCTGCTCGCCACGGCAGCCGGCAAGGTGCTCGACGAACGGTTCACGCCGACCGCAGGCGACCACTGCAAGCACTGCGCCTTCAAGGCGTCCTGCAGCTCTCGGCCCGAGGGGCGGCACGTGGTGGAGTGAGCGGTGTGTCCTCGAATGTCAGTGGCCGCCGTTAGCCTCTCATCATGCCCGCCCGCATCACCGATCCCGAGCAGCTCAAGGAGCTCCTCGGGATCCCGTTCACCCCGGAGCAGACGGCCTGCATCACCGCGCCGCCCGCGCCGCAGGTGATCGTGGCCGGAGCCGGATCGGGCAAGACGACGGTGATGGCCGCGCGCGTGGTGTGGCTGGTGGGCACCGGCCAGGTCGCCCCGGAGCAGGTCCTCGGACTCACCTTCACCAACAAGGCCGCCGGTGAACTCGCGGAGCGGGTCCGCAAGGCGCTCGTCAGGGCGGGCGTCACCGACCCCGACGTCATCGACCCGGACCACCCGCCGGGCGAGCCGGTGATCTCCACGTACCACGCGTTCGCGGGCCGTCTGCTGACCGACCACGGCCTGCGCGTCGGCCTGGAGCCGACGTCCCGGCTCCTCGCCGACGCCACCCGCTACCAGCTCGCCGCGCGCGTGCTGCGCGAGGCCCCCGGCCCCTACCCGTCGCTCACCCGGTCCTTCGCCGACCTGGTCAGCGACCTCCTCGCGCTCGACTCCGAGCTCGCCGAACACCTCGTGCGCCCCGAGGAGTTGCGTGCCTGGGACGCCGGACTGCTGGACACCCTCGAAGGCGCCAAGCTCACCAACGCCGACCTGCGCAAGGTGCCCGAGGCGGCCGCCGCCCGGCGTGAACTGGCCGACCTGGTGCTGCGCTACCGCACGGCCAAACGCGAGCGCGACCTGCTCGACTTCGGCGACCAGATCGCCCTGGCCGCGCAGCTGGCCCAGGTCCCGGACGTGGGCCGGATCCTGCGCGACGAGTTCCGCGTGGTCCTGCTGGACGAGTACCAGGACACCTCGGTCGCCCAGCGCATCCTCCTGGCCGGCCTGTTCGGCGGCGGCACCGGCCACCCCGTGACCGCCGTCGGCGACCCCTGCCAGGCCATCTACGGCTGGCGCGGCGCCTCCGTCGCCAACCTCGACGACTTCCCCGAGCACTTCGCCCACGCCGACGGCCGGCCCGCCGCCCGCCAGGCACTCAGCGAGAACCGCCGCAGCGGCGGCCGCCTCCTCGACCTCGCCAACGGCCTTGCTGAACCCCTGCGCGCCATGCACGCGGGCGTGGAGGCCCTCCGCCCGGCCCCCGGCGCCGAACGCGACGGCCTGGTCCGCTGCGCCCTGCTGACCACCCACGCCGAGGAGATCGACTGGATCGCCGACTCCGTCGCCCACCTCGTCGACACCGGCAAGGCACCCGGCGAGATCGCCGTCCTGTGCCGCACGGCCACCGACTTCGCCGAGATCCAGGGCGCGCTGGTCGCGCGGGACGTGCCCGTCGAGGTCGTCGGCCTCTCCGGACTGCTGCATCTGCCCGAGGTCGCCGACCTGGTCGCCGTCTGCGAGGTTCTCCAGGACCCGGGCGCCAACGCCTCCCTGGTGCGACTGCTCACCGGCCCGCGCTGGCGCATCGGCCCGCGGGATCTCGCCCTCCTCGGCCGCAGGGCCCGCTTCCTCGTCGCCCACGCGCGCGGAGGCGACGGCGACGACCCGGACCGCCGGCTCGCCGAGGCCGTCGAAGGCGTCGACCCGGCCGAGGTGATATCGCTCGCCGACGCCCTCGACACCTTCCTGGAAACCCCACTGGACGGGGGAGACACCGACGGCCTGCCCTTCTCGCCGGACGCGCGCGTGCGGTTCGCCCGCCTCGCCGCCGAACTGCGCGACCTGCGCCGCTCCCTGGCTGATCCCCTGATGGACGTCCTGCACCGCGTCCTCGCCGTCACCGGCCTCGAGGTCGAACTGTCGGCCTCCCCGCACGCGTTGGCCGCCCGCCGCCGCGAGACCCTGTCGAACTTCCTCGACATCGCCGCCTCCTTCGCCGCGGCGGAGAACGAGGCGAGCCTGCTCGCCTTCCTCGGCTTCCTGCGTACCGCCGCCCAGTACGAGAAGGGCCTCGACAACGCGCTGCCCGGCGGCGAGAACACCGTCAAGGTGCTCACCGCGCACAAGTCCAAGGGCCTGGAATGGGACGTCGTCCTCGTCCCCGGCCTGGTCACCGGCACCTTCCCCAGCGGCCAGGGCCGCGAGAAGTGGACCGCCCAGGCCAAGGTGCTGCCGCACGAACTGCGCGGCGACGCCGACACGCTCCCCGACATCGGCTCCTGGGACTCCCGGGGCATGAAGTCCTTCCACGAGGAGATGAAGGACCACCAGCACACCGAGGAACTCCGCCTCGGCTACGTCACCTTCACCCGCCCCCGCTCCCTGCTCCTGGGCTCCGGCCACTGGTGGGGCCCCACCCAGAAGAAGCCCCGCGGCCCCTCCGGCTTCCTCCAGGCCCTGTACGACCACTGCGCGGCCGGGTACGGCGAGATCGAGGCGTGGGCGGACGAACCGGAGGAGGACGCGGAGAACCCCACCCTGCACCGGACCACCGCCGACCAGGTCTGGCCGCTCCCCCTGGACCAGGCCGCGTTCGCCCGCCGCCACGCCGCCGCCAGGACGGTCCTCGCCCATCTGGACGACCTCGCCCGCCACGCGGCGGGCCCACCCGCCGCGTCGCACGACCCGGACACCTACGACGACCCGGACTGGCCCCCGCCACCCGACGAGGACGAGCCGCCCTACGACGACACCGACCCCTTCGACGACGAGGACGGCCCCTTCGCCGACGGCCCGGACGGCGGGCTCGCCGAGGAACCCGGAAGCGGGCTCGACCAGGACCCCGGCGACCGGGACACCTGGGCCACCGCCCGCCCCTCCGTCCCCCACCAGGCCACGGCCCCCGAGATCCCCGCCGCCCGCCCCCGGCTCACCCCCGAGGAGGCCCGCGCGGTCGCCTCCTGGGACCGTGACCTCGACGCCCTCGCCGGCGAGCTCCTGCGCGCCCGCAGCAGCGTCACCGACGTGCCCCTGCCGACGACGCTGACCGCCTCGCAGGTGATGCGCCTGGCCGAAGACCCCGACGGTCTCGCGCAGGAACTCGCGCGCCCCATGCCACGCCCCCCACAACCGGCCGCGCGGCGTGGCACCCGGTTCCACGCATGGGTGGAGGCCCGCTACGAGGAGTTGACGCTTCCGCTCCTGGAACCCGACGAGCTGCCCGGTGCCGACGCCGAGATCGCCGACGAACAGGACCTTCAGGCCCTCAAGGAGGCCTTCGAACGCACCGAGTACGCCCGTCGCACACCGCACCGCGTCGAGGCCCCCTTTCAGCTGACCCTCGCCGGACGCGTCGTACGGGGCCGGATAGACGCCGTCTACAAGGACGGCGACGGCCCTACGGCGACGTACGAGATCATCGACTGGAAAACCCACCGCGCCCACACCGCCGACCCCCTTCAGCTCGCGCTCTACCGCCTCGCCTGGGCCGAACAGCAGGGTGTTCCCGTGGAATCCGTCACAGCGGCGTTCCTCTATGTGCGCACCGGCGACGTGATCCGGCCCGACGCCCTGCCCGATCGGGCCGCGCTGGAGCGCCTGTTGACGGGCGCGGACGCCGCCGAGGAGGACCGCGCGGGACCGGCCGGCCAGGCAAACGGCGCGCAACCGCCCGGCGAGGATGTCGGTGCGGGCCGATAGGCTCGTGACCATGAGCCATCCCGTTGACAGTGCCGTCAGCGCCGTCCGCACGTACATCGAGCAGCACCGTGCCGCCTTCCTCGACGACCTCGCCGAGTGGCTGCGCATCCCGTCGGTGTCCGCGCAGCCCGACCACGCCCCCGACGTCCGGCGCAGCGCGGACTGGCTCGCCGCGAAGCTGAAGGAGACCGGCTTCCCGACCGCAGAGGTCTGGCAGACCCCGGGCGCACCCGCCGTCTACGCCGAGTGGCTCTCCGACGACCCCGAGGCGCCCACCGTCCTGGTCTACGGCCACCACGACGTGCAGCCCGCCGCCCGCGAGGACGGCTGGGACAGCGACCCCTTCGAACCAGTCGTCCGCGACAACCGCCTCCACGCGCGCGGGGCGGCCGACGACAAGGGGCAGGTGTTCTTCCACACCCTCGGCGTCCGCGCCCACCTCGCCGCCACCGGCCGCAGCTCCCCGGCCGTCCACCTCAAGCTGCTGATCGAGGGCGAGGAGGAGTCCAGTTCCCCGAACTTCCGCACCCTTGTCGAGGAGCACGCCGAGCGGCTCGCCGCCGACGCCGTGATCGTCTCCGACACCGGAATGTGGTCCGAGGACACCCCCACCGTATGCACCGGAATGAGGGGCCTCGCCGAGTGCGAGATCCGCCTCCTCGGGCCCGACCAGGACATCCACTCCGGCTCCTTCGGCGGCGCCGTGCCCAACCCGGCCACCGCGGTCGCCCGCCTCGTGGCCGCCCTGCACGACGAGCACGCGCGGGTGGCCGTCCCCGGTTTCTACGACGGCATCGTCGAACTCACCGACCGCGAGCGCGCACTCTTCGCCGAACTGCCCTTCGACGAGGACCAGTGGCTGCGCACCGCCAGATCGCACGCCACCCACGGCGAAGCCGGACACACCACCCTGGAGCGCATCTGGGCCCGCCCGACCGCCGAGGTCAACGGCATCGGAGGCGGCTACCAAGGCCCCGGCAGCAAGACGATCATCCCGTCCTCCGCCTTCGTGAAGCTGTCCTTCCGGCTGGTCGCCGGCCAGGACCCCGACCACATCGAGAAGGCCGTCCGCGCCTGGGCCGCCGAGCAGATCCCCGCCGGGATCCGATACGAGATCGCCTTCAGCCCGGCCACCCGCCCGTGCCTGACCCCGCTGGACCACCCCGCCCTGCAGTCCGTCGTCCGGGCCATGGGCCGCGCCTTCGAAGGGCCCGTCCGCTTCACCCGTGAGGGCGGCTCGGGACCGGCCGCCGACCTGCAGGAAGTCCTCGGCGCCCCCGTGCTCTTCCTCGGCATCTCCGTCCCCTCGGACGGCTGGCACGCACCCAACGAGAAGGTCGAGCTCGACCTCCTCCTCAAGGGCGTGGAGACCACCGCTCACCTCTGGGGCGACCTGGCGGACAACTGGCGCCATGCGCCCTGACGACCCCGCTCGGCCCGGAGCCGGTCCGCGCACGGCGCACACTGGAAAGACCGCACCGCAGCGCCGCACCGGACCCGGTCGCCCCCTCCCGCACGTCCCGCTGAACCACCCGCCGAAACCACCGTTCCACCGGGGGAGTTGGAAGCACCCGTGACCACCTGGACCGACCAGAACGCCGACCGACCCATCTCGCTCACCGCGCCGAGCGGCATCGACCGGGCCGCCCACCACCGGCTCGACGAGGCCTGGCTCGCCGCGGCGTGGAGCCACCCGACGACGCGTTGTTTCGTCGTCTCCGGCGGCCAGGTCCTCATCGACGAGACGTCCGACGGCAGGACCGAGCTCGTGATGACGCCTTCCTTCGAGGCCCCCCTCACCGAGGCGCACCGCTACTTCCTGGGCACCGACGAGGACGGTGTCAGCTACTTCGCCCTCCAGAAGGACACCCTGCCCGGCCGTATCGACCAGTCCGCGCGCCCGGCCGGACTGCGCGAGGCCGGGCTGCTGCTGTCGCCCCGCGACGTGGGCCTGATGGTGCACGCGGTCGGCCTGGAGAACTGGCAGCGCACCCACCGTTTCTGCTCCCGCTGCGGCGAGCGCACGGTCATCGCCGCGGCCGGCCACATCCGCCGCTGCCCCGCCTGCGGCGCCGAGCACTACCCGCGTACCGACCCCGCGGTGATCATGGCCGTCACCGACGAGGAGGACCGCATCCTGCTCGGCCGGCAGGTGCACTGGCCCGAAGGCCGCTTCTCGACGCTCGCGGGCTTCGTCGAGCCCGGCGAGTCCATCGAGCAGGCCGTGCGCCGCGAGGTCTTCGAGGAGGCCGGTGTCAGCGTCGGCCAGGTCGAGTACATCGCCAGCCAGCCCTGGCCGTTCCCGTCCAGCCTCATGCTGGGCTTCATGGCCCGCGCCACCTCCACCACCATCGAGGTCGACGGCGACGAGATCCACGAGGCCCGCTGGTTCTCCCGCGACGAACTGGGCGCCGCCTTCGAGTCCGGCGAGGTCCTGCCGCCGTACGGCATCTCGATCGCGGCCCGCCTGATCGAGCTCTGGTACGGCAAGCCGCTGCCGACACGCAACTTCGTCTGACGACGCAGGAAGGGGCGCCCCACCCCGGGACGCCCCTTCCTGCGTGCGTGAACCGCCTACGCGCCGATCTTCTGCTTCACCTGCGCCAGCGACGGATTCGTCAGCGTCGAACCGTCCGCGAACAGAACGGTCGGTACCGTCTGGTTTCCGCCGTTCGCCTTCTCCACGAACGCCGCGGACGCCGGGTCCTGCTCGATGTTGATCTCGGTGTACGCGATGCCCTCGCGGTCCATCTGCTTCTTCAGCCGCTGGCAGTAGCCGCACCACGTGGTGCTGTACATCGTCACAGTGCCCAGCATGTCTTTTGTGCTCCTTCGGCGGTCGGGGGCGGCGGGTGCTCGCACGGGGTGAACGTACGTGAAAGGGCTGCCATTCCCGGACGGCGGCTGCTCGCCCCATTAGTACGACCACGGGGTCCCGCCTGTGGACAACCTGCGCGCCCCTCTCCGCGGACCTGGCAGCATGGCCGTGTGACAGCAGCAACGCACTCCTCTCTCTTCCCACAGGAACCGGACTCGGCCGACGCGGTGCTCGACGGGCTCGACCCCGAGCAGCGCGAGGTGGCCACCTCGCTGCACGGTCCGGTGTGTGTGCTGGCCGGGGCGGGCACGGGCAAGACCCGGGCGATCACCCACCGCATCGCCTACGGCGTGCGCGCCGGGATCCTGCAGCCGCCCAGCGTGCTCGCCGTCACCTTCACCAACCGCGCCGCCGGGGAGATGCGCGGCCGGCTGCGTCAGCTCGGCGCGCAGGGAGTCCAGGCCCGCACCTTCCACTCCGCGGCGCTGCGGCAGCTCCAGTATTTCTGGCCGAAAGCCATCGGTGGTTCCCTGCCCCGGCTCATCGACCGCAAGATCCAGCTCGTCGCCGACGCGGCCGCCGCCTGCCGCATCCGCCTCGACCGCGGCGAGCTGCGGGACGCCACCGCGGAGATCGAATGGTCCAAGGTCACCCAGACCGTCCCCGCCGACTACGCTCTCGCCGCCGCCAAGGCGGGTCGCGACGCCCCCCGTGACCCCGCTGAGATCGCCCAGCTCTACGCGGCCTACGAGGACCTCAAGCGTGACCGCGGGGTCATCGACTTCGAGGACGTCCTGCTGCTGACCGTCGCCGTCCTGCAGGACCGGCACGACATCGCCGAGCAGGTCCGCGCCCAGTACCAGCACTTCGTGGTCGACGAGTACCAGGACGTCAGCCCCCTCCAGCAGCGCCTGCTGGAGCTGTGGCTCGGCGACCGGGACAACCTGTGCGTCGTCGGCGACGCCAGCCAGACGATCTACTCCTTCACCGGCGCCACCCCCGACCACCTTCTCGACTTCCGCACCCGCCACCCCGGCGCCACCGTCGTCAAGCTCGTCCGCGACTACCGTTCCACCCCTCAGGTCGTCCACCTCGCCAACGGGCTGCTCTCGCAGGCCCGCGGCCGCGCCGCCGACCATCGCCTGGAGCTGGTCTCGCAGCGCGCGGCGGGGCCCGAGCCCGTCTACACCGAGTACACCGACGAGCCGGCCGAGGCCGAGGGCGCGGCCCGCCGCATCCGGGAGCTCCTCGCAGCCGGTGTCCCGGCTGCCGAGATCGCCGTGCTGTTCCGCACCAACGCGCAGTCCGAGACCTACGAACAGGCGCTCGCCGACGCCGGCGTGCCCTACCAACTACGCGGCGCCGAGCGGTTCTTCGACCGGCCCGAGGTGCGCAAGGCCTCCGTCGCCCTGCGCGGCGCGGCGCGTTTCGGGGGCAACGACACGCTGTTGGAAGACGCCGTCGACCTGCCCTCGCAGGTGCGTGCCGTTCTCTCCGGCGAGGGCTGGACCCCACAGCCGCCGGCCGGCTCCGGAGCCGTCAGGGAGCGCTGGGAGTCGCTGGCCGCGCTGGTCAACCTGGCGCAGGACTTCGCCGCCGCCAGGTCCGGTGCCACCCTCGCCGATCTGGTCGCCGAGCTCGACGAGCGGGCGAACGCGCAGCACGCGCCGACCGTGCAGGGTGTCACCCTCGCCTCCCTGCACTCGGCCAAGGGCCTGGAGTGGGACGCCGTCTTCCTGGTCGGGGTCGCCGAGGGCATGATGCCGATCACGTACGCCAAGACCGACGAGCAGGTCGAGGAGGAGCGCCGGCTCCTCTACGTCGGCGTCACCCGGGCCCGTGAGCGCCTGCATGTCTCGTGGGCGCTCTCCCGCTCGCCCGGCGGGCGTCCCAGCCGTCGGCCCAGCCGCTTCCTGGACGGACTGCGGCCCGGTTCCGGCACGGGAGCCGCCCGAGGGGGCGGGGCCGTCGGAGGAGGTGTCGAGCGGGGCTTCGGCGCGGCAGCCGTGGGCACCCCGGCCGTGCCGCGCCGCACACAGCGTGCCCCGGCCCGGTGCCGGGTCTGCGGACGTACCCTGACCGACGCCGGTGAGATGAAGCTGATGCGCTGCGAGGACTGCCCTTCCGACATGGACGAGGGGGTCTATGAGCGGTTGCGGGAGTGGCGGGCGGTCCAGGCCCGGCGGAGCGGGCAGCCGGCGTACTGCGTCTTCACAGACAAGACCCTGACGGCCATCGCCGAGGCGGTCCCCGGCGAGGCCGGGGAGCTCGCGCGGATTCCGGGGGTCGGAGTACGCAAGCTCAACCGTTATGGAGCCGATGTGCTGGCCATCTGCGCAGGCCAACGGCTCCCGGACGAGGCAGAAGGGGACCAGTCGGGCAAGGACGCGAACTCGTCGAAAAAATAGTTTGCGCATGCCCCGGCAATCCCCATAGGTTCTTAGACACGGAAGCGGCGGCCTTCTCCGAGGCCCTACTTCCGTGCTCTACTTACATATCCGTCGGACAGGGCTCAACCCCGGTCCCCCGAGACGCCGAGAGGAGGCGATTCCAGTGATCATCATCAACAGCAGCTCCATCAATGCCGCCAAACTGACCGATCGCTCGATCGTCTCCCTGTGCATGCTCGGCGCCTCCACCCTGGGCACCGGTCTGTCCGGCATCCGTGCCGGCCGGTCGGCGTCCTCCTCCCTTGCCCCCGCGGGCCTGCCGGTCCGCGAGAGCGATGAGCGACCGACCAAGGCACTGGAAGCAGTAGGGGCACAGGCGCAGGCCTATGCCTTTACGGCGGCCGGTGCCGGAGTCCGGAAGCAGACGACGCACCACCACCTGATGTGGGCCTTCCGTGGGCCAGAACCCTGGAGTGATCCAGTCTGATCGTCGATCAGGCCGGCGCCTTCAGGGCCGCGGAACCCCATCCGGGATCCGCGGCCCTTCTGTTTGTCCCCGCACTGGGGACAGACGGGCGAAGGGGCCTCGGGACAAGAAACGCCGATACCCGGCCCAACAGGGCCGGACCGACAGACGAGGAAGACGAACCGTGCAACTCGAAGCGCACGCCCCGTCCGTACCGCCTTCCGAAACGATCCCCCCGCCCGGTCTCACGGAGGACTCCACCTTGACCCCGCTCACCGCGCTCACCGCGCTCGACGACGCCATCGAGAACCTCGGCGTGCCCGTCCCCTGCCGCTCCTACGACCCGGAGGTCTTCTTCGCCGAGTCGCCCGCGGACGTGGAGTACGCCAAGTCCCTGTGCCGCACCTGCCCGCTGATCGAGGCCTGCCTCGCCGGCGCCAAGGAGAGGCGTGAGCCCTGGGGCGTCTGGGGTGGCGAGCTGTTCGTCCAGGGTGTCGTCGTCGCCCGGAAGCGGCCGCGTGGCCGCCCGCGCAAGAACCCGGTCACGGCATGAACACCGCAGGAACGATCGACCGCCCCCTCACGCAAGACCCCCAGAAGCAGGCCCCGATGAAGCCATTCACCAGCGAGCCCGCAGGCTCCGCGATCGAAGACGTCACCACCACCGGCGCGAGCGACTCGCGTCAGAACAGGACCCGAGAGATGCAACTCATTCCAGAAGCCCTGGCTCGTGCGCATATGCATGAGCGACTGCGGGAGGCCGAGCGGCACCGCCCGGCCGCGCGCCTGGCGGCCGCCCGCCGGATGCAGCGCAGGGCCGAGCGCGCCTCGATGCGTGCCCGCCGGGCGCTCGCCATGGCCGTGATGCAGTAACCCGGTACACCGGAAGCGGTGGCCTCCCCGGCCGGGGAGGCGAAAACTCAGCCCGCGGGGGCCGGACCGTCCGAACGGACCGGCCCCCGCGGCGTATCGTCGCAGGGTGACCGGCTCTTCCAGTGCTTACGGCTCCTCCCGGGACACCGACCGGGCGGGCTCCGCGGCGGAGCCCGCCGAGGCGGCCTGCGCTCGCTGCGGTGTCGCGGCCGACGGGCCACCGCCTGTCACCTGGACCTGCTCCGTGGAGAACGGCGTTCGGTGTCACTTCTGCGAGGACTGCTCCCGGGAGAACCTCCGCGCGATCGAAGGGCGCCTGGACTCGGACTGGTGGTGAGCGGCGCCGGCATCCGCCGGGCACCGCCCGTGTCACGCCTCCGCCACCGACTCCTCCGCGAGGTCCTCCTCAGGGACGAACCCCGGCAGCCACTCCTCCAGTTCGTCCCGCAGCCGCACCGTCGCACCGAGCTGGCACAGCACACCGATCGTGCTGAGCGTCACCCGGTGTATCAGCAGATAGGCCGGCGGCAGGTTGAGCTGCTTGCCCAACTGGTGGGCGGGGGAGCGCGGGTCGGCGATCCTGGCTGCCTGGCTGCGCATCCAGCCGCGGGTGAAGGTGAACTCCTCCGCCTGGGCCGGTTCGATGATCGGCAGCAGATAGTCGAGGACCGCGTCCGGGTCCAGTTCGATGGACTCCTTCACGAAGCCCTCCGTGCACAGGAGTTCGTAGACCGCGTCCGCCTCGCCGGCCAGCGTCATGCGCAGGGACTCGCCGATCGGCTGCGGCAGACCGCCCGCGAGCCGGTCGACCGTGCCGAAGTCCAGGACGCCCAGACGCCAGTCGTCCTCGCCGTCCGGGCCGCCGGGCAGCAGCCGGAAGTTGCCGGGGTGCGGGTCGGCGTGCAGCAGGCCGGTGCGGGCCGGGCCCGAGAAGAGGAACCGGGACAGCAGCTGACCGGCGCGGTCGCGCTGCTCCCGGGTGCCGTCGGAGATCACCTCGGACAGCGGGACGCCGTCGATCCACTCGGTGACCAGGACCTGTTCGCACTGGTGCACCACCGCGGGGACCACCACGTCCGGATCGCCCGCGAACTCCTCCGCGTGGGCCTGCTGGGCCTGGGCCTCCAGGCCGTAGTCCAGCTCCTCGGAGACCCGGTCCCTGAGCTCCGAGATCAGCGGCTTGACGTCCATACCGGGGATGAGGGGTCCCAACAGGCGGGCGAAGCGGCTGAGTTGGGTGAGATCGGAGAGCAGCGCCTCGCCTGCTCCCGGATACTGCACCTTGACCGCGACCTCCCGGCCGTCGTGCCACACCGCGCGGTGCACCTGGCCGATGGAGGCCGCCGCGGCCGGTTTGTCGTCGAACTCGAGGAACAGATCCGGCCAGTCCTCGCCGAGCCGCTGCGCGAGCACGGAGTGCACCGTGCGGGTCGGCATCGGCGGAGCCGCGTCCTGGAGCTTCGTCAGGGCCGCGCGGTAGGGGCCCGCGACCTCCTCGGGCAGGGCCGATTCGAAGACGGACAGGGCCTGCCCGAACTTCATCGCGCCGCCCTTCAGCTCGCCGAGGACCTTGAACAACTGCTCTGCGGTCCGCTGTTGCAGCTCACGGCCGACGATCTCCGCGGACTCGCCCACGATCCGCTTGCCCAGGCCCCAGGTCGCCCGGCCTGCGAAGCCGAGGGGCAGCGCGGCGAGCTTGGCGGTCCGGGTGACCGCCTTCCGGGGAAGATCAGACATGCGCCCTCCAAGTCCCAGCCTGCCGCGCCGTCACTGTCGTACGACGTAATGCCTTCGAATGCAGTTGCCCCGCCATTGTCTCGTGCGATCCCGTGTCTTCGGGTGTGTGTTCCCCCTTACCTTTCTCCGGCTCACCTGTCGGCGACGCCCCGCAGGGGCATGCGGAGTGCGGCCGGACCGGTCGAGCATGCCATTGGAGAGCGGGCAGGGAGACCTCCCAGCGGGCTCCGGCGGTGGAGGGGACCCGGCCGTCGAGGAAGGTCAGGGCATGGGCGGCCGCGAGTCCGGCGACGGTCGTGGCGAGCGTCAGGTCGCAGGCCCGGGCCGGGCGCCGCTTCCCCGACTGCCACTGTGCGACCAGCCGGGGCCAGGTCGCGTCCCGGTCGGTGCGCGCCTGTTGCAGACAGCCCGCGCAGCCCGTCTCGCCGGGCAGGACGAGCGGGCCGACGACACCCGTCGCCTCCACCACCCCGGCGTACAGGTGCGGGGTGCCCGAGGCGATCAGCGGGTCGGCCGCGGGCGGGGCGGGTGCGTGCACGGACACGTCGTCACGTGGGGCGATGATCACCAGGGAGAAGGCGGGCGGGTCCTCCCCGGCCCCGGTCCGGGTGCTCCCGCGGGGCGGGCGGTCCGGGGCGGCCCGGCGCACGGCCCGGCGGGCGGCCTCGTCGCGGCGCTCGCCGACGGCCTCGGCGGGCAGCCCGCCCGGTGCGACGTCCCCCGGTTCCACCAGGCCGCCGTCGCGCACGTCCACCTCGCCGACCCCTGCGCCGGACAGCAGCGCGGCCAGCACCGATCCGACTCTGCCGGCGCCCCGGACCTGCACCCGCTGCCGGCGCCGGGCCGCCAGCCGGCCCAGGGCATCGCCCGGCGCCGACGTGGTCAGCTGCAGCGAGGCGAGATCGGGTCGGAGCCGGTCCAGGACCTCCCGCTTCTCCCGCAGAGCCGCCGCGTCCGGTCCGCCGCCGCGCACGTCGTCCAGCAGACCCGCTCGCGCCAGCCGCTCCACCAGCTGGTCCACATGGCCGTCGGGCAGGTCCATGCGCCGGCCCTCCTCACGCAGCAGCGCGAGCCCGCGGGTGCCGTCCAGCAGGTCGAGGAAACTGCCCGTGGCCGTGTCCACCGGGCCGAGTGTCAGCGCGTGCGCCGGTGTCATCCCGAACTGCACGGTGTTCAGGTCCCGCCAGCCGCGCCGCAGTGCGGGCTTCACCATCGGATGCATCGAAAGGCCCCCGTATGTCTGGAAACTCCCCGTGGGCCGGCGGAGCGGGAGCGTGGGGCGTCCTCGCTCCGCCGACGAGTGCCAGCATGCCCGGCGCCGCCGAGACCTGCCGAAAGTTGTCCACAGGCAGCGGCATTCATCGTACAAATCCGTCGTACGAGGCAAACCGGGGGTGCGGGATCGGAACCCGACCGTCCCGGAGTCGGGACTTCCCCCGTGTGCAGCGGGTAACGTCGGGGCGTGCCCGCCGACCCCCTGCACCGCGCCGGAACGCCACAGCGCAGCACGACGAGCCAGCCGCCGAGCGGCTCGGGGGCGACCCCGATCGAGGTCCGCCGGAGTGCCCGTCGACGCAGGACGGTCTCCGCGTACCGCGAGGGTGATCGCACCATTGTGCTCATCCCCGCCCGGATGTCCGAGGCCGAGGAGCAACGCTGGGTGAGCGTCATGCTCGACAAGCTCGCCGCCCAGGAGAGCCGGCGGGTGCCCGGCGACGCCGAGCTGGCCGAGCGCGCCGAGCGGCTGTCGGACCAGTACTTCGGCGGCCGGGCGCGGCCCGCCTCGGTGCGCTGGGTCACCAACCAGAACACGCGCTGGGGCTCCTGCACACCGGCCGAGGGCAGCATCCGGCTGTCGCACCGGCTGCAGGGCATGCCCGAGTACGTCGTCGACTACGTACTCGCCCACGAACTCGCGCATCTGCTCGTGCCCGGCCACGGCCCCGACTTCTGGCGGCTGCTGGAGGCGTACCCGCGCACCGAGCGGGCCCGCGGCTACCTCGAGGGTGTGGCCGCCGCGGAACGACTGCCTCACGTGTCCGGCGCGCGCGAGGAGTGAGCCGTCCCGTACCGGGGCGCCGGTTGTGTACCGGGTCTGTACCGACATCGTCCGTTGTCGGAGTTTGCCGTTAGCCTGGCGCGACGCACTCGCATTCGGGATGGGGGACGGTCGTTACGCATGGCCAGGGAATTCCAACGCGGCCACAAGGCCAGGATCAGTGACCTCACCGCGGGCACCGATCTGTACGTAGGCGTGCAGATCTCCGCCCCCGGCCTGAGCTTCGACATCAGCTGCTTCGGCCTCGACGCCGACGAACGGCTCTCCGACGACCGGTACTTCGTCTTCTTCAACCAGCCGAAGTCCCCGGAGGAGTCCATCCAGCTCCTGGGCGTCCAGGCGGGCGACACGGAGTCGTTCCGCGTCACCCTGGACCGGATCCCCCCGCAGATCCAGAAGCTGTCCTTCACGGCGACCATCGACGGCGCCGGACAGATGTCGCAGATCAACCCCGGGTACATCCGGATCGTCGCGGGCGGCGAGGAGGTGGCCCGGTACGCGTTCGACGGCTCGGAGTTCTCCACCGAGCGCGCCGTGATGCTGGGCGACTTCTACCTGAAGGACGTGTGGCGCTTCGCGGCCGTCGGACAGGGCTTCGACGGCGGTCTGGAGGCGCTGCTGAAGAACTTCGGCGGCGAGGTCGCGGAAGAGGAGGCGCCGGCCGCCCCTCAGCCGCAGCAGCCCCAGACCGGTGCGGCCCCCGGCTTCGCCCCGCCCGCCTTCGCCGCGCCGGCGCCCGCCCCCGCACCCGCGCCTGCTCCCGTCCCGCAGCCACAGCCCGCGGCGCAGGGCTTCGCGCCGCCGCACGCCCCGACTCCCGCCCCCGCGCCCTCGGTGCACGCCGCGCCGACCATCGTCGCGCCCATGGCCCCGCCCGGCGGAGCCCCCGTGCCGCCGCCGGCCCCGGCCCCCGCGCCCTACGGCCAGCCCAGCGCCCCGCCGCCGCCCGGTTACGGCCAGCCGCAGGCACCGCAGCCCCCGCAGGCCCCGATGCCGCCACAGGCCCCGATGCCGCCCGGTTACGGCCAGCAGCCCCCGTTCGGACAGGTTCCGGGCCAGCAGGCCTACGGCGTACCGCAGGGTGCGCCCCAGGGCGGCGCCGGAGTCACCGCCGCGCTGCAGAAGTACAGGGAGACGCCCACCGGGCAGCGCTGGACGCAGCAGAACAAGAAGCTGATCCGTGTCGATCTCGGCATCGGCGGCCAGCCCGTGCTGGCCCGGCAGGGCAGCATGGTGCTCTACCAGGGCAAGGTCGACTTCGGCTACAAGGGCGCCGGATTCGCCGGCCGCATCGTGGGCAACGCGACCGGCCAGGAGATGCAGCTGATGCGCTGTACCGGCCAGGGTCAGGTGTTCCTCGCCGAGAACTCCACCCATCTGCACCCCATCGAACTCCAGGGTGACGCGATCTGCGTCTCCGCCGAGAACGTCCTCGCCTTCGACGAGAGCCTCCAGTACGAGGTACGCCGCATCGAGGGCCACGGCATCCCCGGTGGCGCGCTGTTCACCATGCAGTTCCAGGGCACCGGCACGATCGTCGTCAAGACGCACGGCACGCCCGTCGTCCTGCCGGTCACCCCCACCACGTTCGCCGACTGCAACGCCGTCGTCGCCTGGTCGGCCGCCGCCCAGGTGATCGTCTCCAGCCAGGTGCGGATGCGCCGCAACGCCTACGCGGGCGACACCGGGGAGAGCGTCAACCTCCAGTTCCGGGGCGCGCCCGGCAACTTCATCGTCGTCCAGCCGTACGAGGTCTGAGGGAGCCCGTCATGAACCAGCCGCTCGCGGGCTACGCCCCCGCACCCGTCACCGCCCGTATGGAGAACCACGGCAGTCACATGCTGAAGGTCGCCATGCAGACCGGGAACGACCTCTTCGCGCGCGTGGGCTCTATGGTCGCCTACGAGGGCTTCGTCCAGTACGAGCCCAACCCGCCGGCCGTGCGCCAGATCGCCCGCGACTGGATGACCGGCGAGGGCGCGCCCCTGATGAAGTGCACCGGGGACGGACTGCTCTACCTCGCCGACTACGGCGCGAACGTGGTCGTGATCAACCTCAATGGCGACGGCATCTCCGTCAACGCCACCAACCTGCTCGCCTTCGACGCGCATCTGACGTGGGGCGTCGAGCGGGTGAAGGGCCTCGCGAAGTTCGCGGGGCAGGGGTTGTGGAACACGAAGATCTCCGGGCAGGGCTGGGTCGCGCTCACCTCCCGCGGCACGCCGATCGTCGTCGACTGCGGCGGCGGCGAGGACGAGACGTATGTCGACCCGGACGCGCTCGTCGCCTGGTCCCCGAACCTCAAGGTGAAGGGCAAGCGCAGCTTCAAGGCGCAGTCGCTCATCGGCCGGGGCAGCGGTGAGGCCTACCAGATGGCCTTCTCGGGCCAGGGCATCGTCGTCGTCCAGCCCAGCGAGGACAGCACCGACCGCCTCCGGATCCGGGGCTGAGGGGGAGCCAGAAACGCCATGCAGAGCTCACTTTTCGCGCACAACGACTCGCAGACCCAGGAACGCTGGAGCCTGCAGAACAAGCAGATGCTCCGCGTCGTCATGGAGGGCCACGACGACATCCTCGCCCGCAAGGGCACGATGGTCGCCTACCAGGGCCTCGTCGAGTTCGACGCCGAGTACCAGAGCAACCAGCAGGGACGCGCGCGTGCTTACACGGGCGAGGGCCTGGACCTCATGCGCTGCCACGGGCAGGGCACGGTCTATCTCGCCAACCTCGCCCAGTACGTCCACCTCGTCGAGGTCGAGCAGGACGGGCTGACCGTCGACAGCAGCTACGTCCTCGCCATGGACTCCTCGCTGCACCACGAGGTCATCGCCGTCGACAGCCTCTACGGCATCTCCGGTTCCGGGAAGTACCAGCTCAACATCACCGGCCGCGGCCGGGTGGCCCTGATGACCTCGGGCGCGCCGCTGATGATGCAGGTCACGCCCGACAGGTACGTCAACTGCGACGCCGACGCCATCGTCGCCTGGTCCACCGGGCTGCGCGTGCAGATGCAGGCCCAGACGCACTCCTCCGGGGTGTGGCGCAGGCGCGGCAACACGGGTGAGGGCTGGGAGCTCAGCTTCATGGGCAGCGGTTTCGCCCTGGTGCAGCCCAGCGAACTGCTGCCGCCGCAGAACGCGCAGATCGGCTCGGGGCTCGCCGCGCAGTACGGGATGGGCCAGCACGGGGCCCGGGCCCAGAACCAGGGCAACGTCTGGAGCTGAGCACCCGCGACGTCCGGAAGCCAGACGTAAGGGGCGGTCACCCGGGTGACCGCCCCTTACGCGTGCGGCGTGGTTCACAGCCGCGCGCGGGTCGTCTCCAGCAGTCGCACGACCGACTCGTCCGCCACCTCCGCCACCTGGTCGTAGGCGAACCAGCGCAGGTCGAGGGACTCGTCGCTGATCGCCTCCACGGCGCCGGACGGGGCGAGCGCCGCGTACTGGACGTCGAGATGCCACGCGCAGGGTGTCAGATGCCGGTCCAGGCGCACCGGACCGCCGGGCAGCAGCTCCAGCCCCGGGATGCCGGACTCCTCGGTCCCCTCGCGCAGCGCGGCCGCAGCCAGCGTCTCGTCGGCCGGCTCGCAGTGGCCGCCCATCTGAAGCCACATCCGCAGCTTCTTGTGCAGCGTGAGCAGCACACGGCCGCGCGAGGGGTCGATCACCAGGGCGCTCGCCGTGATGTGACCGGCCCCGCAGGCCTTCCACATGCCGTCGGGGTGGGCCGCCAGGTGGTCCAGGTAGGTCTGCCGCAGGCCGGTCTGGTCCTCGTAGCCCTTGAGTACGAGGACCGCGTCGTCGAACAGGCTCACTCGGTGTCGTCGCCCTCGGGGTCGTCGGTGGAGTCGTGCGTGGAGTCTTCGTCCTTCTTCAGGTTCGGCCTGTCGGCCGGGCCGGCGCTTCCGGCCTCGCCGAGCATCTTCTCCAGCTCGGAGAAGTCCAGCTGCTCGCGGTGCACGAAGCCGTCCGGGTCGTCCAGGTCGGAGGCCGTCGGCAGCATGTCCGGGTGGGCCCACAGGCCGTCCCGGCCGTCCACCCCGCGCGCGTCCGTCAGCGAGGCCCACAGACGGGAGGCGTCACGCAGCCGGCGCGGGCGCAGCTCCAGACCGATCAGCGTGGCGAACGTCTGCTCCGCGGGACCGCCCGTCGCGCGGCGGCGGCGCAGGGTCTCGCGCAGCGCGTCCGCGGACGTCAGACGGGGCTTGGCGGCCGCGTGCACCACCGCGTCCACCCAGCCCTCGACGAGGGCGAGGGCCGTCTCCAGACGGGCCAGGGCGGCCTTCTGCTCCGGGGTGTCCTCCGGCTGGAACATGCCCTGCTGGAGGGCGTCCTGCAGCTGCTCCGGGTTCTGCGGATCGAACTGGCCGACCACGTCCTCCAGCTTGGCGGTGTCGACCTTGATCCCTCGCGCGTAGCCGTCGACCGCGCCGAACAGGTGCGAGCGCAGCCACGGCACATGGGCGAAGAGCCGCTGGTGGGCGGCCTCGCGCAGGGCGAGATAGAGCCGCACCTCGTCCTGTGCCACGCCCAGGTCCTTGCCGAACGACTCGATGTTCAGCGGCAGCAGCGCGGCCCGGCCGGCCGGGCCGAGGGGCAGACCGATGTCGGTCGAGCCGACGACCTCGCCCGCCAGCACCCCGACGGCCTGCCCGATCTGCGAGCCGAACATCGCGCCGCCCATCGAGCGCATCATGCCGATCAGCGGGCCCGCCATGGCCTGCATCTCCTCCGGCAGGACATCGCCCATGGCGGCGCCGACCCGCTCGGCGACCGGGTCGACGAGCTCCTTCCACGCGGGCAGCGTCGCCTCGACCCACTCCGCGCGCGACCACGCCACGGCCGAGCCGGCGCCGGATGGCAGCGACGTCGCGTCGTCCAGCCACAGGTCGGCCAGACGGACCGCCTCCTCGACAGCGGTGCGCTCGGCGGGGCCGATGCTCGCGTCCTTGACGCCGTCGGACGTGCCGCCCGAGACCGTCTGGCGGGCGATCTGCTTGGCCATGTCCCAGTTCACCGGACCGCCCTCGTACGAGAGCATCTGGCCCAGCTGCTGGAACGCGGCGCCGAGATCGGTGGGGTTCAGTGAACCGAACATGGCTGCGAGCGGATTGTCGGCACCCGGACCGCCGAAGCCGCCGCCTCCGGGCAGCCCGCCGAAACCGAACGGGTTGGCCTGTCCCTGATCACCGCCGCTCTGCTGGTCCTTCTTCTTGCCCTCGTCGCCGTCCTCCGGCTCCTCCGGCGGAAGGCCGAATCCGAATGGGGTGTCACTCACGGGGTTCCTCGGCTGGTAAGGCCACCGGTTCTGGCCCGGCGGCGCGGCTGCCCTGCAACACCACCCAGCGTAGACACCCCGGGGCTCGATCGGGCCTCGGTGCTTCGCCGACTCCTGGCCTGCGGCAGGATGGATGCCACTGGTACGTACGCGTCACTCGCGCCCGTATGCCAAGACAACCGCTGGAGACACCTGGTGAGTTCCCCAGATCCGCAGGTTCGCGCAGCGCGAAACCGCTCAACCCCGGGCGGTTCGCGCGGGCCCGTCGTCGCCGTGACCGGCGCCGCGACCGGGGTCGGCGCCCTGCTCACCGAGCGGCTCGCCGCCTCGGAAGAGGTCAGGCAGGTCGTCGCCATCGACGAGCGGCGGGGCGAGTGCGACGCGGCGCAGTGGCACATCCTCGACGTCCGTGATCCGGCGATCGCCGAGAAGCTGCGCGGGGCGGACGTCGTGGTCCACCTGGCGCTCGATCTCGACCTGGGGAGTGACAGCGCCGCCCGGACGGCCTACAACGTGCGCGGTACGCAGACCGTGCTGACCGCGGCCGCGGCGGCCGGGGTGCACCGGGTGGTGCTGTGCACCTCCGCGATGGTCTACGGGGCGCTGGAGGACAACGAGCTGCCGCTGTCGGAGGACGCCGAGCTGCGGGCGACGGCGGAGGCGACGGGCGTCGGGGACCTGCTGGAGATCGAGCGGCTGGCGCGGCGGGCGCCTCGCGCGCATCCGGGGCTGAACGTCACCGTGGTGCGGCCGGCGGTGCTGGTGGGCGGTACGGACACGGCGCTCACCCGGTACTTCGAGTCGCCCCGGCTGCTGGTCGTGGCCGGGTCCCGGCCGGCCTGGCAGTTCTGCCATGTCGAGGATCTGTGCAGCGCTCTGGAGTACGCCGTCCTCGAGAAGGTCGACGGGGAACTGGCCGTCGGGTGCGACGGCTGGCTGGAGCAGGAGGAGGTGGAGGAGCTCAGCGGGATCCGGCGGATGGAGCTGCCGTCGGCGGTCGCGCTCGGTGCGGCGGCCCGCCTGCACCGGATCGGGCTGACGCCGTCTCCGGCGGGGGATCTGGCGTACACGATGTACCCGTGGGTGGTGAGCGGGTCGCGGTTGCACGACGCGGGGTGGCGGGCGCAGTGGACCAATGAGGAGGTGCTCGCGGAGCTGCTGGAGGAGGTGGCCGGGCGGCACACGGTCGCCGGGCGGCGGCTGGGGCGGAAGGACGCGACGGCGGCGGGGGCCGCGGGGGCGACGGTCGCGCTGCTGGGCGCGGCGGCGGTGGTGCGGAGGGCCCGGAAGGCGCGGCGTCGGTGACGGCGGGGCGGGAACCCGCACGCGCGCGTACCGCGTGACGACGCCATTTCCCCTGCTTCGGGGCGTGCGGCACGATGGAGGCATGGCATCCACCAACGATCATCCCGGCGAGTCGGCCGCGCAGGATCCCGTCAAGCTGATCGCCGTCCGTGACACCCCGCTCTCGCTGGACGAGGTCTTCCGGGCCGTCGGGGACGACGCGGCCGGGGGGATCGCGTTGTTCGTGGGGACCGTGCGGAATCACGACGGCGGTGCGGATGTGGACGCGCTCGGGTACTCGTGCCATCCCAGCGCCGAGGCCGAGATGCGACGGGTCGCGGAGAAGGTCGTCGCCGAGTACCCGGTGCGGGCGCTGGCGGCCGTGCACCGGGTCGGAGAGCTCGGCGTGGGGGATCTCGCCGTGGTCGTGGCGGTGTCGTGTCCGCATCGCGGGGAGGCCTTCGAGGCCTGCCGGAAGCTGATCGACGACCTCAAGCACGAGGTGCCGATCTGGAAGCACCAGAAGTTCTCCGACGGGACCGAGGAGTGGGTGGGGGCCTGCTGAGCGGCCCACCCGGTCCAGAACCCGTCCACCAGGTTCCCCCCAGCCCGCTCGAGCCGCTCGGCACAGCGACCTCCGGTTGCGTAACCGCACCCCTGCCGTGAGCGTTGTCAGTGCGGATGGTTAATCTGCTGATCAGTCAGTTGCGGTACGGGGTTGGGAGGTCGGCATGGCGGCGCTCGCCTGGTTGCTGATTCCGCTTGTGGCTGCGATCGCTGCCGGACTGTGGGGGAGCTGGGCCAACCGCACCCGCAGGACCCGCGGCGACGGACCCGAGCTGGACGGATACGCCCGCTTCCGGGCAGCCATGGAGAAGTCGCACTCCGGTACCTGACCCGGGTGGCGGCCCTGACGGTGCGCTGACAGACGCGTCCCGTACTGTCGTGCCATGCCACGCCGCACCGCGACGATGCTCGCCTCCACCCTGATGCTGATCGCGCTCCTGTGCGCGGGAGTGCTCATCAAAGTCCCGTACTCGGAGATGTCCCCGGGGCCGACGGTGAACACGCTGGGCGAGCACGGCGGTGAGCCCGTGCTGCAGATCGCGGGGCGGAAGACCTATGCGACGAGCGGCCACCTGAACATGACCACGGTGCGGGTCACCAGTGCCGACTACCGGATGAACCTCGTCGAGGCGGTCTACGGGTGGCTGGCGCACGACAACAAGGTCGTGCCGCACGACACGCTCTACCCCGACGGGAAGACCGAGGAGCAGTCCACCCAGGAGAACGCCGAGGAGTTCAGCCAGTCCCAGGAGAGCGCCAAGGTCGCCGCCCTGGAGCAGCTGGACATCCCGGTGTCGTCCTGGGTGATCGTCTCGACCGTGGTGAAGGGGTCCCCGGCGGAGGGCAGGCTGCACGCCGGGGATGTGATCAAGGCCGTCGACGGTACGACGGTGAAGGAGCCCGGCGACGTGGCGAAGCTGGTGACCAAGCACAAGCCGGGGCAGGACGTCGTCTTCAGGATCGTCCCGGCCAAGGAGCAGGCCGCCGCGGAGAAGGCGAACAAGACCGCCACGAAGACCCAGGACGTCACCATCACCACCGCCACCTCCGACGACAGCGGTGAGAAGCGGGCGATCGTCGGGATCTCGGCGGGGACGGACCACACCTTCCCGTTCAGCATCGACATCAAGCTCGCCGATGTCGGAGGGCCGAGCGCGGGGCTGATGTTCGCGCTCGGGATCTACGACAAGCTCACGCCCGGCAGCCTGACCGGCGGCAAGTTCGTCGCCGGTACCGGGACCATCGACGACGACGGCAAGGTCGGGCCGATCGGCGGCATCGAGATGAAGACCGTCGGCGCGAGGAGCCAGGGGGCGCAGTACTTCCTCACCCCGGCGGACAACTGCGCGGCCGCCGCCAAGGACACCCCCTCGGGGCTCAGGCTCGTCAAGGTGAACACCATCGACGACGCCCTCGCCGCCCTCGAGGACCTCCGCAGCGGCGACACCGCCGAACTGCCGAAGTGCACCGGAAAGTAACACCGGCGGGCAGCCCGGCGGCTACTCCTCGAAGGTCGCCGACAGCGCCTCCGCCAGGCCGGGGACCAGGCCCGCGCCCGTGAGGACCTCCGTCGGCGCGTCCTTCTCGCGCAGACGCAGGGCCGAGTCGCGGGTGCCGTCGCGCAGGACCGCCACCGTCATCCGGACCTCCTGGCGGTCCGGATGCTCGGCCACCCACTGCGCGAGCTTCGCCTCGCTCAGCCCCTGCGGGACCTGGGCCTCGGCGGACGGGGGCAGCATCAGCCGCTCCACGGTCAGCGCGCAGCCGACGACCGCGTCCGGCCAGGCGATCGTGGCGAGGAACTCGTCGAGCGGCTTGTCCGTTGGCACTTCGTCCTGCTCGATCGGGGTGAGACCGGTGGTCTCGGGCGCGTCGTCAAGGCCGAGCTGGGCGGCGAGCGCGGGTTCCTGAGCCCGCAGCCGTGCGGTGTCTACGAGTGCGAAGAGGCGGGCGGGCTGGTCCCAGCCGAGGCCGGAGGCGTACTCGTCGATCTCGAGCACGGCCCAGGTGAGCGGACTCGCCGCCATGGGAGTGTTGGACATGGTCACAATCCTCTCTCGTTCCTGGCCGGAATCGGGAACCGAGTAAACGGTGAGTAAGTTGCATAGGTGTGGGTCCACGATCACGGGGGGCCACGTACGGTCCACGAACACGCGGGCCTGACGGATCAAACAGCGACTTCGAGGTGCGAACCTTGGCTTTCCAGATGCCGGACCGCGGCGGAGGCCCGACAGGGCCGCGGATCAGAGTGGGCCGCCCGTCCCGGCGGGTCCGGACCCTCCTCATGACACTGGGCGTGCTTGCCGTCCTCGGCATGGCGTTCACCATGTTCGCGGGGTTCTGGACGGACTGGCTGTGGTACCGGTCGGTGAACTACTCGTCGGTGTTCACCACCACGCTCTGGACCAAGATCGGACTGTTCTTCGTCTTCGGTCTGCTGATGGCCCTCGCGGTGGGCTTCAACATCTGGCTGGCCCACCGGGTGCAGCCGCCCATGGCCGCGATGTCCGCGGAACAGCAGAGCCTCGACCGCTACCGCATGGGCATCAGGCCCTACAAGAGGTGGCTGCTGCTCGGCATCGCCGCCCTGGTGGGCCTGATCGCGGGCGCCTCGGCGGCCGGCCAGTGGCGCACCTGGCTGATGTGGGTCAACGGCGTGCCCTTCCACCAGAAGGACCCCCAGTTCCACCTCGACGTGTCGTTCTTCGCCTTCGACCTGCCCTGGTACCGGTTCCTGCTCGGCTTCGGCTTCGCCGCCACGATCCTCTCCCTGATCGCCGCCGCGCTCACCCACTACCTGTACGGCGGGCTGCGCGTCACCAGCCCCGGCGCGCGGGCGACTTCCGCGGCCACCGGACATCTCTCGGTGCTGCTCGGCATCTTCGTCGCGCTGAAGGCGGTCGCCTACTGGCTCGACCGGTACGGTCTCGCCGTGAAGTCCAGCGACTTCAAGGCCACCGACAGCTGGACGGGCCTCAGGTACGTCGACGCCAACGCCTACCTGCCGGCCAAGACGATCCTGTTCTGCATCGCCGTCATCTGCGCCCTGCTGTTCTTCGCCACCCTGTGGCGGCGCACCTGGCAGCTGCCCGTCATCGGCTTCGGCCTGATGGTGCTCTCCGCGATCCTCATCGGCGGGCTGTACCCGGCGATCGTCCAGAAGTTCCAGGTCCAGCCGAACGAGCAGGCCAAGGAAGCGCCGTACGTCGAGAAGAACCTCAAGGCGACGCGTGAGGCGTACGGCATCGACGACACCAAGGTCAGCGACTACGCCGGCACGAGCCCCACCAAGGACAAGACCAAGCTGCGCGACGTCGTCGACTCCACGGCGAGTGTCCGCCTGATGGACCCGAACGTCGTGTCGCCCACGTTCCAGCAGCTCCAGCAGATCCGGAACTACTACGCGTTCCCGACCAATCTGGATGTCGACCGGTACAGCAAGGACGGCAAGGACCAGGACACGGTCATCGGTCTGCGCGAGCTGAATCTCAACGGCATCCCGAAGAACAACTGGATCAACGACCACTTCCGCTACACCCACGGTTACGGCGTGGTCGCCGCCAAGGGCACCGAGGCGGACGACCAGGGCCGCCCGGTCTTCACCGAGTACGACCTGCCGTCCAAGGGCGACCTCGGGACGTACCAACAGCGCATCTACTACGGCGAGAAGACCACCGAGTACTCGATCGTCGGCGGCCCCCAGAAGGAGATCGACTACTCCGACGACAGCGGCGAGCGGACCTACACCTACACGGGCAAGAGCGGCGTCAGTCTCTCCAACCCGGTCAACCGGGCGGCGTACGCGGTGGCGTTCGGCGAGCCGCAGATCCTCTACTCCGGGGCGATCGGCGAGGGTTCACGGATCCTGTACAACCGGACGCCGAAGGAGCGCGTCGAGGCGATCGCGCCGTGGCTGACCATCGACGGCGACGCCTACCCGGCCGTGGTGGACGGCCGGATCCAGTGGATCGTCGACGCGTACACGACGACGAACGGATACCCGTACGCCTCCCGTACGACCCTCGGTGACACCACGGCCGACTCGCTGACCGCGAACAACAACTCGCGCGCCGTGGTGGCCCAGCAGAACCAGGTCAACTACATCCGGAACTCGGTGAAGGCGACTGTCGACGCCTACACCGGCAAGGTCGAGCTCTATCAGTGGGACACCCAGGACCCGGTCCTGAAGACCTGGATGAAGGCCTTCCCGGGAACGGTCGAGCCCAAGAGCGACATCTCGGACGACCTCATGGCCCATCTGCGGTACCCGCAGGACCTGTTCAAGGTCCAGCGCGAGCTGCTCAGCCGCTACCACGTCGAGGACGCGCAGACGTTCCTCAGCGGCAGCGAGGTGTGGCAGGTGCCGGACGACCCGACGAACGAGTCGGGCAGCGCGGTGCCGCCGTACTACCTCAGCATGAAGATGCCCGACCAGAACTCGCAGGTGTTCTCGCTGACGACGACGTTCACCCCGAACGGCCGGGACAACCTGAGCGCCTTCATGTCGGTCGACGCGGAGGCGGGCAGTCCCGACTACGGCAAGATCAGAATCCTGAAACTGCCGACGAACACCACGGTCAACGGCCCCAAACAGGTGCAGAGCCAGTTCAACTCCGAACAGGACATCGCCGAGACCATCAGCCTGCTGAGCCGCGGCAATTCCAAGGTCGAGTACGGCAACCTGCTGACGGTGCCGCTCGACGGGGGCCTGCTCTACGTGGAGCCCATCTACGTACGGGGTGGCGGACTCAAATACCCCCTGCTGAGAAAGGTGTTGGTGACCTTCGGAGGCAACACCGCCTTCGAGGACACCCTCGATCAGGCCCTCAACAAGGTCTTCGGCGCCGAGAGTGCGACACCGCCGGAGAACGACGGCGGGGGTACGACGACACCGCCGACGTCCGGCAACCCGACGGTCCAGGAGGCGCTGAACGACGCGCAGAAGGCGTTCACCGCCGGGCAGGACGCCCTCAAGAAGGGCGACTGGGAGGCGTACGGCAAGGCGCAGAAGGATCTCGAGGCCGCGCTGAAGCGGGCCGAGGACGCGCAGACCGAGGCGGACAAGGGCAACAAGGCGAGCAGCAGCCCGAGTCCGGGCAGCAGCGCCGGCAGCGGCTCGACCGCGAGCCCTGCTCCCAGCGGCAGTCCGAGTCCGACCAGCAGCCCGAGCAGCAGCCCAGGTAGCAGCGGCTGATCAGGACCACCTCCGCGTCGTGATACGGTTGTTTCACACGACGCGGGGTGGAGCAGCTCGGTAGCTCGCTGGGCTCATAACCCAGAGGTCGCAGGTTCAAATCCTGTCCCCGCTACTGCAAACGAAGGCCCGGATCCGGAAAACGGATCCGGGCCTTCGTGGTGTGCGAACGCATGTACCGGGCAGACGGACCGCCGCGCCGGTATGGCGAGTTGGGTGAACTGTGTTTGACTTGTCTCTCTGTGGGCATGTCGACAAAACGCTGAAGTGACCTCACTGGCTGCGGTATACCAGGTGTACCCGGGTTGCAGGTGGTGCGACGATGGACGTTATGGGGGACAAGGCAACTCTGTTCGAGACAGGGCGGTTTGTGCAGCCTTCCGGTGAGGAAGTGACCCCGGACGAGACGGGGGAGACGGCGATGGCCGTCGAGACGGGGGAGGCCGTCGAGGAGATGCGGCTGCGGCTCGCGGCGGAGGCCGGCGACGCCGAGGCGTCGAGCGTCCTCGGGGCCATGTTGCTGCGGCGCGGCGACCTCGACGGCGCCGAGCCGCAGCTGCGTGCGGCCACCGCGGCCGGCGACCGCGCCGCGGCCAACAATCTCGGCGTGCTCCTGCACCAGCGCGGGTACGCCGACGAGGCCGCCGGATGGTGGCGGATCGCCGCCGTCGCCGGCTCCGCCGCGGCCGCGCACGCGCTGGGGCGGCACTGCCGCGAGTGCGGGGACGAACCGGCCGCCGAGTACTGGCTGCGCCAGTCCGCCGAGCAGGGGCACGCGCTGGGGGCGTACGCCCTCGCCGATCTGCTGGAGCACCGCGGGGACGCCGGGGCCGAGCGATGGATGCGGGCCGCCGCCGAGCGGGGACACCGGGAGGCGGCGTACCGCCTTGCGCGGGCACTGGAACACAAGCGTGGGCCGAACGACGGCAGAGGCGGCAGGGACGACAGGGGAGACAGAGGCGACAGGGACGTCAGAGGCGTCAGGGAGGGCGGGGAGAGCCGCGTTCCGGCCACGGAGGAGGGCGCGGCGGGTGACGGCGTCCCGTCGTGCGCCGACGCCGAGCAGTGGTACCGGCAGGCCGCCGCGCGCGGGCATCAGCGGGCCGCGCTGCACCTCGGTTCGATCCTGGAGCGGCGGGGCGAGCTCAAGGAGGCCGGACGCTGGTACCTGACCGCTGCCAAGGACGGTGAGGCGCGGGCCGCCTGCGCGCTCGGGTTCCTGCTGCGCGACGCCGGTGACACGGAGAACGCGGCGATCTGGTGGCTGCGGGCCGCCCAGGACGGCGACGGCAACGCGGCGAACGCCCTGGGGGCGCTGCACGCCGAGCGGGGACAGACCCAGACCGCCGAGCGCTGGTACCGGGCCGCGATGGACGCCGGGGACGACAACGGCGCCTACAACCTCGGGCTGCTCTGCGCCGAGCAGGGGCGGACCCCGCAGGCCGAGCAGTGGTACCGGCGGGCGGCGTACGCCGGGCACCGGGAGGCCGCGAACGCGCTGGCCATTCTGCTGCTCCAGGTCGGGGACACCGCCGGGGCCGAGCCCTGGTTCTCCAAGGCGGCGGAGGCCGGGAGCGTCGACGCCGCCTTCAACCTCGGGATCCTGTTCGCTGGGCGGGGCGAGGACGCCGTGGCGCTGCGGTGGTACGAGCGGGCGGCGGCCGCCGGGCACACCGAGGCGGCGCTGCAGGTCGGGATCGCCCGGCTGCGGGAGGGCGACGAGCGGGAGGCGGAACGGCATCTGCGGTGCGCGGCCGGCGGGGGGAGCGCGGAGGCGGCGTACCGGCTGGCGGCCGTGCTGGACGCGCGCCGGCCGCCGCAGCCGGCGCACGAGCTCGGCGAGATCGTGCACGAGAAGACCGAGTGCGAGGAGTGGTACGAGCGGGCGGCCCAGCAGGGGCACCGGCGGGCGCAGGTGCGGGTCGGGATGCTGGCCGCGGCGCGGGGGGACGTGTGCGAGGCGGCGCGGTGGTACCGGGAGGCCGCCGAGGCCGGTTCGCGCAACGGGGCGTTCAATCTGGGGCTGCTTCTGGTGCGGGAGGGGAGCGAGCCGGAGGCGGTGGTGTGGTGGACCCGGGCGGCCGATGACGGGCACGGACGGGCGGCGTTGCGGCTGGCCCTGGTCTACGCGCGTCGGGGTGAACTGGCGGAGGGGAAGCGGTGGGCCGACCGGGCCGTGGCGCTGGGGCCGGGGGAGGTCACCGAGCGGGCGGCGCGGCTGCGGGACGCGCTCAGGGAGGAACTGTCGGCGTGAGGGGCGGGGCGGGAAGCGGACTGCGCACAACTGATTTGCTTCTGCCCTCCCTCGTCACGTAACGTTGCATTCATCGACGCGGGGTGGAGCAGCTCGGTAGCTCGCTGGGCTCATAACCCAGAGGTCGCAGGTTCAAATCCTGTCCCCGCTACTGAAGGCCGAGGGCCGGAATCCGGATACGGATTCCGGCCCTCAGTCGTTGCGGCCGTTGTGGCCCACGGCTTCCGCGTAGAGGCTGCGGTCCACGGTCTTCGACTCCGGGAGCGGCGTGCCCTCCGTCACACCCTGGGCCGCGTAGGCGGCCTGGAGGCGGTCCGTGGTGCCGGCGCGGATCTCCCAGTCCATGCGGAGGGCGGGGGTGGACTCCAGGATCTTGCGGTCGATCTTCAGAAGTCCGGAGAGGTAGCCGACGAACGCCGCGTCCTTCTTGTAGTCCGCCGCGAAGTAGGTGTTCACCGTGCGGATGTAGGCCCTCAGCAGGGCCACCCCCGCGTCGACGTCGTCGTTCAGCAGCTTGGGGCCGTACAGCAGCCCGCCCAGCGGTTCGCCCTGGGGCTGGCCGCCGAGGAAGGCGTAGGACGGGTCGCCGTCCACCCTGCGCCAGACCGGGTCGAGCAGCCAGGCCGAGTCCACGCCACCGTTCTGCAGGGCGGTCAGGACGTCCGCCGAGCCCAGCTGCTGGTACCGGATGCGGGAGAGGTCGCCGCCGTGGCTCTTGAGGGCCTTCTCCATCGGGTACGCGATCACCGAACCCTTGCCGATCATCGTGCCCAGCCGGCGGCCGGACATGGGGACGTCCGCCGCCGTCTCGCCGTCCTTGAGCTTCACCCACAGGCCGCTCTTCGACGCCGGGTCGGGGGAGAAGTTGCCCGCCACCCAGCGGATGTCGAAGCCGCCCTTGACGCCGTTCATCACGGCCGCCTCCGGGGCCGCCCACAGGGCGTCCACCTCGCCCTTGGCCAGCAGGGGCAGGGCGTCGGGGGTCGGGAGCACCTTGAGTTCGACGTCCAGGCCCTCCTTCGCGAACTCGCCCTTGTCCAGCGCGACCTCCAGCGGTGCCAGGTACTCCGCGCTCAGCGTGCCCGTCGCGATGGTCAGCTTCCGCTTCTTCGCGAGCGGTTCGGGTGCGGGGGCGCCCGGCTCGCAACGGGCCGGGGCGCGGGTCGGGGACAGGTCGGAGGAGTCGGTCCAGGAACCGGTGCCGCAGCCTGCCACGGGACGGATGGTCCGGGGCGCGGTGGACACCGGCGGCTCCTTCTCGTCCGCGCACCCCGTGGACAGCAGCAGTGCGCCCACGACGACCAGGACGCCGGACATCCCACGGATCATGACCGTCCCCTTCCCTTGTCCCGCGGTGCCCACGGCGTCAGCAGGCGACCCAGCAGCCGTACGGCCTCGGAGAAGAGCACGCCCAGTGCCGCCACGCACACGATGCCCACGAACATCACGTCGTTCTGGAACAGCGCGCGGGAGTCGAAGATCAGGTGGCCCAGACCGTCGGTCGCCGCTATCTGTTCCGAGGCGACGATGACCAGCACCGCCACGCCCGCCGCGATGCGCGCGCCCACCAGGACCGACGGGAGCGAGGCCGGGAGGAGGACGTGGCGGAACATCTGCCACGGGGAGGCGCCGAAGACGCGGCCGGCGTCGCGGTGGCTGGTGGGGACCGCCATCACCGCCGCCATGGTGGAGATCCACACGAAGAAGAAGACCGTCGCCGCGACCAGGGCCACCTGCGGGCCCTCGCCCAGGCCGAACATGTTGAGGAAGATCGGGAGCAGGGCCAGTTTGGGGACCACGTACAGGGCGTCCAGGAGCGGTTCCAGGGCGGCCCTGACCAGCGACAGCGATCCCATCAGCAGGCCCAGGGCGTAGCCGGCCGCCGTGCCGATCGCGTAGCCCGCCAGGACGCGTTGCAGGGTGGCCCGCACATCCGGCCACAGGTCGCCCGCGGCGGCCCGGTCCCAGCCGTCGGCGAGGATGGTGGAGGGGGCCGGGTAGACACGGTCGTCGATCCAGCCGCGCGACGCGGCCAGCTGCCAGAGCAGGATCAGGACGGCGGGGACGGCCAGCGCGAGGGACAGCTCCAGGGCTCTGCGGCGGCGATGGGTGCGTGCGGGATGGAGTTCCTCGGGGCCCGGGCGGCGGACCAGTACCGCGTCCCCGGCGCTCTTCGTCAGCGTGCTCACGTAGGCACCGCCTCCCTCCTCAGCAGCTCCCACAGCTCGCCCTGCAGGGCTGTGAACTGCGGTGTCGTGCGGATCGCGCCGGTGCGGGGCCGGGGGAACGGCGGTTGGCGTTCGGCGATGATCCGGCCGGGGCGGGCGGACATCACCAGGACGCGGTCGCCGAGGAGGATCGCCTCCTCCAGGCTGTGGGTGATGAAGAGGGTGGTGGTGCGGGTGGTCTGGGTGAGGGCGAGGAGTTCGTCCTGGAGGATCGTGCGCAGTTGGGCGTCCAGGGCGGCGAAGGGTTCGTCCATCAGCAGGATCTCCGGTTCCACGGCCAGGGCGCGGGCGATCGCCACCCGCTGGCGCATGCCGCCGGACAGGGTCGCGGGGTAGGCGCCCGCGAAGTCGGCGAGGCCCATGCGGGCCAGCCAGTCGTCGGCCCTGGCGTCGGCCTCGCGGCGGGGGACGCGCTGGATGTCCAGGCCGAGGCGGACGTTCGCGCGGACGGTCTTCCAGTCGTAGATGCCGTAGTCCTGGAAGATCATGGCGGCCGGGCGGGGGCTGTTCGTGCGGATCTCGAGGGTGCCGGTGCTCGGGCGCAGCAGGCCCGCCGCGATGCGCAGCAGGGTGGACTTGCCACAGCCGGAGGGTCCGACGAGACAGAGGAACTCGCCGGGGGCGACGGCCAGGTCGAGCGGGCCGAGGGCGTCGACCGCCCCCGGGCCCCGGCCGAAGGTTCGGGTCAGATCGTGTGCGCTGAGTTTCGGATACGGCTCTCCCACGGGGCGACGATATGACGACCCGTCAGATTCCGGAAGGTCGCGTGCGGCACGAAGCCCCGGCGTCCGCGGAGGATGCCGGGGCTTCGGGAGGGGCTGTCAGGCCGCCGCGCAGTTCGGGCAGACGCCGCGGTACGTCACCTCGACGTCCGAGACGGAGAAGCCGAAGCGCTCGGAGTCGGGGAGGTCGGCCAGCGGGTCGCCGGTCGGGTGGACGTCACGGATCGCGCCGCAGCGGGCGCAGACCAGGTGGTGGTGCGGGCGGTGCGCGTTGGGGTCGTAGCGCTTGGCGCGCTTGTCGGTGGCGACCTCGAGCACCTCGCCGAGCGAGACCAGCTCACCGAGCGTGTTGTAGACGGTGGCCCGGGAGATCTCGGGCAGCTTGGCGACAGCTCTGACGTGCACCTCGTCGGCCGTCAGGTGGACGTGCTCACCGTCGAGGACCTCGGCCACGACACGTCGCTGCGCGGTCATCCGCCATCCGCGTCCGCGCAGCCGTTCCAGAAGGTCACTCATGCGCACCAGCCTAACAGCAGGGGGAACAGTTCCCGATCAGGTGTCATATTGGAGCGAACCCTGACTTAGACATTGTCCATTATGGGATCGGGACTGTCCATGCCGGTGGTGCGGGGGCGGGCTCAGGCGGGGACGCGCTGTCGCGCCGGGGCCCAGCAGCGGATGATGTCGCGGACCGAGACGATGCCCGCCGGTTCGCCGCCGTCGAGGACGACCAGGTGGCGGAAGCCGCCGTGGGCCATGGCCTCGGCCGCCTCCTCCAGTGTCCAGGTGGTTGCGGCGAAGACCACGTTGTTGGTGGTGTGGGCGTGGGTGCGCTCCGTGTCCGGGTCCTGGCCCAGACCGACGGAGTTGAGGATGTCCCGCTCGGTGAGGATGCCCATTCCGCCGGCGTCCGGGTCGAGGACGAGGGCCGCGCCGACCCGGCGGGCGGACATCAGGGCGGCGGCCTGGCGGAGGGTGTGGTCGGGGCCGATGGTGAGGACCAGTGTGCTCATGGCGTCGCGGACGAGCATGGGATGGAGCCACCTCCTACCGGAACCGGTGCGTCCGGCGGGGGCCGCCGCGGGGGCGGGTCCGCAAGTGCATCGATTCACAAGTTCACAAGTGGGGGGATCCTCAGAGTCTCAGGTAAAGGCAGGGTCAACAAGAGGGCGCGCAGGGCCAATTGAGGGCGCACGCGCTCATCTGTGGTTCCCGGTGTGGGTTCAGTAGCGCCGGTCGAGATAACTCAGCAGCTCATCGTGGAGCAGGCCGTTCGACGCGGCAGCGTTGCCGCTGTGCGGGCCCGGGCGGCCGTCGAGACCGGTGAACGTGCCGCCGGCCTCCGTCACGACGATCGCGTTGGCGGCCATGTCCCACAGGGACAGCTCCGGTTCGGCGCACAGGTCGATCGAGCCCTCGGCGACCATCATGTACGGCCAGAAGTCGCCGTACGCGCGCGTGCGCCACACGTCGCGGGTCAGGTCCAGGAAGCCGTTCAGGTTGCCGCGCTCCTCCCAGCCGGAGAGCGAGGAGTACGCGAACGAGGCGTCCGACAGCTTCGAGACCCGGGAGACGTGCAGCCGGGTGGCGGAGGACAGGCTACGGCCGCTGAAGGCGCCGTAGCCCTTCGCGGCCCACCAGCGGCGGCCCAGGGCCGGGGCCGAGACCACGCCGACGACCGGCTGGTAGCCGCCCTCACCGGCCTCCATCAGGGAGATCAGGGTCGCCCAGACGGGAACCCCGCGGACGTAGTTCTTGGTGCCGTCGATCGGGTCGACCACCCAGCGGCGCGGGCCCGTTCCCTCGATGCCGTACTCCTCCCCGAGGACCGCGTCCCGCGGCCGGGCGCGGGAGAGCTGGCCTCGGATCAGCTCCTCTGCGGCCTTGTCGGCCTCGCTCACCGGAGTCATGTCCGGTTTGGTCTCGACCTTGAGGTCGAGGGCCTTGAAACGGTCCATGGTCGCGGCGTCGGCGGCGTCCGCGAGGACGTGCGCGAGGCGGAGGTCGTCGAGGTAGTCCGGCATGGCACGAACGGTATCCGGCGGGGGAGCGGGGGGCTACATCGGGCCATGGTCCGGTCCGGCCCCGTGACTGCCCTCCCGGCCCCTTGACAGTGCCCCCGCGCGCGTCAACCCTGGGCAGCATCCGCTCGCCCCGGGAGGCGATGATGCCTGCAGCGCGGGAATCCCTATTGGACGCCGCCTTCTCGGCGCTCGCCCTGCGGCCGTGGGCCGCGGTGCGGATGGTGGACGTCGCGGCGGCCGCCGGAGTGTCCAGGCAGACGCTCTACAACGAGTTCGGCAGCAAGGAAGGCCTGGCCAGAGCACTGGTGCGGCGGGAGGCCGACGGTTACCTCGCCGGTGTCGAGCGGGCCCTGGCCGTACCCGGGGACATCCGCGAGCGGCTGGTCGCCACCGCCGAGTGGACCACCTCCGCCGCAGGGGAGAACCCGCTCGTACGGGCCGTGCTCACCGGCTGCTGGAGCGAGCGGTTGCCCTCGCCGACGCTCTCGGCGGTCCCGTCCTCCTCCGCCGTGCCGGCGCAGCGGCGGGCGGACGGGCCGCTGCCGTCCCCCGGCGACCTGGTCGTGGCCGTCCGGGACCGGGCCGTCACCGTGCTCGGCGGTCCCGGCGCAGCCCGGGCGGAGGCAGCCGACCTGGCCCGCGGCTGCGAACTCGCCGTCCGACTCGCCCTGTCCTGTGTGGCGGCCCCGCCGGCGGGCGAGGGCGGGGTGGGGGATCTGGTCCGGTGCGTCCTGCAACGGCACACCAACGGGTCTCAGTGAGCCGAGCCCGACAGCTGCAGCCCGATCACCCCTATGATCACCAGGCTGATCGAGACGATCTTCAGGATCGAGACCAGGTCGCCGAGGAAGACCATGCCGTAGATCGCGGTGCCCGCGGCCCCGATGCCCGTCCACACCGCGTAGGCCGGGCCGACGTCCAGCTTCTTCAGGGAGAGGGTCAGCAGACCGAAGCTGCCCAGGGCGAAAGCGCAGAAGGCGACGGTGGGCCAGAGCCGGGTGAAGCCGTGCGACAGCTTCAGACACACGGCGAAGCCGGTTTCGAGCAGTCCTGCGACGATGACCAGCAGCCACGCCATGTGCTGTCCTCCCGTGTGTACTGCCCGGTCCGGCTCGGTGCGATTATGCACTTACCGGACCTGCCGCCCCACAAACAACGCGGAGGTCAGTCGCCCTCCGTGCGCTCCCGGGTCGACAGCAGTCGCCGCAGCGAGTACAGGCGGGCCGGATCCGCGTGGCCCTCGGCGACCCACGCGTCCAGCGCGCAGTCCGGCTCGTCGTGACTGCACGCGCGGGGGCAGCCCTCGGTGCCGGGCACCAGGTCGGGGAAGGCGAGGATCACCCGGGACGGGTCGACGTGGTGCAGGCCGAAGGACCGTACGCCCGGGGTGTCGATCACCCAGTCGTCCGTGCCCGCCAGAGGGAGTGCCAGCGCCGAGGTCGTGGTGTGCCGGCCGCGGCCGGTCACCGCGTTGACATGACCGGTCACCCGCCGCTGTGCCTGCGGGACCAGCGCGTTGACCAGGGTGGTCTTGCCGACGCCCGAGTGCCCGACGAACGCCGTGATCCGGCCGGCCAGCAGCTCGCGCACCCGGTCGGCCGCGTCGCCGTTCTCCAGTTCCTCGCGGCTGGTGACGACGTACGGGATGTCGAGGTGGCCGTACAGCTCCAGCAGCTTGTCCGCCGACGCCAGGTCCGACTTCGTCATGACCAGGAGCGGGGTCAGTCCGCCGTCGTAGGCCGCCACCAGGCAGCGGTCGATCAGCCGGGGACGGGGCTCCGGGTCGGCGAGGGCGGTGACCACGGCCAGCTGGTCGGCGTTGGCGACGACCACCCGCTCGTACGGGTCGTCGTCGTCCGCGGTGCGGCGGAGCACCGATGTGCGCTCCTCGATGCGGACGATCCGGGCGAGGGTGTCCTTCTTGCCGGACAGGTCGCCGACCAGGGCGACCCGGTCGCCCACGACCGCCGCTTTGCGGCCCAGTTCACGGGCCTTCATCGCCATGACGATCCGGTCCTCGACGAGGCAGGTGAGACGGCCGCGGTCGACGGTGAGGACCATGCCCGGCGCGGCGTCCTCGTGCTTGGGCCGGATGTGGGTCCGGGGCCGGTTGCCCTTGCGGTTCGGGCGGCTGCGGATGTCGTCCTCGTCGGTGTGCTTGCCGTAGCGGCGCATGGCTAAAGTCCCTGAACCCCGAGCATCCCGGTCCACAGCTCGGGGAAGTCCGGCAGGGTCTTCGCCGTCGTCGCCACGTTCTCGATCCGCACACCGTCCACCGCCAGGCCGATGATCGCACCGGCGGTCGCCAAGCGGTGGTCGTCGTAGGTCCGGACGGTCCCGCCGTGCAGGGGGCGCGGACGGATGTGCAGGCCGTCGGCCGTCTCCGTGACGTCCCCGCCGAGCTCGTTGATCTCCTTGGTGAGGGCGGCCAGCCGGTCCGTCTCGTGCAGCCGCAGATGGGCCACGCCCCGCAGCGTGGAGGGGGAGTCGGCGAGGGCGGCGACCGCCGCGATGCCCGGGGTCAGCTCACCGACGTCGCTCAGGTCGACGTCGATGCCGTGGATCGCACCGGAACCGGTGAAGACGAGGCCGTGGTCGGCCAGCTCGCAGGAGCCGCCCATCTCGGTGAAGATCTCGCGCAGCCGGTCACCCGGCTGCGTGGTGCGGTCCGGCCAGCCCGGGATCACCACCCGGCCGCCCGTCACCAGCGCCGCCGCCAGGAACGGCTGGGCGTTCGACAGGTCCGGCTCGATCGTCAGGTCCCGGCCCAGCAGCGCCCCCGGCGTGACCCGCCAGACATTGGGCTCGCCGCCCGACTCCGGGGTGTCCACCTGCGCGCCGACCGTGCGCAGCATGTCCACGGTCATCCGGATGTGCGGCATGGAGGGGAGCGAGGAGCCGGTGTGGCGGACCTCCACGCCCTGGTTGAAGCGCGGGGCGGACAGCAGCAGGGCCGACACGAACTGGGACGAGGACGAGGCGTCGATCTCCACCGGGCCGCCGTCCAGCGCACCGGAGCCGTTCACCGTCAGCGGCAGCGCGCCCCGGCCGTCGTCGTCGATCCGGGCGCCGAGGACGCGCAGCGCGTCGATGACACCGTGCAGGGGACGCTCGTACGAACGCGGGTCGCCGTCGAAGCGGACGGGGCCGTCGGCGAGGGCGGCGACCGGCGGGAGGAAGCGCATCACCGTGCCCGCGTTGCCGACGTCCACCGTGGCCGGGCCGTGCAGCCCCGCCGGGAGCACGCGCCACGCCTCACCGGTGCCGTCCGGGCCCACGCCCTCCTCGATGCCGATGCCCATCGCGCGCAGCGCCTCGGCCATCAGCAGCGTGTCGCGGGAGCGGAGCGGGCGGCGCAGCCAGCCCGGCTCGGAGGCGAGGGCGGCGAGGACGAGGGCGCGGTTGGTGACGGACTTGGACCCCGGCACGTGGACCGTCGCGTCGACGGCCTCGCTCGCGGTGGGGGCGGGCCATGGGGCGGTGGCGGTGGACTGTGCGGGGGTTTCGGGCATGCGGCTACTTTAGTGCCGGTGGGTGGATACGGCGCCGTCGTGGCTGGTCGCGCCCCGCGGCGCAGCCGCACATCAGCACGGCCCCGTGCCCCTGTGGTGCGCGCCCCTCCGGGGCGTCACATCTCCAGCAGCCACCTTCCCCCGCCCATCAGCGCGCACAGACTCACCACGTGGAACAGGAACAGCCACAGCCCGGCCGGTACGTGCGTCAGGCGCGACAGCTGGTCCGCGTCCGATTCGCCCGCCCCGCCGCGCCGTCGCTTCATCTGGAGCTCGAAGGCCGGGCGTACGCCGCCCAGCAGCAGGAACCACACCACCGCGTACGCGAACGCCGCCTGCACCTGGGGGCCCGCCAGCCACGACACCAAAAGGAAGGTGCCCCCCGTCAGCACGACCGTCAGCGCGCCGTACGCGTTGCGGATCATCACCAGCATCGCCACCAGCAGGGCCGTCGCCAGCCAGAGCAGCAGGGTGATGCGGCCCGCGCCGAGCAGCGCGGCGCCGCCGAGGCCGAGGAGCGGGGGAGCGGTGTAGCCGGCGGCCGCCGTGAGGATCATGCCGATGCCGTGCGGCTTGCCGCGGCTGACGGTCAGGCCGCTGGTGTCGGAGTGCAGCCGGATGCCGGTCAGCCGGCGCCCGGTGAGCAGCGCGACCAGGCCGTGGCCGCCCTCGTGCGCGATGGTGATCGCGTTGCGGGATATCCGCCACAGGGGGTGCGGTACGACGACCGCGAGGGCCGCGGCCGCGGTGGCGATCACCACCCACAGATCGGGGTCGGTCTGGGTGCCGAGGAGCCGGTCCCAGAGGTCGGGCAGCGCTGTGGCGGCGGTGCTGTCCATGTTCGGCGGTGGCTCCCTCTGGTGGTGTCGAGTCTGGCAGTGTGGCACGTATGTGCGGACGGTATGCAGCGAGTCGCAGGCCTGAGGATCTCGCGGGAATCTTTGAAATCGAGAAGTGGGATCCCGAGGAGACCCTCGCCCCCGACTACAACGTGGCGCCGACCAAGGAGGTCTACGCCGTCCTCGACCGTCCGTTGAAAGACGCCGGCGACAAACGCCCGGTTCGGCAGCTGCGCAAGCTGAAGTGGGGACTCGTGCCGTCCTGGGCGAAGTCGCCCGAGGGCGGCGCCCGGATGATCAACGCGCGCGCGGAGACCGTGCACGAGAAGCCGTCGTACCGCCGCGCCTTTGCCGCCCGGCGCTGCGTTCTGCCCGCCGACGGCTACTACGAGTGGGTCACCGCCAAGGAGGAACGCGAGCTGGAGGTGGAGGGGAAGAAGAAGCGGCCCCGCAAGCAGCCGTACTTCGTGCTGCCGGCCGACGGGTCGGTGTTCGCCATGGCCGGGCTGTACGAGTTCTGGCGGGACCGGACCCTGCCCGACGACCATCCGCAGGCCTGGTGGGTGACCTGCTCGGTGATCACGACCGAGGCGGAGACGACCCCGCTCGCCGTCGCGCCCGCCGACGGCCCGCACGCCCTCGCCGACATCCACCCCCGGATGCCGCTGATGCTCACCCCCGACCGCTGGGACGCCTGGCTGGACCCGGCCCGCACCGACCCCGACGACCTGCGGTCCCTCCTCGAACCCCCGCCGGCCGGCCTGATGCGCGCCTATCCCGTGTCCTCCGCCGTCAGCAACGTCCGCAACAACAACGCGGAGCTGCTGAAGGAGCTGGAGGGGCCCGAGGAGGGCACACTCTTCTGATGACCAGCGAGACCACTGAGACCAGCGAGACCAGCGAGACCAGCGAGATCGTCCCCACGGACGCCGGCGACGCCCGCGTCACCTGGCACCCCGCGAAGCGGCCCCGGCTCGTCCTCGCCGTCAGCCACGGTGCCGGCGGCGGTATCGAGGCCCGTGACCTGAAGGCCCTCGCCGCCGTCCTCCCGGCGCACGGCGTGAGCGTCGCCCTCGTCGAGCAGCCCTGGCGCGTCGCCGGGAAGAAGGTCGCGCCCGCGCCGAAGACCCTCGACACCGGCTGGCGCGGCATCTGGCCGACGGTCGCGGGCAAAGGGCTCCCGGTGATCTCCGGCGGGCGCAGCGCGGGCGCTCGCGTGGCCTGCCGTACCGCCGTGGAACTCGGCGCCCGTGCCGTCCTCGCGCTCAGCTTCCCGCTGCACCCGCCGGGCAGGCCGGAGAAGTCGCGCGCCGGGGAACTGCTCGGCGCGGGGGTGCCCACCCTCGTCGTCCAGGGCGGCAACGACACCTTCGGCCGGCCCGAGGAGTTCCCCGAGGGCGACTACGAACTCGTCCGGGTGCCGTACGCCGATCACGGCCTCGCGGTGCCCAAGCGGGCACGGCTCGGGCAGGAGGAGGCCGTGGCGGTCGTCACGGACGCGGTCGTGAAGTGGACCGGGTCACTGGGGTAAAGCTTCGGGAATGATGCGCCGCGGCCCGCTGTTGAGCCGGACAGAAGTGCTGAACACGCAGCACCGACGTCGTGGGAGAGGAAGTCCGCCGCATGGGTTCGACCATCTGCCCGAGCCGTGGCAGCCGCACTGACCTGGACTGGACGGTGCTGCACGCGGCCAAGGCCACCCCTATTCGAGGGGCGGCGGCCACGGGTAGTCGTCTATCCTCCGATTCGAGTGGGGTCGGTTTCGGCCCTGCCCGCGATCTTGAGGAGGTGGGTCCGGTCACCGGTACCGACGCAGGGACCGACAACGGCCAGGCGGAGCTGCCCGAGGGCCAGGGCATGGACGCGGGAGCGAGCGACGAGTCGACCGCGGAGCGCAGCGCGCGCTTCGAACGGGACGCGCTCGAATTCCTCGACCAGATGTACTCGGCCGCGCTGCGCATGACGCGCAACCCGGCGGACGCCGAGGACCTGGTGCAGGAGACGTACGCGAAGGCGTACGCGTCCTTCCACCAGTTCCGTGAGGGCACCAACCTCAAGGCCTGGCTGTACCGGATCCTCACCAACACGTTCATCAACTCCTACCGCAAGAAGCAGCGCGAACCCCAGCGCTCCGCGGCCGAGGAGATCGAGGACTGGCAGCTCGCCCGCGCCGAGTCGCACATGTCGACAGGTCTGCGCTCCGCCGAGTCGCAGGCGCTCGACCACCTGCCCGACTCGGACGTGAAGGAAGCACTTCAGGCCATTCCCGAGGAGTTCCGCATCGCCGTGTACCTCGCCGACGTCGAGGGCTTTGCGTACAAGGAGATCGCGGACATCATGGGGACACCCATCGGTACGGTGATGTCCCGGCTGCACCGGGGCCGCCGTCAACTGCGCGGCATGCTCGAGGACTACGCCCGTGAGCGCGGGCTGGTCCCGGCCGGCGCCGGAGAGTCGAACGAAGCGAAAGGTTCGGGCTCATGAGCTGCGGAGATCCGCACGAGACGGACTGCAGTGAGGTCCTCGACCACCTGTACGAGTATCTCGACAGCGAGATGCCCCCTCTCGACCGGGACAAGTTCCAGCACCACTTCGAGGAGTGCTCGCCGTGCCTCGAGAAGTACGGGCTGGAGCAGGCCGTGAAGAAGCTGGTCAAGCGGTGCTGCGGGCATGACGACGTGCCGAGCGATCTTCGCGCGAAGGTGATGGGCCGGATCGATCTGATCCGCTCGGGCCAGGCCGTGCCGGAGCACGATGTGACGGCCGCGCCGGTCACACCGCAGGAATCGTGACACTCCTGCCGGAAAGCGCCGTCGTCACCCGAATGTGCTAATCCAGGGGTGATACGGCCCCACAGCCACCCCACGCCACCCTAGGCTCCCGAACCAGGACGAGGCCTGCACGGGCACGGCTGGGGAGGCGTCATGGAGGGAGTGCCGGCGCGGGCGCGCGGTTACGTCGCCGGTGCCGCCCTCGCCTCCCTGCTCTGCCTGGCCCCCCTCCTCGCCGGTCGGCGTGCGCCCTGGTGGGCCGTGGCACTCCTCGCCGCGGTGTACGCCGGGGGCGAGCAGATCGCCCGGCGCCGGTTCGCCGGGACCCCTTCCTCCGTGCTGCTCGCCGGCGCCTTTCTGCTGCCGCCGCCCGCCGCCGCGCTCGTCCCGCTCACCGGGGCCCTGCTGTCGCATGTCGAGCAGGGCCCCTCCCTGGTGCGCCGCGTCTGGCGGGCCGCCCGCTCCTGCCTCGCGGTGTGGGCCGCGGCCCACACCCATACGGCGCTGGGCGGGCAGCACGCCGTGGCCGCGGCGGGCGTGCCGTACGCACTGCTGCCCGCGGGCGCGGCCGTCCTCGTCCTCTGCGCGGTGCTCGCCGTGCTGGACGGCGGGATGTTCGCACTGGCCGAGGGGCTGCCGCCGCGGAAGGTCTGCCGAGGACTCTTCCTGCGCTCCCTCGCGCCGCTCGCCGTGCACGGGCTCGCCGGGCTGATGATGGCCGTGCTGTGGCGCAGCCCCTACGGGCCGGTGGCCGCGCTGCTCGTGCTGTTCCCCATGGGAGTCTCCTGGTGGGTGTTCGCCCAGTACCACCGGGAGCGGGCCGCGCACCGGGCGACGATCCGCGCGCTGGTGCAGGCCGTCGACATCAAGGACGGCTACACGCGCGGCCACAGCGAACGCGTCGGGCAGGCCTCGATGCTGATCGCGCGCGAACTGGGCATGGACGAGGGCCGGGTGGAGGTCCTCCGGTTCGCCGGGATCCTGCACGACGTCGGCAAGCTCGGCGTGCCCACCCGGCTGCTGCGCAAGGACGGACCGCTCACCCCCGAGGAACGCCGCGTGATCGAGCTGCATCCGGAGTACGGCCACGAGATCACCCGGGGCATCTCCTTCCTCGGCGAGGCCCGCTCGGCGATCCTCCACCACCATGAGCGGATCGACGGCAGCGGCTACCCGTACGGACTGGCGGGCCGTCAGATCCCGGAACCCGCACGGGTGGTGGCCGTCGCCGACGCCTTCGACGCGATGACGTCCACCCGCTCCTACAGCAGGGCCCGGCCGGTGCGGACCGCGCTGGCCGAGCTGGAGCGGTGCGCGGGGACACAGTTCGACCCGAGAATGGTGGCGGCCCTGGTGCGGGTGATCGAGCGGGACGGCTGGCACCCGGTGGTCACCGCCGACGAAACCCACCCCACCGTGCCCGCCCCGACGGCGCCCGACCGCCCGGGGGTCGCCCGATGAGCGAACACCGCCCACGACAAACCCCTGCTCCCGCGCGCACCGCCCACGTCCTGACCGCGACCGCCGGGCTCCTCGCCGGCGTGTCTCTCATGGTCACCTTCCGCACCGGCCTCGAGGAGCGCTCCGTCGCCCTCGCCTTCGGGATGCTCGTCGCCGTCGGTGAGCTGATCCGGGGAGCCCGGCCCGGGCTGCGCGAGGCCGCGCCGCTCGGCTCCGCCGGATCGCTGTCGTACGCCCTGCTGGGCGAGCACGCCGGCCACCCCTCCCACCACGGGGTCGCCCAGGTGGTCACCGTGGTGGCCGCCGCCTCGCTGCTGGGCAGCGTGCCCCACCTCGCCCGCGGACAAGGGCCCGTCCTCGACCACCTGGTCCGCCGCGTCCTGGCCGTCGGCTTCGCCGCCGTCTGCTTCCAGCCCCTCTACAGCCACGGCGTCTTCGACCGCTGGCGGGGCCCGGGGTACGCCCTGCTCCTGCTGGCGCTGCTCGTGCTGACCGTGCTGTGCGACGCCGTGGTCGCCGCCGCGCTCGCGCACTCCCGCACCGGCTGGCCGTTCCCCCCGCTGCTGCGCGACGAACTGCGCGCGGTGCCCGGGATCGGCTCGGCGGTGTGCGTCACCGGCGCGGTGATGGCGCTCGCCGTCGCCGTCGTAGGACTGTGGGCGCTGCCCGTCTTCTCGGTGCCGCTGCTGCTCACCCAGCTGTCCCTGCGCCGGTACGCCGCCGTCCGCGCCACCTACCGGCAGACCATCGCCTCCCTCGCCCGGGCCACCGAGATCGCCGGATACACCCCGGTCGGCCACGCCCGCCGGGTCGCCGCGCTCAGCCAGGCCGTCGGCCGGGACCTGGGGCTGCCGGAGGCCGAGCGAGCCGTTCTGGAGCACGCCGCCCTGATGCACGACATCGGCCAGCTCAGCCTCGTCGACCCGGTCCCGGCCGGGGCCACCGCCGGCCTCCCGGCGGCCGAGCAGCGGCGGATCGCGCTGCTCGGCGGGGCCGTCGTCCGCCAGACGGGGGCGAGCGCCCAGGTCGCCGCCGTCGTCGAGCGGCAGGCGGACCCCTACCCGGAGCAACCGGTGGCGGCCCGCATAGTCCGGGTGGTGAACGCGTACGACGAGAAGGTGCAGGGCGCCGGGCCGGGCGGGCCCCTCACCGCTCTGGAGGAGCTGCGCCTGGGCACCGGCACGGAGTACGCGCCGGAGGTCGTGGAGGCGCTGGCCAGGGTGCTCTCACGGGACTGTCTGACCCTGCCCAAGGCTGGGTAACCCATGGGTAATGAGCGGCCTTCCAGCCACACGTGGTTGGATGCGAGGGAGAGAGTGTCCGGGGGCACTGGCCAGCCCACAGAACGGAACTGGCAGGCGGGAATCGTGAGGATCTTCGGCAAGGGACGGCACCGGCCCTCCGCCTCCTGGCGGCAGGCCACCGACCGCGCGTTCACGCTCATCGGGGACGGGCGGTACGAGGACGCGGGCGCGCTGCTGACACGTGCCGCCGATCTGGAGCCCTGGCTGTCGGAGTCCTGGTTCAACCTCGCCCTGCTGCACAAGTTCCGGCACGACTGGGAGCAGGCCCGCACCGCCGGTCTGCGCGCCGTCGCCCTGCTCGACCGGGAGACCGGCGCCCCCGACTGGTGGAACGTCGGCATCGCCGCCACCGCCCTCCAGGACTGGCCGCTGGCCCGCCGTGCCTGGCAGGCCTACGGGTTGCAGGTGCCCGGCAGCGCGGCCGGCTCCGTCGAGGTCACCGGCATGGACCTGGGCAGCGCGGCCGTACGGCTGTCGCCGGAGGGCGAGGCAGAGGTGGTGTGGGGGCGGCGGCTGGACCCCGCCCGCATGGAGGTGCTGTCGATCCCGCTGCCGTCGTCGGGCCGACGCTGGGGCGAGGTCGTGCTGCACGACGGGGTGCCGCACGGCGAGCGGACCACCGCCGCCGGGCACTCCTACCCCGTCTTCGACGAGATCGAGCTGTGGGCGCCGTCGCCCGTGCCGACCTGGGTGGTCCTCCTGGAGGCGGCGACGGAGGCCGACCGGGACGCGCTGGAGCAGCTGGCCGCGGACGCGGGGTTCGCGGCGGAGGACTGGTCGTCCTCGGTGCGGCTGCTGTGCCGGATGTGCTCGGAGTCGCGGATGCCGTCCGACGAGGGCGACGGCGAGCATCTCGACCCGCACGACCACAGTGAGCCGGGGCATCCCGGGCCGCTCGGGCACCGGACCGACGGGCAGCTGTGGGTGCCGGAGCGGGAGTGCGGGGTGGCCGCGCCGGCCGCGCTGGTGAGGGGGCTGCTGGACGGATGGGTCGCCGACAGCCCCGATTCGAGGGACTGGCGGGATCTGGAAGAGGTCTGCTGACCGATCCCCGTACCCTGTATCGCACATTCACCCCCTGACCGGGGGTCCGGGGGTCGCCCCCAGAAGACACAGTTCAGGAAGGCATACGTCGGTCATGGCGCAGCAGGACACCGATCAGCAGCACGCGGGCGTGCTCCCCGTGGACGACGAGGGCTTCGTCATCGACACCGAGGAGACCGAGGAGCGGGAGCAGGCCTACCGCGAGCGCGGTACCTCGCGGCCGATCACCGTCGTCGGGAACCCGGTCCTCCACAAGGAGTGCAAGGACGTCACCGAGTTCGACGACGCACTGCTGAAGCTGGTGGACGACATGTTCGCCTCGCAGCGCACCGCCGAGGGCGTGGGCCTGGCCGCCAACCAGATCGGTGTAGATCTGAAGGTCTTCGTCTACGACTGCCCGGACGACGAGGGCGTGCGCCACGTCGGTGTGGTCTGCAACCCCAAGGTGGTCGAACTGCCCGCCGACAGGCGCCGTCTGGACGACAGCAACGAGGGCTGCCTCTCGGTGCCCACCGCCTACGCGCCGCTCGCCCGCCCCGACTACGCCGAGGTGACCGGGCAGGACGAGAAGGGCAACCCGATCAAGGTGCGCGGCACCGGCTACTTCGCTCGGTGTTTGCAGCACGAGACCGACCACCTCTACGGGTACCTCTACATCGACCGGCTGTCCAAGCGCGAACGCAAGGACGCCCTGCGGCAGATGGCCGAGAACGAACCCCGCTACCCGGTGGTCGCCAACGACTGATCCACGCCAGCTCACCCACGACGCCTGGCCGGGAAAGCACCCGGACGGGCGTCGTTCGTATGTCCGTCGCATGTTCGATCGCTTATGCACATACGCTGATCGATAACCAGTCACGCCCGAGTGGATTCTCAGCGTGTCGGGATGGTGAATGAAGCAAATCCGTTCCCAGAGACGTCAGTTGTAGTGCTGAATGGGAAGTGCGGGGATACGCAACGGCGCACGCCCGGCACGGCGGGAGGGGCGTGTGCCCACTGGCGGCTGAGAGGGGTTGTTCGTGCCAGCTTTCCCATGCAGCACCACATACAGCACCACGGCGACGGCGGCCGCGCCCGCGGTCCCGCCCTCGCTCTCTCTTCCGGTCATCGAGGCGGCCTTTCCCCGGCAACTGCATCCGTATTGGCCCCGGTTGCAGGAGAAGACCCGCTCCTGGCTGCTGGAAAAACGCCTCATGCCGGCGGCCAAGGTCGAAGAATATGCCGACGGACTGTGCTACACCGACCTGATGGCGGGCTACTACCTCGGCGCCTCCGACGAGGTTCTCCAGGCCATAGCCGACTACAGCGCATGGTTCTTCGTCTGGGACGACCGGCACGACCGCGACGTCGTGCACGGCCGCGCCTCGGACTGGCGGCGGCTCAGGTTCCGCTTGCACGCGGCCCTGGACGCCCCGGCGGACCACCTGCATCACCGGGATCCGCTGGTCGCAGCTCTCGCGGAAAGCGCGACCCGGCTGTTCGCCTTCCTGCCCGGCACCTGGAACGCCCGGTTCGCACGCCACTTCCACTCCGTGATCGAGGCGTACGACCGGGAGTTCCGCAATCGCGTCGAGGGCAGGGTCCCCGGCGTCGAGGAATACCTCGCACTGCGCCGGCTCACCTTCGCGCACCGGATCTGGAACGACCTCCTGGAGCTGAGCGCCGGACGTGAACTCCCGGACCCGGTGCGGAAACACCCGGCCTTTCGGCGGGCGGCTCTGCTGAGCCAGGATTTCGCCGCCTGGTACAACGACCTCTGTTCGCTGCCGAAAGAAATAGCGGGCGACGAGGTGCACAACCTGGGAATAAGTCTCGTCACCCATGAGGGACTGACCCTCGAAGAGGCGGTGGAAGAAGTCCGGCGGCGCGTCGAGGAATGCATCACAGAATTCCTCGCGGTCGAAAAGGACGTGTTACGGCTCGCCGAAGGGCTGTCCGACGGGACGGTCCGCGGAAAGGAAATCGGCGCCGCCGTACGGGCCTGCCTCGCCAACATGCGGAACTGGTTCAGTTCCGTCTACTGGTTCCACCACGAGTCCGGCCGTTACATGGTCGACAGCTGGGACGACCGGTCCACGCCCCCGTACGTCAACAACGAAGCGGCAGGTGAGAAATGACCGTCGAATCGGTGAAGCCCGTCACCCCCGAGGTGCCCGAACTGCGTGAGCCACCCCTGGCCGGTGGCGGGGTGCCACTCCTCGGACACGGCTTGAAGCTGGCCCGAGATCCGCTGGCCTTCCTGACCCGGCTGCGCGACCACGGCGACGTCGTCCGCATCCGGCTGGGCCCCAAGACGGTGTACGCCGTCACCACGCCGGAGCTCACCGGGGCGCTCGCCCTCAGTTCCGACTACATCATCGCCGGCCCCCTGTGGGAGTCCCTGGAGAGCCTGCTCGGCAAGGAGGGCGTGGCCACCGCCAACGGCCCGCTGCACCGGCGCCAGCGGCGCACCATCCAGCCCGCCTTCCGGCTCGACGCCATCCCCGCCTACGGCCCGGTCATGGAGGAGGAGGCGCACGCGCTCGTCGAGCGCTGGGCGACCGGCGAGGTCGTCGACGTCACCGCGGAGTCCTTCCGGGTGTCGGTGCGCATCTCCGCCCGCTGTCTGATGCGCGGCAGCTACATGGACGCCCGCGCCGAGCGCATCACCTCCGCGCTCGCCACCCTGTTCGCCGGTATGTACCAGCGCATGGTGGTACCCCTCGGACCGCTTTATCGGGTGCCGATTCCGGCCAACCGCGAATTCAACCGGGCACTGGCCGATCTGCATCGGCTCGTGGACGAGATCGTCGCCGACCGCCGTGCCTCCGGTAAAAAACCGGACGATTTGCTGACGGCTTTGCTGGAGGCGAAGGACGACAATGGCGACCCGATCGGGGAACAGGAGATCCACGACCAGGTCATCGCGATACTCACCCCGGGCAGCGAAACCGTCGGCTCGTTGGTCATGTCGCTGCTCCTCGTTCTCACCGAGCACCCGGATCAGGTGGACAAGATCCGCACCGAGGTGAAAAACGTCGTCGGTGACCGGCCGGTCGCATTCGACGACGTCCGAAAGCTGCGGCACACCGCCAATGTCGTCATCGAGACCATGCGGCTGCATCCGGCCGTCTGGATATTGACCCGGCGTGCCGTGGCCGACACCGAGCTCGGCGGATACCGCATTCCCGCCGGCGCCGACATCATCTACAGTCCGTACGCGATCCAGCGCGATCCGTTGTCGTACGAACGGAACACGGAGTTCGACCCCGACCGCTGGCTGCCCGGCCGTTCCGAGGCGGTGCCGAAGCACGCCATGGCGCCGTTCAGCGTCGGCAACCGGAAGTGCCCGAGCGACCACTTCTCGATGGCCGAGCTCACGCTGCTCGCCGCGACGGTGGCGAACGCGTTCCGCTTCGAGCACGTCCCCGGCTCGGACCCCCGCACCCGCATAGGCATCACCCTCCGCCCCCGCCGCCTGCTGCTGCGGGCGGTGCCGGACAGGCCCTGACGTCAGGCGGCCGCCTGCGGGCCGCGGAAGGTCCGCCGGTAGGCGTTGGGCGTGGTGCCCAGGGACCGTACGAACTGATGGCGCAGAGCGCCCGCCGTACCGAAGCCGGTGCGCCAGGCGATCTCGTCCATCGTCTCGTCCGTGGCTTCCAGCAGCCGCTGGGCCAGCAGCACCCGCTGCCGCAGCAGCCAGCGGTAGGGGGTGGTGCCCGTCTCCTGCTGGAAGCGGCGGGCGAAGGTGCGCGGGGCCATGTGGGCGCGGGCGGCGAGCTGTTCGACCGTGACCTCCTGGTCGAGGTGCTCCTCCATCCACGCCAGCACCCCGCCGACGGTGTCGCACGACGACCGGGGCAGCGGCCGCGCGACGTACTGCGCCTGGCCGCCGTCCCGGTGCGGCGGTACGACCATCCGCCGCGCGATGCCGTTGGCCACCTCGGGCCCCTGCTCCTTGCGGACGAGGTGCAGACAGGCGTCGATGCCGGCGGCCGTGCCGGCCGAGGTGATCACCGGATCCTCGTCGACGTAGAGGACGTCCGGTTCGACGATCGTCCGGGGGTGACGGCGGGCCAGCAGGTCCGCGTGCCGCCAGTGCGCGGCACACCGCCGCCCGTCGAGCAGCCCCGCGGCGCCCAGCACGAAGACGCCCGAGCAGATGCTGAGCACCCGGGCGCCCCGGTCCACGGCCCGGCGCAGGGCGGCGAGCAGCTCGGGCGGGTACTCCCCCCGGTCGACTTTCATGTCCGAGGCCGGCACGGCGATCAGGTCGGCCTCCTCCAGCCGGTCGAGGCCGTACGGCGTGGAGACGGTGAGCCCGCCGACATGGGTGCCCAGCACCGGGCCCTCCGCGGAGACCGCGGCGAAGTCGTACACCGGCAGCCCCTCCTCGCTGCGGTCGAGACCGAACACCTCGCACACGACACCGAGTTCGAAGGGATGCACCCCGTCGAGCAGGACCGCGGCCACGTTCTTCAGCATGCCTCCAGTCTGCACCCTCGGTGGCAGGAATTTGAAGGTGTACGGCAGTCCTGCCACTCCCGGTCAGGAGCGTCCGGCGCGACAGTGGTGACCATGAACACGAACCAGATCGAAGGACTCATCGGAATGCTCACGGTTCTCGGGATCCTGGCGCTCCTGCTCGCCCCGTCGGTGGCCGGCCTCGTCCGCGAGCGGCGCGTCGACCGCGAGATCAGAAACGCGGGACGGTTGATCCGCACCCGCGTGTAGCCTCTTCTGACCAACTGTCAGGGGAGGACCATGCGAAGAACAGTCTGGGCCGCGGCCGGCGGGGCCGCGGCCCTCGTCCTGGTGACGGCGACCGGCGCGCACGCCGAGGGCCGGGGTGACGTGCGGGTCACGAAGACGGTCGTCAACGGCGGCAGGAACGTGATCGTGGGGACCTCGAAGACCATCACGTTCCCGGTGGCCGTCACGGCCAAGGACAACTCGGGCATCAAGGGGCTCACGGATGCGAGCACCTTCTACGCGTACAGTGCCGAGGGCGGCGGCTTCGCCGAATGGACCGGCACGACCTGCAGGAAGCAGTCGTCGACCACGTCGGTGTGCACCGCCACGATGAGCATCACCCCGGCCTGGATCCCCGGCTACAGCGACACCGACAGCAACAAGGCAGCCGGTGTCTGGCAGGTCAACGCCACGGTCAAGGCCAACGACGGCGACTACTGGATCTCCGACAACATCGCCCGGTACAAGGTCAAGCGCGCCTCGAAGCTCACCACGGTCATCACGCCCACGAAGGTGACCAAGGGCACGAAGCTCACCGTCACCGGCAAGCTGTCCCGGGCCAACTGGGAGGACCTGAAGTACCACGGGTTCACCGGGCAGCAGGTCAGGCTCCAGTTCCGGAAGGCCGGCACCGCCCACTACAGCACCGTCAAGACGGTGAAGACGGGCAGCGCCGGCAAACTCGGCACCAAGGTCACCGTCACGGCGGCCGGCAGCTGGCGCTGGTACTTCCCCGGCACGACGACGACCGCTCGGATCGTCTCGGCCGGGGACGCGGTCACCCTGAAGTGACGTGCGGGGTCAGAAGTCCTCGTCCAGGTCCACGGTGCCCTCCACCGCGACCTGGTACGCCGACGGACGGCGCTCGAAGAAGTTGGTCAGCTCCTGAACACCCTGCAGTTCCATGAAGGAGAACGGGTTCTCCGAGCCGTACACCGGGGCGAAGCCCAGGCGCGTGAGGCGCTGATCGGCGACGCACTCCAGGTACTGCCGCATGGAGTCGGTGTTCATCCCCGGGAGGCCGTCGCCGCACAGGTCACGGGCGAACTGCAGCTCGGCCTCGACGGCCTCCCGCAGCATGTCCGTCACCTGCTGCCGCAGCTCCTCGTCGAAGAGCTCCGGCTCCTCCTTGCGGACGGTGTCGACCACGTCGAACGCGAAGCTCATGTGCATGGTCTCGTCCCGGAACACCCAGTTGGTGCCGGTGGCCAGGCCGTGCAGCAGACCCCGGCTGCGGAACCAGTAGACGTACGCGAAGGCGCCGTAGAAGAACAGGCCCTCGATGCACGCGGCGAAGCAGATCAGGTTGAGCAGGAAGCGACGGCGGTCGGCCTGGGTCTCCAGGCGGTCCAGCTTCTCCACCTCGTTGATCCACTTGAAGCAGAACCCGGCCTTCTCCCGGATGGAGGGGATGTTCTCCACGGCGTCGAAGGCCGCGGCGCGGTCCTCCGGGTCGGGCAGGTAGGTGTCCAGCAGCGTCAGATAGAACTGGACGTGCACGGCCTCCTCGAACAGCTGGCGCGACAGGTACAGACGCGCCTCCGGGGAGTTGATGTGCTTGTACAGCGTCAGCACCAGGTTGTTCGCGACGATCGAGTCGCCGGTCGCGAAGAAGGCCACCAGCCGGCCGATCAGGTGCTGCTCGGCCGGGGTCAGCTTGGCGAGGTCGGTGACGTCCGAGTGGAGGTCGACCTCCTCCACGGTCCAGGTGTTCTTGATGGCGTCCCGGTAGCGCTCGTAGAAGTCCGGGTAGCGCATGGGACGCAGCGTCAGCTCGAAGCCCGGGTCGAGGAGATGGGTGTTACGGCTGGACATTACTGGCAGGCCTCGCAGGACTCGGGGTTCTCAAGGGAGCAGGCGACCGCGTCGGGGTCGGCCGCCTGCTGTACGGGGACGGTGGCCGGTGCGGCCGCCTGGGCGGCGCGGGCGATCCGGGTCGCCGGGCGCGAACGCAGGTAGTACGTCGTCTTCAGACCCGACTTCCAGGCGTACGCGTACATCGAGGAGAGCTTGCCGATGGTCGGCGTCTCCAGGAACAGGTTCAGGGACTGGGCCTGGTCCAGGTACGGGGTGCGGGCGGCGGCCATGTCGATCAGGCCGCGCTGCGGGATCTCCCACGCCGTGCGGTACAGCTGCCGTACGTCCTCGGGGATCCAGACGAAGTCCTGCACCGAACCGTTCGCCTCGCGCAGCGCCTCACGGGTGCGGGCGTCCCACACGCCCAGCTTCTTGAGGTCCTGCACCAGGTAGGAGTTGACCTGGAGGAACTCACCGGACAGCGTCTCGCGCTTGAACAGGTTGGACACCTGCGGCTCGATGCACTCGTACACGCCCGCGATCGAGGCGATGGTGGCGGTCGGCGCGATGGCCAGGAGGAGGCTGTTGCGCATGCCGACGGCCGCGATCCGCGTCCGCAGCGCCGCCCAGCGCTCCGGCCAGGTGAACTCGACGCCGTAGTGGTCGGGATGCAGCACCCCGCGCGCGGTACGGGTCTGCTCCCAGGCCGGCAGCGGGCCGCCGCGCTCGGCGAGGTCGGCGGAGGCCTCGTACGCGGCGAGCATGATCCGCTCGGCGATCCGGGTGGAGAGCGCGCGGGCCTCCGGGGAGTCGAAGGGCAGCCGCAGCTTGAAGAACACGTCCTGCAGGCCCATCGCGCCCAGGCCCACCGGCCGCCACTTGGCGTTGGAACGGCCCGCCTGCTCGGTCGGGTAGAAGTTGATGTCGACGACCCGGTCGAGGAAGGTGACGGCCGTGCGGACGGTCTCGTCCAGCCGCTCCCAGTCGATGTCGCCCCCGGCCACGAAGGCCCCCAGGTTCACCGAACCCAGGTTGCAGACCGCCGTCTCGCCGTCGTTCGTGACCTCCAGGATCTCCGTGCAGAGGTTGGAGGAATGGATCACCCGGCCCGGCTCGGCGGTCTGGTTGGCGGTGCGGTTGGCCGCGTCCTTGAAGGTCATCCAGCCGTTGCCGGTCTGCGCGAGGGTGCGCATCATGCGGCCGTACAGATCGCGGGCCGGGATGGTCTTCGTGGCGAGCCCGGCCGCTTCCGCCCTCCGGTACGCCGCGTCGAACTCCTCGCCCCACAGGTCGACCAGTTCGGGCACGTCGGAGGGGGAGAACAGCGACCAGGTCCCGTCCTCGTTCACCCGGCGCATGAACTCGTCCGGGATCCAGTGGGCGAGGTTCAGGTTGTGCGTACGGCGGGCGTCCTCACCGGTGTTGTCCCGAAGCTCCAGGAACTCCTCGATGTCGGAGTGCCAGGTCTCCAGGTAGACGGCGGCCGCGCCCTTGCGCCGCCCGCCCTGGTTCACGGCGGCGACGGAGGCGTCCAGCGTCTTCAGGAACGGCACGATGCCGTTGGAGTGCCCGTTGGTGCCTCGGATGAGGGACCCGCGGGAGCGGATCCGGCTGTACGAGAGACCGATGCCGCCGGCGTGCTTCGACAGCCGGGCCACCTGGTGGTAGCGGTCGTAGAGGGAGTCCAGCTCGTCCAGCGGCGAGTCGAGGAGGTAGCAGGACGACATCTGGGGGTGCCGGGTACCGGAGTTGAACAGCGTGGGGGAGGACGGCAGGTAGTCGAGCCGGCTCATGAGCCCGTAGAGCGCGGCGACCTCGTCCACCGACCTCGGCGTGTCGTCCTCGGCGAGACCGGCGGCGACCCGCAGCAGGAAGTGCTGGGGGGTCTCGACGACCTTGCGGGTGTAGGGGTGGCGCAGGAGGTAGCGGCTGTGCAGGGTGCGCAGGCCGAAGTAGCCGAAACGGTCGTCGGCACCGGTGTCGATCAGCGCGTCCAGCCGGCCCGCGTGCCGCGTCACGAAGTCGGCGGTGCGGTCGGCGATGAGACCCTCGCGGTGGCCGACGGCGATCGACTCGGTGAACGAGGCCACGCCCTGGGAGGCGGCCTCCGCGGCGATGGAGATCGTCAGCAGCCGGGCGGCCAGCCTCGAGTACGCGGGGTCCTCGGAGATCAGGCCGGCGGCCGCCTCCGTGGCCAGCTCGCGCAGTTCCGCGGTGACCTCGTCGAAGGCTCCCCGCGCGGACCGGCCGCGCAGTGCGGCGGCGGCGACCCGGCCGGGGTCGGCGTCGGGGAGGTCGGCGGTCAGCTCGGTCAGGGTCCGCAGCAGCGCGGTCCCGGGACCGTCGATGTCCGGCTGGATGGCTGAGGCCGGATCGGCTGGCGCGATGGTCACGTGGGGCTCTCCCTCGCTCGGCAGGGGGCCTGGCGGAGGGCGGGGGGCAGCACACGAGCGCGCACGGCGTCGCGTCCACCGGCCCACTCCACGAGGCCCGGACGTCAAGGCACCCGGGCCGGGACGGCCGGGGCGCGCTGTCGGCAGGTCCTCGGACTGACTCCCATACGTGTGCGAACACGGATGAGTACACCGTTGCGGGACAGTTCCGGATTCGCACCGGATTCCCCTGCGACGACAGCGAGCATGAGCATACATCTTGTGCTCACCCGTCACGCCACCCCCAGATGTTGTGTCGGCTGGTTTCAGAGCGTCAGGTGATAGGCGAGCAGAGTGAGGTTGTCCAAGTGCGGCACGGGATTCCAGTCCCGCTCGGGTGTGCGGACGAAGCCGAGCCGTTCGTAGATGCGGTGCGCCGCGTGCATGGAGCGCTGGGTCGACAGCACGACGGCCGTGCAGCCCTCCGTGGCCCTCGCCCGGTCGAGACAGGCCCGCACGAGGGCCTCACCGGCTCCTCTGCCCCGCGCCTCGTGGGCGACCGCGAGCGCGCGGATCTCGGCCTCACCGGGACGCGCGATGTCGGCGACCGGGCCGCCCGCGGCGACGAAGGTGACACCGCCGAGGAGTTGCTCGCCCTCCACGGCGACGAGGACCTCGGCGGCTGCCGCCCGCCTCGCGACGTCCTTCAGCACGGGCAGGTACTCGTCGTCCAGGCCGTAGTCGAGGAGGCCGTCGTCGAGGTAGGCACGGGCGGTGATGTCGCCGAGGGCCTCGTATTCGGCGGGGTCCGCTTCCCTGATCTGTATGTCCATGCCGGGCAGTGTGCACCACGTACAAGACGGAGGGCCGCCGGAATTCTCCGACGGCCCTCCGACGCGGTGGCCTAGGTGTATTGCCCTGTGAGGTTGGGGACGCGGCTGGCGGGTGGTTGGCCTTGCAGCGCGGTGTGTCCGCGGTGGTGATTGTAGGTGTGCAGCC
>NZ_JBEOWF010000028.1:0-147332 GCF_040295925.1 Streptomyces sp. NPDC002588
CCAGTGGCTGCACACCTACAATCACCACCGCGGACACACCGCGCTGCAAGGCCAACCACCCGCCAGCCGCGTCCCCAACCTCACAGGGCAATACAGCTAGGGCTCACAGCTGGGTGGGCTGGCGCTGGGTCAGGTCGTAGGTCTTGGCGATGGCGTTCCACAGGCGGGCCGCCTCGGCCTTCTGCCTGCTGGCCGTGGTGCTCTCGGCGTTGCCCTGCTGTGCCGAGGCCGTGACCCTGGCCGTGCCCTTCTTGCAGGCCTTCTTCCTGTTGCCGGCGACCTCGTCGGCCCAGGCCGCGTAGTGGTTGTCGGCGGCCGCGGAGGCCTGCCAGGCCTTGGTGAGGGCGGTGGTCAGCGCGGCGTGGTCGGGGAGCTTGTCCACGGAGAGCCCGGACAGCTCGCTGACCAGACCGGTGCGCTGGCCGGCCGCGTCGCGCAGATCGGCGGCCGCCTGGGAGAGGTTGTCGCAGGCCCGCACATTGCCCACCGCGGCGATCACACTGGCCCGGCTGCTGCCGCTGTCCGCGAGCAGCTTGTCCAGGGCGGCCGCCTGCTGCTCGGCGGCGTCGGACGACGCCGATCCCTCGCTCGTGGCGGGCGCGGACGCGGCGACGGTCTTGTTGTCGCCGCTCTTGTCGTCCCCGCCGCCCCCGAGCAGCGCGCCCGCGCCGACACCGACGACCGCGAGGGCCACCCCGATCGCCGCGAACAGCGGGACCCGCGAGCCGGTACGGCCGCCGCCGGCGTGGTCGTCGTCACGCGCGGGCGGCGCGTAGGAGGGCTGGGGAGCACGCGCGGCGGGCTGCGCGTCGTATCCCTGCGGGTAGCCCTGGGGGCCGCCGCCGTAGCCGGCGGCCCCGGCCTCGGAGTAGCGCGGGAGCTGCTGGGTGGCCCCGGCCGGACCGTCGCCGCCGCGGAACAGGTTCTCGAACTCGGCGGGCGGCTGCCGATCCCCGCCGGGCGCCGGGAACCCCTGCGCCGGCACGGGCGGGATGTACTGCGTGGCCTCGGCGTCGGGGTGCCCGGCACCCGGCATCGGCCCCGGGTTCTGCTGTCCGCCCGTGCCCAGGAAGTGCGTCGACTCGGCCGGCGCCTCGGGCGGCAGCGCGCCCGGCCCGACCGGCGGGATGTACTGCGTCGCGCCCTCGGCCGAGACCGCGGGCCCGGGGCCGGCGGCGGGCACGGGCGGCAGGTACTGGGTGCGGCCGTCGTCGACCGGGGCCGCCGGGACCGGCGGTATGTACTGGGTGGCGCCCTCGTCGACGGCCGGCGGCAACGGCATACCGGACGCGCCCCCGCCGTACGACGGCTGCGGCGCCGGCGTGGGGGTGCCCTGGCCGTACGGCTGCGCCTGGGCGTCCTCGGGCGGGAGCGGACCCGCGCCCCACGCGTCGGGCTGCGGGGTGCCCCACTGCTGCTGGGGCTGCTGGTCCGCGGGCAGGGGCCAGCCCTGGTCCGGCTGCCGGCCCTGCGGCTGCTGGTCGGGGCCCCACGGCTGACCCCAGGTCTGCCCGCCGGCCGGGGCCTGCTGCCCGTACGGCTGAGCCCCGTACGGACCGTGCTGCTGCTCGGGCTGGTGAGCGCCGTACGGAGGAGGCTGCTGCCCCGGCTGCGGGTCGGACTGCTGGGCGCCGTACTGGCCCGGCTGCGGCGGGCTCGGCCGGGGGCCGCTCGTCGTCATGCCCGGCAGCAGGGGCTCGCCACCGTCCGAGGGCAGCACGATGCCTTCGTGCGCGGGCCGCGCCGAGGGCTCCTCGCCCTGTCCACTCTGCGTCACCGGGACTCCTACGAATGGGGGACTTTCGGAATCGTCGGCTCACGCTACCGGGTCCCCGAAGCCGCGTGCCACGCAGCTCAGGACGTGACCTCCCTCCCAGTGACGTCGGTAACAGATCCGGAGCGCCGCGCGCTGGGTTCGCCGCCCACCGCGTGGGTACGGCCCGTTTCCCGCCCGTTCACGCGGCGGCGCCCCGTCCGTTCACGCCGCGGCCTGCAGCTCCAGCCGCGCCCCGAACTCCCTGACCACCGGCTCCTCCCGGTACGGCTCCAGGCGCTGCTGGAGGTCCTCCAGATACTCCGCGCCCCGGTTGGAACGCAGGGTCTCGAGCAGTTCGACCGCCTTCAGGCCGGTGTGGCAGGCCTGCTCGATCTCACGTTGCTGGGCCTGCGCGGTGGCGAGCAGGACGTAACCGATCGCCCTGCGCCGCGCCCTGCTCTCCGGGTGCCCGTCCAGCGACTGCTGCGCACACCGTGCCGCCGCCTCGGCCTGGCCCAGGTCACGGTGGCAGTGCGCCAACTCGTCGGCCAGATAGGCCTCGTCGAAGTGCGCGATCCACACCGGATCGTCACCGGCGGTCGGATCGGCCGCCTCCAGCGCGTTCACCGCCCGCCCGGACGCCAGTTGCGCCGCCCGCGCGTCGCCCATCAGCGCGTGGCCGCGTGCCTCCGCCGCGAGGAACATCGCCTCCGCGCGCGGTGTCACCCGCCCGCGGGTGCCTTCCTGCGCCGCGCGCGCCAGCTGGGCGATCTCGCGCGGGTTCCCGAGCTGGGCGGCCAGGTGACTCATGGACGCGGCGAGGACGTAACCGCCGTACCCTCGGTCGCCCGCCGCCTGCGCGAGCCGCAGGGCCTGGATGTAGTAGCGCTGGGCCAGGCCCGGTTGACCGGTGTCGACCGCCATGTACCCGGCTAGCTCCGTCAACCGCGCGACGGCGGCGAAGAGTTCGCGGCCCACCGCCTCCCGGTAGGAGCCGGCCAGCAGCCCCGAGACCACGCTGTTGAGGTAGTGCACGACGACCGGGCGGACGTGCCCGCTGCCGTACTGGTGGTCCAGGTCGACCAGCGCCTGGGTCATCGCCTTCACGGCCGCCACGTCGGACAGCCCCACCCGCGGCCCCGCCGACCGCGCCACCTGGGCGTCGGCCGACGAGATCAGCCAGTCGCGGCTGGGCTCGACCAGCGCGGAGGCGGCGACGGACGAACCGGAGAGGAAGTCGCGCCGGCCCACGTCGCTGCGCCACAGCTCGCAGACCTGCTCGATGGCGCCCAGTACCGTCGGCGAGAACTGGAGCCCCACGCCCGATGCGAGGTTCTTGCCGTTGGCCATACCGATCTCGTCGATCGTGACCGTCCGGCCGAGCTTGCGGCCCAGGGCCTCGGCGATGATCGCCGGGGCGCGTCCGCGCGGCTGCTGTCCACGCAGCCAACGGGCCACGGACGTCTTGTCGTAGCGCAGGTCGAGACCGTGCTCGGCGCCGCACATGTTGACGCGGCGGGCGAGCCCGGCGTTCGAGCACCCCGCCTCCTGGATGAGCGCCTGCAGCCGTTCGTTCGGCTGCCGCGCGACGAGAGGCCTTGCGGCCATTGGCACTACCCCCTGTGGCTGCGGTCCCTGCCCACACACCGAAGTTGTTCCGTACCGAACCGAAGAATTCCGGCCGAGAAGATCAATGCCCCACGCGCATACCGAAAATGCGAGGCATGTGAGGATTGCCGAGTATTTCCGGGTTACCGACGGAAGCCCGCCCCGTTCGTGACTACCCGCTCCCGCGCCCGTTCCTGCCACGCGCCCCCGCCCGTGCTCCCATGCGCCCCGAACGCCCGAACGATGCTCCTCCCCCGCGCACAGTGGGCATGCGTAACCCCTGGTGACCGCTAGAGTTGTGCTCACCGTGGAAGAGACCATCGTCGGTGCCGACGCCACCCAAATCCCGAAGCAGCGCGGGGAATCGCTGCTCGAGACCGCTGTCCGCTACGCCGAGGAACGTCATTGGGACGTCTTCCCCGGCACCTGGCTGGACTCCGTCGGCGGTGTGCAGCGCTGCTCGTGCGGCGACACAGCGTGTGCGGCGCCGGGAGCGCATCCCTCGCGGCCCGACTGGGCGACGCAGGCGACGGGCAGTGCGACCGTCGCGCGCCGGATGTGGCAGAAGCAGCCGACCGCCTCGATCCTGCTGCCCACCGGGCGGACCTTCGACGCGATCTCCGTCCCGGAGACGGCCGGGTTCCTCGCGCTGGCCCGGATGGAGCGCATGGAGCTGCCCCTCGGGCCGGTGACGCTCACGCCGGACCGGCGGATGCAGTTCTTCGTCCTGACCGGGGCGTCGGCGAAGGTGCCCGACCTGGTGACCAGGCTGGGGTGGTCGCCGACGGCCCTCGATCTCGTGACCTTGGGGGAGGGCGACTTCGTCGCCGCGCCGCCGACCCGGTTCGGGTCCCGGGGTGCCGTGCAGTGGGCTTGCCGGCCCACCGCGGCGAACCGGTGGCTGCCCGACGCGGAGGAGTTGATCTCACCGCTCGCCTACGCGTGCGGTCGGGACAGGTGAAACCCTGGGCGCCTGCCCTCGCGCCGTAGGGTTTCCGTATGACCTCTGTACGCGTGCGCAACCTCTGGAAGCGGTTCGGGCAGCAGGTGGCCGTCGCCGGGATCGATCTCGATCTGCCTTCGGGGAAGTTCATCGGGCTCGTGGGGCCGAACGGGGCCGGGAAGACCACGACGCTGTCCATGGTGACGGGGTTGCTGCGGCCCGATCAGGGGTCCGTCGAGGTCGTCGGGCACGACGTGTGGCGGGATCCGGTCGGGGTGAAGGCGCGGATCGGGGTGCTGCCGGAGGGGCTGCGGCTGTTCGAACGGCTGTCGGGGCGGGAACTGCTGGGCTACAGCGGGCGGTTGCGCGGACTGCCCGGCGCCGAGGTCGACAAGCGTGCCACCCAGCTGCTCGACGTGCTCGATCTCGCCGGGGCGCAGCACAAACTCGTCGTCGACTACTCGACCGGCATGCGGAAGAAGATCGGGCTCGCCACCGCGCTCCTCCACAATCCCGAAGTCCTCTTCCTCGACGAGCCGTTCGAGGGCGTCGACCCCGTCTCAGCGCAGACCATCCGCGGCGTACTGGAGCGCTACACCGCCTCCGGCGCCACGGTGGTCTTCTCCTCCCACGTCATGGAGCTCGTCGAGTCGCTGTGCGACTGGGTGGCCGTGATGGCGGCGGGACGGATCCGGGCCCAGGGGACACTGGCGGAGGTGCGCGGGTCCGCGCCCTCGCTCCAGCGGGCGTTCCTCGAACTCGTCGGCGCCGAGGGGCGGGGCACCGGGGCCGATCTCGACTGGCTGGGCGGCGGGGCCGCCAGGTGACCCCGCTGACCTCCACGGTGGTGCGGCTGAAGCTGTCGCTGCTGCGGGGCGGGCTCCGGCAGTCCGGCGGACGGCGGGCAGCGTACGTCGTCTCCGCCGTGTTCGCGCTGCTGTTCGCCGCGCTGCAGCTCCTCGGGCTGATCGCGCTGCGGGGGCATGCGCACGCCGACTCCCTCGTGGTGTTGCTGGCGATGGTGCTGGGGCTTGGCTGGGCGGTGATGCCGCTGTTCTTTCCCGGCGGGGACGAGACGCTCGATCCGACCCGTCTGGTGATGCTGCCGCTGCGGCCCCGGCCGCTGGTGTGGGCGCTGCTGGCGGCCTCGCTGGTGGGGATCGGGCCGTTGTTCACCACGCTGCTGCTGGTGGGATCGGTGATCGCGGTGGCGCACGGGGCGGTCGCCTGGGTCGTCGGAGTGCTCGCCGTCGTCCTGGGCCTGCTGGTGTGCGTGGCGCTCGCGCGGGCCGTCGCCGCCGCCAACGTACGGCTGCTGACCAGCCGTCGGGGGCGTGATCTGGCGGTGCTGAGCGGGCTGGTCGTCGCGGTGGGTGTGCAGGTCGTCAACTTCGGGGCGCAGCGGCTGGGGAGCAGCGGGCTCGGGCAGCTGACTCCGGTGGCGGACGTGGTGCGCTGGCTGCCGCCCGCCTCCGCGGTGGGCGCGGTGGACTCGGCGAGCGAGGGGTCGTACGGCCTCGCGGCGGCTCAGCTGGCGGTCGGCGCGGTGGGGCTGGCGTTGCTGGTGGCCGTGTGGTCGCGGAGTCTGACGCGGCTGATGACCTCGCCGGACGGTTCGACGCTGCGGTCCTTCGAGGGCGGGGCACGGGAGCGGCGGAGCGCGGCGGGACTCGCGCGGCTGCTGCCGGGCGGGCGGACCGGCACCGTGATGGACCGCAGCCTGCGCTATGTCTGGCGCGATCCGAAGACCAAGGCGGCCTGGGTGACATCGCTGGCGATCGGGCTGATCGTGCCGGTGTTCAACGCGGTGCAGGGCACCGGTTCGATCTACTTCGCGTGCTTCGCCGCCGGGATGCTCGGCATCCAGATGTACAACCAGTTCGGGCAGGACACCTCGGCGTTCTGGCTGGTCGCGATGACGATCTCGTCGACCCGGGACGCCTACGTCGAACTGCGCGCGCGGGCGTTCGCGCTGCTGGTGATCACCCTGCCGTACGCGACGCTGGTGACCGTGGTGACGACCGCGTTGCTCGGGGACTGGCCGAAGCTGCCCGAGGTGCTGGGGCTGTCGCTGGCGCTGCTCGGCGCGATGCTGACGACCGGCGCCTGGACGTCGGCCCGCTTCCCCTACTCGATCCCGCAGGAGGGCCACAAGAACGTCGTCCCCGGCCAGACCGGGCTGGCCTGGATCTCGATCTTCGGCGGGATGGTGTCGGCGGCCCTGCTGTGCGCGCCGGTCATCGCGGTGACGATCTGGCTGAACGTCAGCGCGGAGGGCGCTGCGTGGACCTGGGTGCTGCTGCCCCTGGGCGCGCTGTACGGGACGGCGATCACGGCGGCGGGGCTGCGGCTCGCGGCCCCGCGGGTGGCGGCCCGGCTGCCGGAGATCCTCACGGCGGTCAGCAGGGGGTGAGGGACCCTTGGCAAGGGGCGGTCCCCATGGAGGGGTGCCCCTTACGGGGTGACGTCGCTCAGGGGGTCGTCAGTACGCCGTCGAGGAAGGGCTCGATGGCCGTGCGCCACGCCTCCGGCTGGTCGTAGTGGACGAGGTGGCCGGCGTCGGCCACCTCCGCGTACTCGCCGCGGGGCAGGACCCGGACCATCTCCTGGGCCTCCGCCCGGCCCAGCTCGCCGTCGAGGCCGCGGACGACCAGGGCGGGGCACCGGACCTGGGTGAGCTCCTCCCAGTGGGCGTCGTACACCCACGTCTCGCGGGACTTCAGCATCTGCTCGGGCTCGAAGACGGGGCGCCAGCCGTCGGACGACTCCTGCATCACCTCGGCGTAGAACTCGCCGCGGGAGGGGTTCGGGCGCTCCACCCAGGGGTCGTCCTCGCCGAACCACTTGCGGACGTCGGCCAGGGTGGCGAACGGGACGGGCCAGGACTTGAACCAGTCGGCCCATTCGCGCTGCGAGGCCGAGCCGAGCGCGGAGGCCCGCATGTCGCAGACGATCAGTCCGTGCACCAGGTCGGGGCGCTTCGCGGCGAGCTGCCAGGCGGTGAGCGCCCCCATGGCGTGGCCGATGAGGACGGCGGGGGCGAGGCCCAGCTGTTCGAGAGCGGCCTCCGCGTCCTCGATGTACGCCTCGCGCGTGTAGGCGGCCTCCGGGGGCTTCTCGCTCTGGCCATGGCCCCGCTGGTCGAGGGCGACCGCGCGATGCCGCTCGGAGAGCCAGCGGGCGGTGGACGCCCAGTGCGAGGCGCGGCCCATCAGCCCGTGCAGTAACAGGACGCCGGGGGTCCGCTCGGACTCCGCTTCCCCGTGGGATCCCTCGATCCCGTCCCGCGCTCCCCTGGACTGTGCCGGGATCCCCTTCGGCGGGTCGCCGAACTCCCAGGCCGCCAGGCGTACGCCGCCCGCTCCTGTCACGTCGATGCGTCGCGCCATGGATCCTGGCACCCCCCTAGCCGTCGTACCGCTGTGCTGCCGATGCCTTCGTGCTGTCTTCGGATCAGCCTTGGATCACTCCTGGGCCTCACATGAGGCCTCAGATCTCTCGTAGACCTCAGATCACTCGCAGGCTATCGAATGCTCTTTCGACAAATGCACTCTCCGCAAGCAACAACCCTCGTTCGAGTGACATCGCTCGAGGAATGATCGCCACTGTCGAGGGGAGATCTTCAGCGGGAGGCGGACCGCTCGGGGAAAACGGTCCGAGGGGAACGACCCTGAGAGCTCGGGGCTCCGGGTCGAAACAGGGGAGGACAGGCCCCGGTGCCACCCGGCACCGGGGCCCTTCACTCGTCCGCGGCACGTCATCCCCGCCCCCTCAGGTCATATGCCTCACGCGACAGCGTGGCACGGGAACGGTCCGCGCGCTGCCGTTCGACACAGGGAATCTGCGATTCGACCCCACCTGCGTGCGGTCACAACTGCCCCATGAGTCACAGGAGTTGAACAATGCTCAGCGTTTCAACAAACGCTTTCGGCGAGCGCTTCACAGGCTGCCGGGCGGGCCTCCCGGCAGCCTGTCGGGCGGGCACTCAGCGCTTGGCGACGAACACGTGGGACGCGATGTCCGACTCCAGCTCGGCCGCCTCGCCGCCGCTGCCGACCAGCACACCCCCCGCCGACTCCGTCACGCTCACCACCGAACCGGGCTGCACACCCGCCCGGCGCAGCGTGTACATCAACTGCGCGTCCGTCTGGATCGGCTCGCCGATACGGCGCACGACGACCGTCTTGCCCTCCAGACCCGGGTCGAGCTCGGCCAGCGAGACCATGCCCTCGTCCAGGAACGGGTCGGCGCCGTCCTTCTCGCCGAGCTCCTCCAGACCGGGGATCGGATTGCCGTACGGCGACTCGGTGGGGTGCCGCAGCAGCTCGAGAACACGGCGCTCGACCGCCTCGCTCATCACATGCTCCCAGCGGCACGCCTCCGCGTGGACCTGCTCCCACTCCAGGCCGATCACGTCGACGAGAAGACACTCGGCGAGCCGGTGCTTGCGCATCACGCGCGTCGCCAGCCGACGGCCCTCGTCCGTCAGCTCCAGATGCCGGTCGCTGGCCACGGAGACCAGGCCGTCGCGCTCCATGCGCGCCACCGTCTGGCTGACCGTCGGCCCGCTCTGGTCGAGCCGCTCGGCGATCCGGGCGCGCATGGGGACCACACCTTCCTCCTCCAGCTCGAGGATGGTGCGGAGATACATCTCCGTGGTGTCGATCAGTCCGGACATTCGTGCCCCTCGATGAGATCTGCCGAAGGCTCGACGGCTCTCCGGCTCGTGCGCTGGCCCTGACCCCAATTCTGCCGGATACCACTGACAAGCGTGCCGCGCCGTTGAAACGAGACGGTTACTTCCGGGAACGGCGGACTCCCGGGCACCCCCGCACGACCGGGCCCCGCGAGCCCGCAGGCCGTATTGACAGCGCACTGGTCCAGACCGCACCGTGATCCGCGACATGAACGCCCACACCGCGAACCGACATGGCAAAGGGGCCCCTCGGATGAGCGACCGCAAGCTCGCCGCCCAGTTCTTCGACGCCGCCATCGACCTCCTGCGACGGGTCCGCGACGAGGAGACCGAGGCCGTGGAGGCCGCCGGAACACTCCTCGCCGACACCGTGGCCGCCGGCGGACGCCTCTTCGCGTTCGGCGCCGGGCACTCCTCGCTCCCCGCCCAGGACGTCGTCTACCGCGCAGGCGGCCTCGCCCTGATGAACCTCCTGGCGGTACCCGGCGTCGTCGGCGTCGACGTCGTACCCGCCACCCTGGGCTCCGCCCTGGAGCGCGTGGACGGCCTCGCGGGCGCCGTCCTGGACACCTCACCCGCCCGCGCGGGCGACGCCCTCGTGATCATCTCGCTGTCCGGGCGCAACGCGCTGCCCGTCGAAATGGCCCTGGGCGCCCGCGCCCTCGGCCTCAAGGTCATCGGCGTGACCTCGGTCGCCTACGCCACCGGGACGAAGTCCCGGCACACCTCGGGGACCTTCCTGAAGGACCACTGCGACGTCGTCCTGGACTCGAAGATCGCCGTCGGCGACGCCGAACTCACCCTCGACACCGTCCCTGCGCCCTTCGCGCCCGCCTCCACGGTCGTCACCTCCGCCCTCCTCCAGGCCGTCATGGCGACCGCCGCCGGCTCCCTCGCCGACCGCGGCATCGAGCCCCCGCTCCTGCGCTCCGGCAACGTCGACGGCGGCCACGACTGGAACGAACGCGTGATGGACGAGTACGGCGACCGGATCTTCTACCGGCACTGAGCGCCCCGCCGGGGCCACGACGCGCCTCAGGAATCGTGATCGTGGCCCCGCGCCGCCAGGTCCGCCAGATCCAGCGCCGCCGCTATGCGGGCCGAGACGTCCTCGGCGTAGGTCGCGTCGGAACGCTCGAAAGCGGTACGGCCCGCGCCGCGCAGGAACGTCACGACGCCCAGCGTCCGGCCGCGGCTGCGCAGTACCGCGCACAGGGCGTGCACGGTGTCCTCCGGCCACTGACGCGCCCGCGCCCACTCCCGCGCCTCCTCGGCCGCCATGGTCCCCGCCCCGGCCCGCACCGAACCGGCCCGGGCCACGCACTGCAGCGCCGGATGTCCCTCGCCGTACCGCACAGGAAGCCCGGCGTGACCGGTGAGCTCGCTGGGGCCCGGCCCGCCGGACGGCGTGGCCGCCACCCGCACCAGCCGAGGCGGCCCGGCCGCCGGCTCCCCGTCACCCGGGACACCGCCCGCCACCCGGTCGATCACGGCGTGGTCGGCGAACCCCGCGAGCGCGAAGTCCAGATGGACGGTGGCCGCCTCCGCCGGGTCCTCGCACTCGGCGGCCGCACGCGCCGCCCGATGCAACTGGTTGCTGCGGAACCGCAGCAGCGACGCCTCCTGCTCGCCCTGCTTGGCCTCGGTGACGTCCTGGAACAGCCAGCCGACACCCAACGGCACCGGCTCCTCCGCGAGCGGCGACGCCAGCCGCAGGAAGCCACTGCGCCAGCAGCGCCGCTTCTCGCCCTCCGGGGTACGCACCCCGACCCACAGCTCGGCGGGCGCGGGCGGGGCGCCCTCCGCCAGCACGTGCGTCAACACGTTCTCCAGCTCCTCCGCGCCCCGGGTGAGCAGCTCGCCCAGCGGACGGCCCAGGACCGCCGTACGGCCCGCTCCGAGCGCCCGCGCGGCGTGCGCGTTGACCACCGCCGGGCGCAGATCCGCGTCGACGAGGACGACACCCCAGGAGGCGTCGTCGAAAAGCGCCTCGCTGAGCGCGATGGACCGCTCGAGATCGATCTGCGCGTGCACCTCGCTGAACGCGCAGTACAGCCCCGCGGGCTTGCCGTCGGGCCCGCGCACCGCGGCGGACTGCGTCCGCACCAGCACCCGGCCGCCGTCCTTCGTCAGCAGCGCGAACTCGTGGACCTGACGGCCCGAGGCGTGCATCGCCGACATCAGCCGGCTCTCCACCTCCTCGGCATCGGCCTCGCGCACCGCCCATCCGGCGAAACCCTGCCGTCCCACCGCCTCGGCCGCACTCCAGCCGAGGATGCGCTCGGCCTCGCGGTTCCAGTGGGTGACGACACCGTCGCCGTCGAAGGCGCACAGCGCCGCGTCCATGCCGTCGAGCAGCGCGGCAAGCAGATCCGCGCCGTCGGGGCCGCCGGGACCGTCCGGCTGCTCGGGCTCGTCCGGCCCCAGCTCGTCGGTGGTCCCACTACGCCGGGAAGCACTCACCTGGACCCCCTGCAGGTTCACTCACTGCCCTCATTCAACTCGAACGTGACGCAGCCCACATATGATTCCCGCAAGATTGCAGAGGAATCGTTGTGGGCCCGCGTCCGTCACGGAACCGGCATCAGCCGCAGGTCGACCCATTCCGCCGTCTCACCGTCGAGGACATACCGGTCGACCTCGACGAACCCCCGCGCCTGTGCGAACCGCAGCCCGTCCCCGTTCTCGGCCAGCACGCACGTCTCGACCGCCCGGGCACCGAGCACACGCGCGTGCTCGAGCGCATGCTCGTAGACCGCACCGCCGTACCCACGCCCCCGGTGCTCGGGCAGCACGCGCGCGATGACGGTGGCCGCCCCGTCCTCCCCCCGCGGCGGCCGCACGGTGGAACACCCCACCAGCACCTCACCGACGTAGGCGTTCTCCAGCAGATAACGCCCCGCGCGCTCCCGCACCTGGCCGAGAGACAGGGCGGCCGGCGGCACGATCACGTTGTGCACATGCCGCCACTGCTCCAGCGCGGCATCGCCCACGGCCCGCTCGACACGAAGATCACTCATAGCCCCACCGAACCGTGTCCCCCACACGCGCGTCAACGCGCCGGCCCAGTTCTCCCCGGATCCGGACGGACACGGCCACAGCCCGCGGCCCGAGGCGCCGTCCTCGGCATCTCGAAAAAACAGTTGATTGGCGCCGGAACGGTTCTTAGGGTGCTCAGTACACGTTGAAGGGAGGTGATCCGGTAAATGTATGAAACCCGGACTCGTGAGGTGGCTGCGGGCTAGCGGCCCGCCACCACACCCAGTGCGGTGCCGGACCAGCGTGCGCGAGACGCATGCAGCCGGCCAGTACAACGCAGTCACCCGACCCGCGAGTCGCCGGTAAGTCCGGCCGGCTCCTCCCCTGTGGAGGACCAGACTCGCGGGTCGCCTGCGTTTTCGTGCGGGCGTGCTCAGTGGGCGATGTCCTCGTAGCCCTCGATCTCCTGGGGGCCGCGGGTGCCGGGGCCGGTGTAGCGGGCCGAGGGACGGACCAGCCGGCCGGTGCGCTTCTGTTCCAGGATGTGGGCCGACCAGCCGGCGGTGCGGGCGCAGGTGAACATCGAGGTGAACATGTGCGCGGGGACCTCGGCGAAGTCGAGGACGATGGCCGCCCAGAACTCGACGTTCGTGGCGAGGACGCGGTCGGGGCGGCGGGCGTGCAGTTCGGCGAGGGCGGCCTTCTCGAGGGCCTCGGCGACCTCGAAGCGCGGAGCGCCCAGTTCCCGGGCGGTGCGGCGCAGGACGCGGGCGCGGGGATCCTCGGCGCGGTAGACGCGGTGGCCGAAGCCCATGAGGCGCTCGCCCCTGTCGAGGGCCTGCTTGACGTAGGCCTCGGCGTCGCCCGTGCGTTCGATCTCCTCGATCATGCCGAGGACGCGGGAGGGGGCGCCACCGTGCAGGGGGCCGGACATGGCGCCCACGGCGCCGGACAGCGCTGCCGCGACGTCGGCGCCCGTGGAGGCGATGACGCGGGCGGTGAAGGTGGAGGCGTTCATGCCGTGCTCGGCGGCGGACGTCCAGTAGGCGTCGACGGCCGCGACGTGCTTGGGGTCGGGTTCGCCGCGCCAGCGGATCATGAAGCGTTCGACGACGGACTGGGCCTTGTCGATCTCGCTCTGGGGGACCATGGGCCGGCCCTGGCCGCGCGCGGACTGGGCGACGTAGGAGAGGGCCATGACGGCGGCGCGGGCGAGGTCCTCTCGGGCCTGTTCGGCATCGATGTCGAGGAGGGGTTCGAGGCCCCAGACGGGGGCGAGCATGGCGAGCGCGGACTGTACGTCGACGCGGATGTCGCCGGAGTGGACGGGGATGGGGAAGGGCTCGGCGGGCGGCAGGCCGGGGTTGAAGGCGCCGTCGACGAGCAGGCCCCAGACGTTGCCGAACGACACGTGACCGACCAGGTCCTCGATGTCGACGCCCCGGTAGCGCAGGGCGCCGCCCTCCTTGTCCGGTTCGGCGATCTCCGTCTCGAACGCGACGACTCCTTCGAGCCCGGGTACGAAGTCGGACATCAGGCGGCTCCTCGTGATGTGTGCGACAGGACGGTACGGCGGACGGCGCCGGCGGATCCGCGGTCCTCGGAGAACTCGCGGTCGTGGGCGGTCACCCCGGTGATGCCCTGTGCGGTCGGCGGTCACCCAACCGGGATGGCATCTGCACCATATCCCCGAGTGCCACCTTTGGGGAGTGGTGCGGCACTCAGTGCCATCCTGGCTCGTCGAGGTGCTCCATGCGGCAGGATGACCCCGTGAACGAAGCAGACGCCGTCTACTCCGGTCCCGTCCCCGATCCCGCCGCCATGCGCAAGCAGTACCGGGCGGAGGGGCTCGCCGAGGCCGGTCTTGCCGCCACGCCCGTGGAACAGTTCGCGCGCTGGTTCAAGGAGGCGGCCATCGAGGCCCGTCTGTTCGAGCCGAACGCGATGATCGTCTCCACCGCGGACACGGAGGGCCGGCCCAGCTCGCGGACGGTGCTGCTGAAGCACTTCGACGAGCACGGCTTCGTGTTCTACACCAACTACGAGTCCCGCAAGGCGCGTGAGCTCGCCGGGAATCCGTATGTGTCGCTGCTCTTTCCGTGGCATCCGATGGCCCGGCAGGTCATCGTGCGGGGTGTGGCCCGGCGGACCGGGCGGGACGAGACCGCCGCGTACTTCCGGACCCGGCCGCACGGGTCGCAGCTCGGGGCGTGGGCCAGCGGGCAGTCGTCGGTGATCTCCGGCCGGGCCGATCTCGACGCCTCGTACGCCGAGCTCGCGGCGCGCTATCCGGAGGGCGAGCAGGTGCCGGTGCCGCCGCACTGGGGTGGTTTCCGGGTGGCGCCGGAGGCGGTGGAGTTCTGGCAGGGCCGGGAGAACCGGCTGCACGACCGGTTGCGGTACGTGGCGCGGGCGGACGGGAGCTGGCGGGTGGAACGGCTCAGCCCCTGAGTGGCCGCACGGTCAGAGTTTGCCCCAGAGGTACGCCGTTCGGTGGCCGTCGAGGAGGCCGGTCAGATGGGCCTTGAACTCCTCGGTGAGGTCGGGCCAGTTCCAGAACTTCAGGCCGAGGTGGCCGAAGGTGAAGGGCGCGTCGTCCCAGGTCCAGTCGGGCAGGGGGGTCGCGGCGGCGCAGGTGGGGCAGGAGAGCTCGGCCGTGCCGGTCTCGCTCCAGGCGGCGATGGCGGTGCTGACGCGTGCCCAGCCCTCGGTGTCCAGCGGGGTGCGGGTGGCGCAGCGTGGGCATGTGGCGTGTTCGGGGGCGCCCGCGCCGCTGGGGAAGACCCCGCGTCCGGTGAGCACGGCGAGTCCGTCGGTGGGCTTCAGGTCGTCGGCCGTGGCGTGGTGCCAGTTCGGGCCGGGCGGGTGGGCGCCCAGTAAGAAATCGGTGCGCTCGGCGAGGACGACGCCCTCGGCCACGAGCCCGTCGACGACCCGCTGTGCGAGCCGGGGTGCCTCGGCCTCGTTCACATCGAGGTCGACGATGACCTGGTAGCTGTCCCCCATCAGTGCCGCCTCTCTTCCGGTTCCGGTTTCCCGCCGAGACTTGCGTCGAGCAGCCCCGCCCATTGGGCCACCACCCGTTCGCGTCGCCCCGCATCGTCGGTGAGGAGGTTGGCGAGGCCGAGGCCACGGGCCATGTCTAGCATGCCCTGGACGGTTTCGCGGACGCCCTGGACGGATTCGTCGGCGCCGAGGAGTTCGACGGCTATGCGGTGGGTCTCGCGGCCGACGCGGGCTTCCAGTTCGGTGACGCGCGGGCGCAGTTGCTCCTCGTTGGAGGCGGCGACCCAGAGGTGGAGGGCGGCGCGGAAGAGGGGGCCGGTGTAGAGGTCGACGAGGGCGGCGACGATGGCCTGGCGCTCGGCGGCTCCTTCGGGGAACAGGGTGCGCAGTGCGGTGGAGCGTTCCTCGGCGACGTATTCGACGGCGGCGGTGAACAGGTCCTCGCGGGTGGGGAAGTGGTGTTGGGCGGCGCCGCGGGAGACGCCCGCGTGTTCCGCGACGACGGAGACGGTGGAGCCCGCCCAGCCGCGGTCGGCGAGGCAGGCCACCGCGGATTCGAGGAGGCGCTGCCGGGTGGCCCTGCTGCGGTCCTGTTTGGGAACGCGTTCGACGCGGTCGTCGCGGTCGTCGACCGTGGTCACACCACCCATGGGGGATCCCGTCGTTCGAGGAAGGCCGTCATGCCCTCGCGGGCCTGTGCGGAGGAGAACAGCCGGGCCGAGAGCGCGGTGAGGTCGGCCGCGTCCCGGTCGAATGTCTCCAGCACCCTAGCTGTGAGCAGCCGTTTCGTCTCTGCCAGGCCGTGTGGGGCGCTTTTGCGCAGTCCGTCGAGGACGGGTGCGAGGACGGCGTCCACGTCGTCGCCGGCCGCGGTCAGCAGGCCGGTCCGGACGGCTTCGGGGGCGTCGAAGCGCTCGCCGGTGAGGTAGTAGCGGGAGAGGGCGCGGGGGTCGGCGCGCGGGAGCAGAGGGAGGGAGATGACCGCGGGGGCCACGCCGATGCGGACCTCTGTGAAGGCGAAGGTGGAGGTGGTGGAGGCGGCGGCGATGTCGCAGGCGGCGAGCAGGCCGAGGCCGCCGGCGCGGACGTGTCCGGTGACGCGGGCGACGACGGGTTTGGGGAGTTCCACGAGTTGCCGGAGGAGGCCGACGAAGGCGTCGGGGGCGGGTGGGTCGCGCAGGTCGGCGCCCGCGCAGAAGGTGCCTCCGGTGTGGGTGAGGACGACTGCGCGGACGTCCGGGTCCTTGGCGCAGTCGGTGAGTGCGCCGGCGAGGGCGGCGACGAGCGCCGAGGAGAGGGCGTTGCGGGTGTCGGTGGAATCGAGGCTCAGGGTCTCGATGCCTCGGGTGCGGGTGCGGCCTACGGGTGCCGTCACGGTGTCTCCCTGAGTTGCCGGCGGAGGATCTTCCCGGAGGCCGCTCGCGGTACGGCGTCGATGAAGGTGACACGGCGGACGCGTTTGTAGGGTGCGACGCGTTCGGCGACGTACATCGCGACCTCGCCCTCGGCGAGGTCGGGGGCGGTGGGCCGGCGGACGACGAAGGCGTGCGGTACTTCGTTGCCCTCGTCGTTGAGGGCGCCGATGACGGCGGCGTCCGCGATGCCGGGGTGGGTGAGCAGGAGTGCCTCGAGTTCGGCGGGGGCGACCTGGAAGCCCTTGTATTTGATGAGTTCCTTGACGCGGTCGACGACGAACAGCCAGCCCTCCTCGTCGACGCGTCCGATGTCGCCGGTGTGCAGCCAGCCTTCGGTGTCGATCAGGGCGGCGGTGGCGTCGGGGCGGCCCAGGTAGCCCTTCATGATCTGGGGGCCGCGGATGAGGATCTCGCCTTCGTGTCCGGGCCCGAGGTCCTTGCCGGGGTCGTCGAGGGAGACGATCCGCATCTCGGTGCCGGCGATGAGCCTGCCGACGGTCCCGGCGGGGGCGTCGCGCATGGCGGCGAGGGGGACGACGTGGGTGCCCGGGGAGAGTTCCGTCATGCCGTAGGCCTGGCCGAGGGGCGGGAGGCCGAGACGGTCGGCGCAGGCCGCGGCGAGGTCGGCGTCCAGGGGTGCGGCGGCGCTGATGACGTACTCGAGGCTCGACAGGTCGTACTGGACGACGGCGGGGTGCTTGGCGAGGGCGAGGACGATCGGCGGGGCGACGTACAGGGCGGTGATGCGGTGGGTCTGGATGGCCGCGAGGAACGTCTCCAGGTCGAAGCGGGGCAGGACGACGACGGTGGCGCCCTGGCGCAGGGGCGCGTTCATCAGGGCGGTGAGGCCGTAGATGTGGAAGAAGGGCAGGACGGCGAGGATGCGGTCGCCGGGGGCGGAGGAGATCGCGGGGGCGAGCTGGGCGAGGTTGGTGGCGATCTGCCGGTGGGTGAGCATGACGCCCTTGGGGGTGCCTGTGGTGCCGGAGGAGTACGGCAGTGCGGCGACGTCCTCGGTGGGGTCGATGTGCACCCGGGGCTCGGGGGCGGCCGAGGCGAGCATGTCGATCAGTGAACGGTGGCCGGGCGCGCTGTCGCAGACGAAGATCTCCTCGACGCCGCCGACGAGTTCGGCGGCCCGGCGGGCGGTCTGCAGAAAGGGTGAGACGGTGACGATCCAGCGGGCCTTCGCGTCGCCGAGCTGCTTGGCGAACTCCTCGGCGGTGGCGAGCGGGTGCACGGTGGTGACGGAGGCGCCCGCGCGGGTGGCCGCGTAGAAGGCGATCGGGAAGGCGACGGTGTTGGGGCTGTGCAGGGCCAGCACGTCACCCTTGCGAACGCCGGCCTCGGCGAGGGCGGCGGCGACCCGCCGGTGGAAACGGTCGAGCTGTTCGTAGGTGAGGGTCGTGCCGTCCGTGCCGTCGATCAGTGCGGGGGTGTCGCCGTATTCGGCGGCCCGGCCCAGCACCGCGTCGTGGATGGGGAGTTCTACCGGCGGGACGTCTGCGTACTCGCTGCGGAACATGGTTCCTCCAAGGCGGCGGCCTAGTACGACTTGGGCAGGCCCAGGGTCTGGTGGGAGACGTAGTTGAGAATCATCTCCCGGCTCACCGGGGCGATACGAGCCACACGGGACGCCGTTATCAGCCGGGCGAGGCCGAACTCGCGCGTGAGGCCGTTGCCGCCGAGGGTGTGCACGGCCTGGTCGACGGCCTTCACACAGGCCTCCCCCGCCGCGTACTTCGCCATGTTGGCGGCCTCGCCCGCGCCGGTGTCGTCCCCCGCGTCGTACAGGTGGGCCGCCTTCTGCATCATCAGGCGGGCCAGTTCGAGGTCGATGTGCGCCTGGGCGAGGGGGTGTGCGATGGCCTGGTGGGCGCCGATCGGGGTGTTCCAGACGGTGCGGTCGCGGGCGTACTCGACGGCCCGGGACAGGGCGTGACGCCCCATTCCGATCGCGAACGCGGCGGTCATGATGCGCTCGGGGTTCAGACCGGCGAACAGTTGCAGCAGGCCCGCGTCCTCCTCGCCGACGAGGGCTTCGGCCGGCAGCCGCACGTCGTCCAGGAACAGTTCGAACTGCTTCTCCGCGCCGTGCAGTTCCATGTCGATGCGGCGGCGGGAGAAGCCGGGGGCGTCGCGCGGGACGATGAACAGGCAGGGTTTGAGACGGCCGGTCCGGGAGTCCTCGGTGCGCCCGACGACGAGGGTCGCGTCGGCCATGTCGACGCCCGAGATGAAGACCTTGCGGCCGGTGAGCAGCCAGTCCGTGCCGTCTTTCCGTGCTGTCGTCGTGATGCGGTGGCTGTTGGAGCCGGCGTCGGGTTCGGTGATGCCGAAGGCCATGAGGCGGGTGCCGTCGGCCAGGGCGGGGAGCCACTCCTGTTTCTGGGCGTCCGTGCCGAAGCGGGCGATCACCGTGCCGCAGATGGCCGGGGAGACGATCATCATGAGGAGGGGGTTGCCCGCGGCGCCGAGTTCCTCGAGGACGAGGGAGAGTTCGGTGATGCCGCCGCCGCCTCCGCCGTACGCCTCCGGCAGGTTGACGCCGATGTAGCCGAGCTTGGCCGCGGCCTGCCAGAGGCCTTCGGCGTGCGGGTGGCTTCGAGCGAAGGATGAGACCGCCTTGCGGAGTGCCTTGTGCTCGTCGGATTCGATGAGGGTCGTCACTGTGGCTCCTTTGGCTTCGGGTTGTATGTGGCTGGTCGAGCTCAGGTGGCGGAGCCGCACATCGATGCGGCCCCGTGCCCCTGGGGCCCAAGGGCCCTAGGACTCCTGCACTACCGCCAGCAGAGTGCCGACCTGCACCTGCCGGCCCGTCGTCACCTGCAATGCCGTCACCGTCCCCGTCACCGGAGCCGAAATGACGTGTTGCATCTTCATCGCTTCGAGCCACATCAGCGGTTCTCCCGCCTGGACACTCGATCCGGTGATGAGACCGTCCGCGAGCTTGACGACCGTTCCCGGCATGGGGGCCAGCAGGGAGCCGGCGGCGTGCCGGGTCTCGGGGGCCGGGAAGCGGGGCAGGGCGGTGAGGGTGGTGGTGCCGACGTGGACGCGGTCGCCGTAGCGGGCGATCTCGAAGCGGCGCCGTACGCCGTCGATCTCCAGGACGACCAGGGCGGGGTCGGCGTGGACGACCTGGACGCCGTCGGCCGTGAGGCCCTCGCGTCCGTGCCGGTAGCCGACCTCGATCTCCTCGCCTCCCATGGCGTACCGCTTCGTCTGCGGCTGGGACGGCAGGTTGCGCCAGCCGCCGAAGCGGGAGCCGGTGCGCGCTTCGGCGAGTGCGGCGGCCAGGGGGGCGTGCGGGTCGTGCGCCGGGGTGGTCAGCTCCCCGAGGTTCCTGTCGTAGAAGCCGGTGTCCATGCGGGCGGCGGTGAACTCCTCGTGCCGCAGCGAGCGGACCAGGAGGTCGCGGTTGGTGACCGGGCCGTGCAGGACGGTGCGTTCGAGGGCGCCGGCGAGCTTGCGGACGGCCTCCGCGCGCGTGGGGGCGTGCGCGACGACCTTGGCGAGCATGGGGTCGTAGTGGACGCCGATGCCGTCGCCGTCGCCGTAGCCCGTGTCCAGGCGGACGCCTGCGGGGGTGGACAGGCGGTGCAGGGTGCCGGTCTGCGGGGTCCAGCCGGTCGCCGGGTCCTCGGCGTAGAGGCGGGCCTCGATCGCGTGGCCGCGCGCGGGTGGCGGCTCGGGGGCCAGGGCGGCGCCCTCGGCGACGCGGATCTGTTCGGCCACCAGGTCGAGGCCGAAGACGGCCTCCGTGACGGGGTGTTCGACCTGGAGGCGGGTGTTCATCTCCAGGAAGTGCGCGCGGCCGTCGGCGACCAGGAACTCGACGGTGCCCGCGCCGGCGTAGGAGACGGCGCGCGCGGCGCGTACGGCCAGCCGCCGCAGTTGCTCCTCCAGTGGCGCGGACAGACCGGGCGCCGGGGCCTCCTCGATGACCTTCTGGTGGCGGCGCTGGAGGGAGCAGTCGCGGGTGCCCAGCGTCCATACCGTGCCGTGGGTGTCGGCGAGGATCTGGACCTCGACGTGGCGGCCGTTCTCCAGGTAGGGCTCGACGAAGACCTCGCCGTCGCCGAAGGCGCTCGCGGCCTCGGCGCGGGCGCCCTCCAGGGCGGCGTCCAGGTCCGTCAGGCGGCGTACGACGCGCATGCCCCGCCCGCCGCCGCCCGCCGCCGCCTTCACCAGCACCGGGAGGTCCGACTCGCCGACCTCTCCCATCGGCACCAGCCCCATCAGCGTCTTCGCGCGGGTCTTGGACGCCATGGCCTCGATCGCCTCGGGCGGCGGCCCGATCCAGACGAGCCCGGCGTCGAGGACGGCCCGCGCGAAGTCGGCGTTCTCGGAGAGGAAGCCGTAGCCGGGGTGCACGGCGTCCGCGCCCGCGTCGACGGCGGCCTTCACCACCAGGTCGCCGCGGAGATAGGTGTCCGCGGGGGTCGCGCCCGGGAGCCGTACGGCGGTGTCGGCCACGCGCGTGTGGAGGGCGTTCTCGTCGGCGTCCGAGTGCACGGCGACCGTCCGGATGCCCAACTCACCGCAGGTGCGGAAGATACGGCAGGCGATCTCGCCGCGGTTCGCCACCAGAATCGAATTGATCATGACCCTCACATCCGGAAGACGCCGAAGCCACCGCGCGCGCCCTCGTACGGCGCCGTGTGGATGGCGGACAGGCACAGGCCGAGGACGGTGCGGGTGTCGCGCGGGTCGATGACGCCGTCGTCGTACAGCCGCCCGGACAGGAACATCGGCAGGGACTCGGACTCGATCTGCGCCTCGACCATGGCCCGCAGGCCGGCGTCCGCTTCCTCGTCGTAGGGCTGCCCCTTGGCGAGGGCGGACTGCCGGGCGACGATCGACAGGACGCCGGCGAGCTGCTGGGGGCCCATCACGGCCGACTTGGCGCTGGGCCAGGCGAACAGGAAGCGGGGGTCGTAGGCGCGCCCGCACATGCCGTAGTGGCCGGCGCCGTAGGAGGCGCCCATCAGGACGGACAGGTGCGGCACGCGGCTGTTGCTCACCGCGTTGATCATCATCGCGCCGTGTTTGATGATGCCGCCCTGCTCGTACTCCTTGCCGACCATGTACCCGGTGGTGTTGTGCAGGAAGAGCAGCGGGATGTCGCGCTGGTTGGCGAGCTGGATGAACTGGGCGGCCTTCTGGGACTCCGCGCTGAAGAGCACTCCTTGGGCGTTGGCCAGGATGCCGACGGGATAGCCGTGCAGGGACGCCCAGCCGGTGGCCAGGCTGCTGCCGTAGAGGGGCTTGAACTCGTCGAAGTCGGAGCCGTCGACGATCCGGGCGATCACCTCGCGCGGGTCGAAGGGGATCTTGAGGTCGCCCGGGACGATGCCGAGCAGTTCGTCGGGGTCGTACTTGGGCGGCTCGGCCGGGCCCGGGTCGTCGTACGCCTTGCGGTGGTTGAGCCGGGCCACCACCCGCCGGGCCTGGCGCAGGGCGTCGCGCTCGTCGACGGCGAAGTGGTCGGCGAGCCCCGACACGCGCGCGTGCATCTCGGCGCCGCCGAGCGACTCGTCGTCGCTCTCCTCCCCGGTGGCCATCTTGACCAGGGGCGGCCCGCCGAGGAACACCTTGGCCCGCTCCTTGACCATGATCACGTGGTCGGACATGCCGGGGATGTAGGCGCCGCCGGCCGTCGAGTTGCCGAAGACCACGGCGACGGTCGGGATGCCGGCGGCGGACAGCCGGGTCAGGTCGCGGAAGACGGCCCCGCCCGGGATGAAGATCTCCTTCTGGGACGGCAGGTCGGCGCCGCCCGACTCGACGAGGCTGATCAGGGGCAGCCGGTTGGCGAGGGCGATGTCGTTCGCCCGCAGGGCCTTCTTCAGGGACCACGGGTTGCTGGCGCCGCCGCGCACGGTCGGGTCGTTGGCCGTGATCAGGCACTCGACGCCTTCGACGACCCCGATACCGGTGACCAGCGACGCGCCGACCGTGTACTCGCTGCCCCAGGCGGCCAGCGGCGACAGTTCCAGGAAGGGCGTGTCCGGGTCGAGGAGGAGTTCGATGCGCTCGCGGGCGAGGAGCTTGCCGCGCGCGCGGTGCCGGGCGACGTACTTCTCGCCGCCCCCGGCGAGTGCCTTGGCGTGTTCGGCGGTCAGCTCGTCCAGTTTGGCGAGCATGGCCTCGCGGTGCGCGCGGTGGTCGGTGCCGTGGGGGTCGAGCGCCGACGACAGGACGGTCACAGCAGTGCCTCCGGGATGTCCAGGTGACGGGAGCGCAGCCATTCGCCGAGGGCCTTGGCCTGCGGGTCGAAGCGGGCCTGCGAGGCGACGCCGGCGCCGAGGACGCCCTCGACGACGAAGTTCAGGGCGCGCAGGCCGGGCAGCACGTGCCGGGTGACGGGCAGCTCGCGGCTCTCCGGGAGCAGTTCGCGGAAGCGGTCGACGGTCAGCGTGTGGGCGAGCCACCGCCAAGCCTCCGGGGTCCGCACCCACACCCCGACGTTGGCGTCCCCGCCCTTGTCCCCGCTTCGGGCGCCGGCCACGAGCCCCAGCGGCGCCCGCCGTGCGGGGCCGTCCGGCAGCGGCTCGGGGAGCGCGGGCGGCGGCACGTCGTCGAGTGCGAGGGTGTCGGCGGCCGGGGGGACGGGGATCCGGCGGCCGTCGTCGAGGACGGCCGCGTGCCCGACCTCGTCCTGTGGGACGTACGCGGCTTCGAAGACGCCGTACGGGGAGCCCTTGCCGGGTGGGGCGAGGACATGGAAGCCGGGGTAGCTGGCCAGCGCCAGTTCCACCGCGGCGCCGCTCAACGCCCGCCCGACGACGGCCTGTTCGGGGTCGCGGACGACGAGCCGGAGCAGTGCGCTCGCGGTCTCCTCGGTGTCGGCGTCGGGTCGGTCGGTCCGCACCAGCTCCCAACGCGCCTCTCGTGGGGGTGACTTGGCGAGGGCGTCGGCCATCTGCTCGCGCACGAGTGCCGCTTTGGCCTCGATGTCGAGCCCGGTGAGGACGAACACGACTTCGTTGCGATGGCCGCCGAGGCGGCTGCGGCCGACCTTGAGGGTGGGCGGCGGGGCCTCCCCCCGGACCCCGGTGATCCGCACCCGGTCGGGACCGTCCTGGGCGAGGCGGACGGTGTCCAGCCGGGCGGTGACGTCGGGGCCGGCGTACCGGGCGCCTCCCGTCTCGTACAGCAGCTGCGCGGTGACCGTGCCGACGTCGACGAAGCCGCCGGTGCCGGGGTGTTTGGTGATCACACTGCTGCCGTCCTCGTGGAGTTCGGCGAGCGGGAAGCCGGGGCGGCGCACGTCCCCCGCCCGGAAGAAGGCGTAGTTGCCGCCGGTGGCCTGCGCGCCGCACTCCAGGACGTGTCCGGCGACGACGGCCCCCGCGAGCCGGTCGTGGTCCGTCGGCGCCCAGCCGAAGTGGGCGGCGGCGGGGCCGGTGACCAGTGCCGCGTCGGTCACCCGGCCGGTGACGACGACGTCGGCGCCCTCCCGCAGACAGGCGGCGATCCCGAACCCGCCGAGGTAGGCGTGCGCGGTGAGGCTGCCGGGGAAGCGCGCGGTGAGGTCGTCGCCCTCGACGTGCGCGACGCGCACCGGGATGCCGAGCCGGTCCGCCGCCCTCCGTACGGCGTCGGCGAGTCCGGCCGGATTCAGGCCGCCGGCGTTGGTGACGATCCGGACGCCCCGGTCGTGGGCGAGTCCGAGACACTCCTCCAGCTGCCCGAGGAAGGTGCGGGCGTATCCGGCGGACGGGTCCTTCAGCCGGTCCCGGCCGAGGATCAGCATGGTGAGTTCGGCAAGGTAGTCGCCGGTGAGGACGTCGAGTTCGCCGCCGGTGAGCATCTCGCGCATCGCGTCGGAGCGGTCGCCGTAGAAGCCGGAGGCGTTGCCTATCCGCAGGGCGGTCACGGGCCGTCCCCCTTCGGCGGGCGTCCCGCTCCGGGCGGCCCGGCGAAGGCCTGCGCGAGGTCGAGCCAGCGGTCGGCGTCCGCTCCCACGGCGTCCAGGGCGAGGTCGGCGCGATGGGCGCGCCGGGTGACGAGGCGGCAGAAGTCGAGGGCGGGGCCGGTGACCCGGTCGTCGGCGTCCTCGGGGCCGTACGTCCACAGCTCGCCGGAGGGGCTGGTGAGTTCCACGCGGAACTCCTCGAACGGCGGGGGCTGTCCGTTCAGGCCGAAGGCGTAGTCGCGGGTGCGGACGCCGAGGCGGACGATGTGCCGCAGCCGGTCGGTGGGGGCCGGGGTGACGCCGAGGGCCTCGGCCACGTCCAGTCCGTGGGCCCAGGTCTCCATGAGGCGGGCGGTGGCCATGGACGCGGTCGACATGGGCGGGCCGTACCAGGGGAAACGCGCTCCGGCGGGCGCCGCGCGCAGCGCCTCCTCCAGGGCCTCGCGCCCGGCCCGCCAGTCCGCGAGCAGTTCCGCGGGCGGCTTCCCGGCGCCTTCCTCCGCGCCGTTGTCCACGTAGTCCCCGGGCTCGGCCAGCGCCTCTTCCAGTTGGCGGGCGAACGCGGCCTGGTCGGTCACGGCCAGCAGGGAGGAGTGGTCGGTCCAGGCGAGGTGCGCGATCTGGTGGGCGAGGGTCCAGCCGGGCGCGGGAGTCGGGAGCGTCCACTGCTCCCTGCTCAACTCCGCTACGAGCAGGTCCAGTTCTTCGCTCTCGGCGTGCAGGTCGTCGAGCACGGGGGTCGGGTCGGCCATGGGGTGGAGCATGGCAGGGGGAGCAGGAAACAAGCAAGCATGCTTGCATTAATCTGCGGGACTCCCCTTCCGGAGCCGTCCGTCACAGGGAGATGGTGCAGTACAGGCGATGCCCCTCGGCCCGGGCCGGACCGGCCAGTGCGGCAAGGCCGGTGAGGAAGCCGGCCAGGTGCTCCGGGTCCGCGCCGGTCCCGAACTCCTCGATGCGGGACCAGGGCTCCGCAGTCGCCCGCAGCCGCTCCGGCGTCGCCGCCGCGAGGGCGTCGCGCAGTTCGTCGGCCAGGGTCACCAGCCACCTGGTCTCCCCGTCCGGATCGCCGAGGAGGGTGCCGAACCGGGGAAGTTTCACCACGTCGTCGTACGGCAGGCCCGTGAGCAGGCTCTGAGCCCGGCCCAGCTCGGCACAGGGGTCGATGCCCTTGACGAAGAGGGTCGGCAGACCGGCTTCCTCCGGGCCGCCCCGCAGATGGGCGGCGAGCGCCGTGGCGTCGTCGGGAGCGCCGAAGTAGTCGTAGAGGTTTCCCATGCGCCCATGCTGCCTTCACCCACTGACAATGGCCGCGCACAAGTGCCGGGAGTACCATCCATCAGCCCTCACGGCCAGTAAGGCCATGGCGAGGGCATCGGGAAACGGGGGTCCGATGAACCGCGGAATCGAGCGGGAGTACCGCAGACGGCGGGCTGTACCGGCGACGTATGTCACCCTGGCGGCCGCGGTGGTGGTGGCCGCCCTCAAGGTGCTGGACTCCGTGAAGTTGGGGCCGATGAGGTGGGACGCGCTGGTCCTGGTGGCCTGGCTGGGCCTCGCCGCCCGGGTGGCGCTGGAGCAGTGGCGCGCGCGTACGACCGTCACCGCCGCCGGGATCACCGTGCGGGGGCCGCTGCGCACCCGCACCTGGGCCTGGGCCGACATCTACGGCATCCGGGTCGAGAACAGCAGACGGGGCAGCCCCCACTGGCCCGCGTATCTCTACGCCACCGACGGACGCCGGGTCCGCCTGCACCACTTCGACGAGCTCCAGCTGGACGACCCGGTGGCCGAGCTCGCCGACCTGTGCGACACCGCCCTGGAACTCGGGCTGACGTCCCTGCGGACGCGGCCCGAGGTGGAGGAGCGGATCCAGCGCGGCACACGCCGGCGCACCGCGGGCCGGCGGGCCGGTCTCGCCGCCCTGGTCGTCCTGGTGGCCATGTTCACCCTCGACGGCTGGCTGTTCTTCACCGACCGGCCCGAGAACCCGTTCCTGCTGATCGCGTGCGTCCCGCTGCTCTGCCTGGCCGTCTTCTTCCTCGTCCTGGACCGCGTCGGCGAGGCCCTCGCAGCCCGGCGTGCCCCGGATCCCGCCTGATTCCCTTCACGCCTCCGGTACGGGTGCCCTGCTCTGCCGCACCTGGGTCCGCACCGCGCCCATGCTCGCGCCGATGACCAGGGCGATCGCCGCCGCCTCCACCAGGGACAGGGTCTGGCCCAGGAGCAGGAAGCCCGCCGCCGAGGCGATCGCCGGCTCCAGGCTCATCAGGATGGCGAAGGTGGGGGCGGGCAGGCGGCGCAGCGCGAGGAGTTCGAGGGTGTAGGGCAGGACGGAGGAGAGGAGGGCGACCGAGGCGCCGAGGCCCAGCGTCACCGGGTCGAGGAGCTTCGTGCCCGACTCGGCGAGGCCCAGCGGGAGGAAGAGCAGGGCGCCCACCGCCATCGCCAGGGCGAGCCCGTCGGCCTGGGGGAAACGGCGGCCCGTGCGGGCGCTGAACACGATGTACGCCGCCCACATCGCCCCCGCGCCCAGCGCGAAGGCGACGCCCACCGGGTCCAGGTCGCCGAAACCCCCGCCGCCGAGCAGGAAGACTCCGGCGAGGGCGAGCCCGGCCCAGAGCAGGTTGACCGCCCGACGGGAGGCCGCCACCGACAGCGCGAGGGGGCCGAGGACTTCGAGGGTGACCGCCGGGCCGAGGGGGATGCGGTCGACGGACTGGTAGAAGAGGCCGTTCATCGAGGCCAGGACGGCGCCGAAGACGATCACCGTGACCCAGTCGGTACGGGAGTGGCCGCGCAGCCGGGGGCGGCAGACGGCCAGTAGCACCAGAGCCGCCACGGCGAGCCGCAGCGCCACGACGCCCAGCGCGCCCGCCCTGGGCATCAGGGTCACCGCGAGCGCGCCGCCGAACTGGACGGAGACGCCACCCGCGAGCACCAGCCCGACGGGGCCGAGGGAGCCCCGGCGGTGTGGGGTGCCGACAGGGGTGACGGAGACGGCTGAGGTGGCGGTCACGGGCGGTCCAGGGGCTCATGTGTTCATCGCGGTGCACTGTCGAGTCCACGGTAGTGGACTACGTCAGGTGCGTAAACCGTTTATGCCGCTGTCTCGCGCCGTGAGACGTTCAGATGCCGGGCCAGGGCTCCTCTTCGCGGAACAGGGGGCGGCCGTCGGGCAGCTCGGTGAGGAGCGGGGCGGCGGCGTAGGGGTCGTACGGGTCGAACACCGGCTGGGGCCAGTGAGCCTGCCCCTGGTCGTAGGCGTGCCCCTGGTCGTAGGCGTGGCCCTGGTCGTAGGCGTGGCCGTAGGTGTGGCTGTACGCGTACGCGTGGTCGCACGCATGGTCGTACCCGTACGCATGGCTGTACGCGGGATCGGGTGCGACGGCGGCCGCTACCGGCTGCTGCGCGAACAGCGGCAGACGCAGTTCGCCCGTGTCCATCACCGCGTTGTTCTGCGAGCGGTGCAGCCGCGCGTACGCCCCGCCGCGCGCGAGCAGCTCCTCGTGGCGTCCCGTCTCCACGATCCGGCCGCCGTCCACCACCAGGATGCGGTCGGCGTCGGGGGCGAGGTTGAGGTCATGGGTGATCATGATGGTGGTGCGGCCGGCCATCAGCCGGCGCAGCGGCTTGACCACCCGGCGGGCGGCCAACGCGTCCAGGCCGGTCGTCGGCTCGTCCAGCACCAGGACGGGAGCGTCGCGCAGGATCGCGCGGGCGATCGCGAGCCGCTGGAGCTGACCGCCGGACAACCGGGCCGAGCCGGGGTCGATCTTCGTGTCGTACCCCTCGGGCAGCCGCGTGACGAACTCGTGCGCGTCGGCCGCCCGCGCCGCCTCCTCGATCGCCTGGTCACTGGCTCCGGGCCGCCCGCAGGCGATGTTGGCGCGGACGCTGTCGTGCAGGACGAGGGTCTCCTGCGGAAGCAGCGTCACGTACTCCCGCAGCCGGGCCAGCGGGAAGTCGCGCACCGGGGTGCCGTCCAGGAGGACGTCGCCGGTGTCGGGGTCGTAGAAGCGGAGCAGGAGCTTGGAGACGGTGGACTTGCCCGCGCCGCTCGGCCCGGTGATGATCACCAGCTCGCCGGGGTGCACGGCGAAGCTCAGCCCGTCCAGGGCCGTGCGGTCCGCGCCGGGGTAGCGGAAGGAGACGTCCCTGACCTCGATCGTGCCGTCCGGGCGGCCCGCTTCGGCGCCGCGCCTCGGATCGCTGACCGACGGCCGTACGTCGAGGATCTCGATGAGCCGTTCGGCACCCGCCGTGGCCGCGGTGACGGTGAGACCGAGCTGCGCGAGGCCACGGACGGGCGGGTAGAGGTAGCCGAGGAAGGCGGCGAACGCGAGCAACTGGCCCAGGGTCATCCGGCCGGTGGAGATCTCCCAGGCGCCGATGCCGATCACCGCGAGCACGCACACGGTCTCGATGACCTGCACGAGCTGCTCGTAGGCCTCGTTCAGCCGGGTGGAACGCACGGACGCGCGGAACCAGGCGTTCGCCTCCTCGCCGAGCCGCCGGCGCTCGGCGTCCCGCCGGTCGTAGGCCTGGGTGAGGACGATGTTGCCGAGCGACTCCTCGACGACCGAGGTGATCGCACCGTCGGCGACCCGGCCCTCGCGCGAGACGTCCTTGATGGAGCCGGAGAAACGGCGGGCCGCCAGCCAGAAGAGGGGGGCGAGGACGAAGGTGGCGGCGGCCAGGTCCCAGCGCAGCCAGAAGGCGGCGGCCGCGTAGAAGAGCGCGGAGAAGGCGGCGGAGGCCGCGCCGACCAGGCCCGACACCACCAGCGTCTCGATCGCCTCGACGTCACTCGTCAGCCGGGACAACAGATCGCCCTGGCGGTGGCGTTGGAAGAAGTGCGGCGGCAACTGCTGGACGTGGTCGAAGACATGCTCGCGCAGCCGCATCACGAAGCGTTCGGTGGCCCAGGCGGCCAGGGAGTTGCCTGCGTAGGCCACGGCCGCGCCGACGACGGCGACGGCCAGCCACTTCGCGGCGGGCGCCCAGAACGCGCCGAGCGACCCCTCGCTGAGGGCGTTGTCGGTGAGGTCGCCGAACAGCAGGATCGCCTCGGTCTCGGCGAGCGCGGCGAGGATCGTGCACACCCACACGATCAGCAGCCACTTTCTGAGGCCCTTGGTCAGCGGCCAGAAACGGCGGAACGCGGTACGGGCGGGAATGGTGGGCGTTTCGGGGGTTTCGTATTCGAGATCCTCATCTTCCGCATCCATTCAACAGCTCACCTTTCACCTTCCCGCCGAATTGCCTCTTTTCAATGGCGAAGGGGCCGACGGTGCACCATCGACCCCTTTTCAGTTCTTCTGACGGACTCAGGCGTCCCTGCCGGGCAGCGGCGGCTGCGGCTTGTGCTTCTTCTTCGGCTTCGGCTGCGGCGGCGGCGGGAGCTGCTTGTTCTTGGACTTGGAGGGCAGCGGGGCCAGCTTCTTGAAGCTCATTCCGACTCCTTGGGGGGGTGCGCTGTACCTTCGGTAATTCCATGGTTTCGGGCTTCCGCGTCCGGCTCCCGACATCGAGAAACTTACACGCCTCTCATCTCCGCGAACGGCAAAATGAGCAAAGGAGCGCTGTGAATACCTTTGGAAAAGCTGGCAGTTACTTGAGGAACCGGTCGGCCAGTACCTCCGCGAGATGACGGCCCCGCACGCCGGCCAACTGCTCCAGCTGGGTCCGACAGGAGAAGCCGTCCGCGAGGACGACCGCGTGCGCGGGCGCGTCGCGTACGGCGGGCAGGAGCTGTTCCTCCGCACAGGCCTCCGACACCTCGAAGTGGCCCTTCCCGAAGCCGAAGTCGCCCGCCAGTCCGCAGCAGCCACCGCTCAGTTCGCCGGTGAGCCCGGCCGCCTCGCGCAGCCGGCGGTCGGCCGTGTCCCCCAGGACCGCGTGCTGGTGACAGTGGGTCTGGCCGACGGCCGGACGGTCCACGCGGGGCGGCGTCCAGTCGGGGGCGTGGCGCTGAAGCACCTCCGCGAACGTGAGCACCCGGGCGGCGAGACGGGCGGCGCGCGGGTCGTCGGGCAGCAGTTCCGGGAGGTCCGTCCGCAGGGCGGCGGCACAGCTGGGCTCCAGCACGACCACGGGTGCCGTCGTCCCGAGCACCGGCTCCATCAGGTCGAGGGTCCGCCGCAGCACCACGCGCGCGTGGTCCAACTGGCCGGTGGAGACGTACGTCAGACCGCAGCAGACCCGGTCGCGGCGGGCGGCCGTCAGCAGCGCGGCCGCGAACCGTGTACGGCCGTCGCCGACCGGGCGTCCGCGCATCCGCAGGGTCGGCGGCAGCGCCACCCGCAGCCCGGCCGCCTCCAGGACCCGGACGGCCGCCCGGCCGACGGAGGGCGACAGATGCTCGGTGAACGTGTCGGGCCACAGCACGACGAGGTCGCCGGCCGCCGCGTCCGCGGGACCCCGCCTCCTCCACCACCTGCTGAACGTCTCCCCCGCCAGCACGGGGATCCGTCGCCGCGGATCGATCCCGGCCGCCCGTTTCGCCACCCGGGCCAAGGGGCCCACCCGGGCGAGGGCGTTGAGGAGTGCCGTCGCGCGCGTGCGGGAAGCCCAGCGCAGCCACCGCGGCAGCCGGCCCATCGCGTAGTGGGCGGCGGGGCGGCGGCGGCCCGCGTAGTGGTGGTGCAGGAACTCCGCCTTGTACGTGGCCATGTCGACGCCGACCGGGCAGTCGGAGCGGCAGCCCTTGCAGGACAGACACAGGTCCAGCGCCTCCCGCACCTCCTGCGACCGCCAGCCGTCGGTCACCACCTCGCCCGCGAGCATCTCGTGCAGCAGCCGGGCACGCCCGCGCGTGGAGTGCCGTTCGTCGCCCGTCGCACGGAACGAGGGGCACATCACGGCGGACCCGGATGCCTGCGCCGTTGTCGTACGGCACTTCGCGACGCCCACGCAGCGGCGGACGGCCGCGGAGAAGTCACCGCCGTCGGACGGGTAGCCGAAGGCCACCGGGACGGGTTCGCGGGGCAGGACGGAGAAGCGGAGGTTCGCGTCCAGCGGGGCGGGGCGGACCAGCATGCCGGGGTTGAGGAGGTCGTCGGGGTCCCACAGCGCCTTCGCCCGCTCGAAGAGCGCGACCGTCTCCGTGCCGTACATCTTCGGCAGCAGCTCGGCCCGGGCCTGCCCGTCGCCGTGCTCCCCGGACAGGGAGCCGCCGTGGGCGACGACCAGTCCGGCCAGGTCCTCCGAGAAACGGCGGAAGCGGGCGACGCCCGGCGCGGTCAGCAGGTCGAAGTCGATACGGACGTGGATGCAGCCGTCGCCGAAGTGGCCGTAAGGGGTGCCGCGCAGCGCGTGGGAGGCGAGCAGGGCACGGAAGTCGCGCAGGTAGGCCCCGAGGCGGGCCGGGGGCACCGCGCAGTCCTCCCAGCCGGGCCAGGCCTCGCTGCCGTCGGGCATCCGGGTCGCCGTACCGCTGGCGTCCTCGCGGACGCGCCACAGCGCGCGCTGCGCGCCCTCCTCCGTGACCACGGCCGCGTCCACGGCGTCCGCCGCCCGCACGATCGCCTCCGCACGCGCGCGTGCCTCGCCCTCCGTGTCACCGCCCGTCTCCACGAACAGCCAGGCCCCGCCCCTGGGCAGCGCGGCCGGCGACGGCACCAGGTCGGCCGCCATGCCCTCGACCGTCAGCGGCCGGTGCGGCAGCAGCCCGGCGGCCGCCTCCGCCGCGGCCGGCTCGTCGGCGTATCCGAGCACGGCGAGCGCACGCGCGCGTGGGGACTCGACCAGCCGGACGACCGCCTCCGTCAGCACCGCGAGCGTGCCCTCGGAGCCGCAGAGGGAACGGGCGACGTCGACGCCCTTCTCCGGCAGCAGCGCGTCCAGGGCGTAGCCCGAGATACGGCGGGGCAGCTCGGGGAAGCCGGTCCGCAGCCGCGCGAGGTTCCCCTCCACCAGGTCCCGCAGCCCGTCCGGGGCCCCGGTCCAGCCCTGTGCGAGCCGCGTCCGCCGACCCCGCGCGGTGAGGACCTCGACCTCGCGCACACTGTCCGCGGTCGTGCCCCAGGCCACCGAGTGCGAGCCGCAGGAGTTGTTGCCGATCATCCCGCCGAGCGTGCAGCGGCTGTGCGTGGACGGGTCGGGGCCGAAGCGCAGACCGTGCGGCGCGGCGGCCTCCTGGAGCCGGTCGAGGACGAGCCCCGGCTGCACGACGGCCGTCCGTGCCTCCGGGTCCAGGGCCAGCACCCGGTTCATGTGCCGGGTGAAGTCCAGTACCACGCCGACGCCCGTCGCCTGCCCGGCGATCGACGTGCCCCCGCCGCGGGCGACGACCGGCACACCGTGCGACCGGCACACCTCCAGCACGGCCGCCACGTCGTCGGCGTCCCGCGGGGCGACGACGCCCAGGGGGACGCGGCGGTAGTTGGAGGCGTCCATGGTCATCAGCGCGCGGGAGGTGACGTCGAAGCCGACATCGCCCCGGACGGCCTTGCGCAGCTCACCTTCGAGATCCGGCATACCTCCAGCAAATCAGCCCGCGCGGAACCAGCCCACCCACCGAAAACGCCGTCTCACCCGACGGACGAGGTTTCGCCGAGGTTTCCTCCACCGGCTACCCTCCCTGTCGTGGCTGAGATCCGGATTCCCGCTGACATCAAGCCCGCCGACGGTCGATTCGGCGCGGGCCCCTCCAAGGTGCGGACGGAAGCGCTGGACGCGCTGGCCGCGACCGGTGCCTCCTTGCTGGGCACCTCCCACCGCCAGGCCCCGGTCAAGAACCTGGTCGGCCAGGTGCGCGAGGGCATCTCCGAGCTGTTCTCCCTCCCCGAGGGCTACGAGGTGATCCTCGGCAACGGCGGCTCCACCGCCTTCTGGGACATCGCGACCCACGGCCTGATCGAGAGCAGGTCGCAGCACCTCACGTTCGGCGAGTTCTCGTCGAAGTTCGCCAAGGCCGCGAAGCTCGCGCCCTGGCTCGCCGAGCCCACCGTGATCTCCTCCGAGCCGGGCACGCACCCCGAGCCGCAGGCCGAGGCAGGCGTCGACGTGTACGCCTTCACGCACAACGAGACGTCGACGGGCGTCGCGGCTCCGCTGAAGCGCGTGGCGGGCGCGGACTCCGGGTCCCTGGTCCTGGTGGACGCCACGTCCGGCGCCGGCGGCCTCCCGGTCGACATCGCCGAGACGGACGTCTACTACTTCGCCCCGCAGAAGTCCTTCGCCTCCGACGGCGGCCTGTGGATCGGCGTCTTCTCGCCGGCCGCGATCGAGCGCGCGGAGCGCGTCCACGCGTCCGGCCGCCACATCCCGGAGTTCTTCTCGCTCCCCACGGCGATCGACAACTCGCGCAAGAACCAGACGTACAACACCCCGGCGCTGGCCACGCTCTTCCTGCTCGACCAGCAGCTGAAGTGGATCAACGGCCAGGGCGGTCTCGCCTGGTCCACGGCCCGCACGAAGGACTCCTCGACCCGCCTCTACACCTGGGCGGAGGAGTCGAAGCACGCCACCCCGTTCGTCACCGACCCGGCCAGGCGTTCCCAGGTCATCGGCACGATCGACTTCTCGGACGAGATCGACGCCGCCGCCGTCGCCAAGGTGCTGCGCGCGAACGGTGTCGTCGACACCGAGCCCTACCGCAAGCTCGGCCGCAACCAGCTGCGCGTCGCGATGTTCCCGGCGATCGACCCGGCGGACGTCGAGGCGCTGACCCAGTGCATCGACTATGTGATCGAGAAGCTGTAGCGGTTCTTCGTACGACGCCGAGGGGCGCCCGGTGGGTCACCGGGCGCCCCTCGGGGTCTCACTCTCCGCCGATGAGGTTCTCGTAGGCCCTGGCGTCGAGCAGCCCGTTGGACGACGCCCCGGAACTGGGCTTGATCTTGAAGAGCCAGGCGTCGTAGGGCTCGGAGTTGACCCCCTCCGGGTCCTCGACGACGTCCTGGTTGACCTCGACGATCTCACCGTCGAGGGGGCTGAAGATCTCGGACACCGCCTTGACCGACTCCACGGTCCCGACGCCGTCGCCCGCCTCGACCTTCCTGCCGACCTCCGGCAGTTCGAAGAAGACGATGTCGCCCAGCGACTTCTGGGCGTGGTGGGTGATGCCGACGGCCGCGACACCGCCGGACTCGGTGCGGATCCATTCGTGTTCGTCGGTGTACTTGAGATCAGCGGGCACGTGGGACATGTCAGCTCCAGGGGCCGTCGGAATGCACGGGTTGCGATGCAGGGACAGCCTGCTGGCTGTGACACCCGGAGCCGTGTATTTCGGGCATGCCGGTCAACCATGTGAGTGACACTCGGCCGGATGGCCGGAAAGCATGCTCAAGGCAAAGGTTTCTGCGGCCAGTTGAGCCCCGCCGCGTCCCCCGCCCACACTGTGGTCAATCGGCTCACGAGGGGACGGCGGGGCATGAACAGACCGATACCCGGCACGGTTCAGGTGGCGGTGCGGCACATCCTCAGCGACAAGGTCACCGGCGGCCTCGTCCAGCCGAGGACCCGCACGATCACCTTCCGCGACAGCCTGTACCGGGTGCGCCGCCCGAAGTCGGGCCGGCACACCGTGGAGCTGACCTGCCCGGTCTGCGGCACCTCCCTGCGGGCCGAAGTCCGCGACGAGGCCCGCACGCGCCAGGTCATGACCGTGCTCCTCGTCCTCGCGGCGGTGTGCACGGTGCTCTTCCTCGCCGCCTTCGGCTACGCGGTCCACGAGGGCGGGCAGACCCTGCCCGAGGGCGAGTCGCTCCCGGTCCTCTTCCCCGTCAGCGTCATCACGATCGCCGTCGCCCTCGTGGCCGTCCCCGTCCTCTACGTCGTCGGCCGCAACCACAACGGCGTCAGCATGCTCACCGCCGGCGAACGCCGCACCCACCAGATCAAGCCGGTACGGGGAGGCTGACCCGTGCGCGGGGGCGGCCCGTTGTCAGTGGCCGGGCCTACGTTGGCGGGGACGGAATCCGACAGCGAGAGGACGAAACCGTGACCACACTCGAGAACCGCCCGCACACCGCACTGCTGGTCGTCGACGTGCAGAACGGCGTCGTGGACGGCGCCCACGCCCGCGACGCGGTCGTGGGCAACGTGGCCACCCTGGTCGAGCGAGCCCGACGGGAGGGAGCACCCGTCATCTGGGTCCAGCACGCCGACGAGGGGCTCCCGACGGGCAGCGACGCCTGGCAGCTCGTCCCCGAGCTGAAGCCGGACGCCGCCGAACCACTCGTCCACAAGAACCACGGCGACTCCTTCGAGGACACCGTCCTGGCGGCCGTCCTGTCGGACCTCGGCGTCGGACGGCTCTTCGTCGTCGGCGCGTCCACCGACATGTGCATCCGCTCGACCCTGCACGGCGCGCTGGTCAGGGGCTACGACACGATGCTGGTCGCCGACGCCCACACCACCGAGGACACCACGTCCTGGGGAGCGCCCCCGCCGGACCAGGTCATCGCCCACACCAACCTGTACTGGTCGTGGCAGACGGCACCGGGGAGAACGGCGGGGACGGTCACCACGCGGGACGCCGACTTCAGCGGCACGAACTGAAGCCGGCGCCCGCCCACCCGCCAGGTCGGGCCGGATCAGGCCGAAGCCGTGACCGCCCGGCCGAGATGCCGGGCGAAGAACCGGACCGCGCCGTCGGCCTCGAAGCGGGGCAGTTCCTTGTGCCTGCCCGTGTTCGCGTGCAGTGTCTTCTCCTTCGAGGCGAAGGCGTCGAACAACGCCAGGCCGGACGCCCGCGGGATGTGCTCGTCGTCCCACTGGAGCATGAACTCGACGGGGACGGTGATCCGCTTCGCCGTCTCCGCCAGGGCGTCGGGCCAGTGGAGACCGAAGACCGCGGCGGTGATCCGGGGTTCGACCGCCGTCAACGGCACCCCGATCGCGGTGGCCATGTTCAGACCGAAGTAGCCGACCGGCCCTCCGGCGCCGATCTCCGGCAATTCCTGGAGAGCGTCCAGGGTCGCCTGCCACTCCGGTACGGCGCGCTCCGCGAGGTGGGCGTTGTACCGGACGACGATCGGGCCTTCCGGCTCGCCCGCCTCCCTCGCCCGGTACAGCGCGGCGATCTCCTGCTCGTCGTGCGCCGTACGCGGCCGGTCGCCGTGGCCGGGCGCGTCGATGCAGGCGACGTGGAACCCGCAGCCGGTCACGAGGAGGCGCGCACGCCCCGTCATGGCCGGCCACTTCTTGTGCGTGCCGCCACCGTGACCCATCAGCACCAGGGGTGCGCGATCGAAGCGGGAGCCGGATGAACCGGTTGCGTTTGCGGTTGCGGGCGACCAGAGCGTGCCGGGGATCTCGCCGACCGTGAAGTCGCGTTCGACGACGCCGTTCGAAGACGTCTCCGCGGTGAAATGCACAGATTGCATGGGGTGTTGCCTTTCGGAAGGGCCTTGTTGTCGAGGCGCTCCCGGCGACGCGTACGTCAGTCGCCCGACCGTGAAGAGGCGGGGAGCACCCATGTGGATCCAGCGGTCACGGGTCTCACCTCCTCGCACGTCGTCACGATCCCCCGCAAGCTAACAGCCCGGGCGTCACCCCACCCAACCCTTTTCGTCACGCCGCCGTACAGCTCACATTCGGCACGCCCGCACCGCCCGGCGCCGCACCGAAGCCGAAGCTCGCCGAACCGCCCGCCGCCACCGCTCCGTTGTGCGCGGCGTTCACGGCCGTCACACTCGCCCCGCTCTGGGTGTACGACGCGTTCCACATACTCGTCACCTGCTGGGCGCCGGTCCAGGTCCACGTCACCTTCCAGGAAGTGACCGGGGTCGTCCCGGTGTTGGTCACCTTCACATCGGCGTTGAAGCCGCTGCCCCAGTCGCTGGTGGTCGTGTAGGCGGCGGAGCAGGAGGCCGTGGTCCCGCCGCCTCCGCCGCCTCCGCCGCCACTGCCCGTGCCGGGAAAGCCCGGCGCCTTGACGCTCGCCAGGTACCCGTCCTTCACGGTGTCCACGGTCACCCAGTCGTCCTTCAGGATCCCGCCGGTGTCACCGGAGTTGGGGTTCCAGGACCAGAAGGTCCAGTGGAAGGAGTCGGCGCCGTAGGCGGAGGTCGGGCGGAGGTAGGTCACCAGGGCGGCCAGCCACTTCTGGTCCACCGTCGAGGCGAGCGTCGTACCGAACTCGCCCACCCACACCGGTGCGAGGTTCTGCTTGAAGATGTAGCCCCAGTACTTGTCCCAGATCCCCGGCATGTTGGCGGGGAACGTCGGATCGCTGAACCAGCTCTGCTGGGCGACGCTGGTGGCGTAGTCGTGGGCGGAGTACACGACCCGGTTCGCCACGTTCAGCTGGACCGGGTACTGGGCCACGCCCATCAGGTTGCCGCCCCACCAGCCGGAGACGCCGTTGAAGGTCTGCACGCCCTCGACGAAGATCAGCAGGTCCGGGTTGACGGACAGCACCGCGTTGCCGGCCCGCTGGGCGGCCAGCCGCCAGTCCGTCGCGGTGTCCCCGCAGCCCCAGCAGGCGGGGTCGTGCGGCTCGTTGTGCAGATCGATGCCGACGACGGTGTCCTGGCCGAGGTAACGGGCGGCCAGGGACCTGAGGTTGGCGATCCAGGTCGACTCGGGGACGGCCGAGGTGTACCAGAGCGCGGACTGACCGCCGGCGTCCGGGCGGTGCCGGTCGAGAATGACCTTGAGGCCGTCCTGACCGGCGTACGAGACGATCTTGTCCAGCACACCCAGTGAGCCGAGGCCTTGCAGGTCGGCGTTCTTGCCGCCGCTGAAGTCGATGCTGTTGGGGACGGTCGCGCTCTTGAAGATGTCGTCGCTGTACGGGATGCGGATCGTGTTGTAGCCCAGCGACTTCATCTGGTCGATCATGCTCTTGTAGTCGCGGGACCAGAGGCCGTGGACGACGTAGTTGCCGGTCTCGAAGCCGAACCAGTTGACACCGGCGATCCGGACCGGCTGCCCGGCGGCGTCGAGGATCTGGCGGCCGCTGGTGTGCCAGTAGCCGCCACCGGCCTCCGCCGCGTCGGCGGTCCGGGCGCCGGCCAGCGGCAGCAGGAGTGCGACGGTCAGGGCACACAGCGTTCTGCGCAGGCTGCGGAACATCTCGTTGCTTCCTCTCGGGGGCGCGGGGCCGGAACAGATGGGAGCGCTCCCATACACCACACCCCCAGAGAAGCGACACTGCATGACCGCGTCAAGACATACGGCAGACGAACGGGTCAGGGGTTGTCGATTCCCCCGAGGTCGGACACCGTGGCGCTGATGTCGCCGATCCCCCCGGCTCCCGTGACACTCACGCTCACCCGCACGGGCCGGATCGGGTTCGGCGGGACGATCGGGTTCGGCGGGACGATCGGGCCGGGCGGGAAGAACGGGCTGATCTGGAGAAACGTCGGGAACACGGTCAGCGGCGCGACCGGGTCCGGCGGATAGGAGACCGCGTCGTGGCCGGCACCGACGAAGCGGTAGGTGCCGCCGCTCGTCCGGCCCACTCCGGTGGTGTCGTGCAGCCGGCTGATGATGTGGGCCGTGCCGCCACCGCTCGGATCCGTCCAGGTGAAGACGGTGAGGCCGATGTGGCCGGTGAGATGGATCTGCTCCGTGGCACCGGTGAGGTCACCGCTCAGCGGCAGGTCGACGGTGCGGTACTGCAGGATCGGGGCCGCCTGGGCCGGCTGGGCGGTCGCGAGAGCCAGAGGGGCGGTCAGCCCCAGGGCGGCGACGAACAGGCAGAGCTTCCTTGCGGCGCGTATGGCATGACCGCGCATCGGGTCTCCCATCGGTGAGAGCGGGACCACGGGTCCGAGTCCGCCCCCGTCCCGCGAGACACCGACAGCCTGCCGGGTGGCAGGACCGACCGCGCGCGGGACGGGGCGGACGGGTGACACGCCCTCACCGCACGGCCCGTCACCGGGCGGAGCTCAGCCGCGGCGCAGCAGCCGTCGGAAGCCGAAGACGGCGGCGGCGAGGGCGGCGACCACGAGCGCGCCGAGCTTGACGCCACTGGTGGCCGCCGAGGTCCCGGAGGCGTCGGAACCCGAGCCCCCCGAACCGCCCTCCGACGAGGGCGACTTGGCGGACCCGCCGTCGGGGGCGTCCTCCGCCACCACCGAACTCGACGAGCCCTCACTGCCGTACATCAGCTTGCTGCCGTCGGCGGAGTAGCTGAGGGACTCCCCCTGCCGTTGCAGGGGCACGTCGAGGCGCCCCTTGCGCTTGATGGCACCGTCGTTCCAGTCGTAGGAGAGGCCGCCGAAGTAGCCGCGGACGGCGAGCTGGGTGCCGTCCGGGGAGAAGGCGGCGTCGGTGGCCCACAGGTCGACGGGCGCGACCGGCTTGAAGACGTTCTTGCCCTTGGTGGACAGGGTCGCCGGGCCTTCGTAGAGATGGCCCCCGTCCTCGTTCTTGTCGATGATGTAGACACGGCCGGTCTTCGGGTGCACCACGAGCGACTCGGCGTCGCGGGCACCGTCCGAGTACGTCACGACGTACTGCGTGGCCCGGACGGTCGCGTCGACGAGCTTCTTCGGCTCGGGCAGCTTGTAGATCCAGACGTACGCCCAGGTGCCGCCGAGGTTGTCGCCGATGTCGCCGACGTAGATCTGGTTGTCGGGCCCGATCGAGACGGCCTCGACGTCGCGCGGGGAGCCGATGCCGGTGAGGGTGAGCCGGGCGACCGTCTTCCCGGTGGCGCTGTCGACCGCGTAGAGGTAGGGGCCGTCGTCGCTGTCGTTGTGGGTCCAGTAGACACCGGGGTGCTGGCGGGAGGCGGCGAGCCCGCTCGACTCGGTGATGCGCGGATCCTCGATGGTGAACCCCTGGTCGCCCTTGCCGTCGGCGGCGGAGGCGGGCACGGCGAAGGCGCCCGCGAGGAGGGTCGCGGCGAGGAGGGCTCCGGCTCGGGTGGCGAAGGGTCGGCGCATGTCCCCAAGCCTGCCATCCCGCTCAGCCGTTCGGCGGCCGTGGCCCGTCTCACACGCCCCCGGGACCTGTGATCCACTCCGGATCCCGCATCATGAGCGGATGCTCAGGTTCATGCCCGTAGGCGACTCGATGACGATCGGCAGCTCGGGCGAACACACTTGGCGGTACCGCATGTGGCGCCATCTGTGCGAGACGTACAGCGGCCCCTTCACCCTGGTCGGCCCGCGCGAGACGCTCTACGACAAGGCCGCGGACGCCCCCACGTCGTACGCGTACGCCGAACCCGGCTTCCCCCGCGCCCATCTGGCCGGCTGGGGCGAGGGCTGGCAGCACATGGTCCCGCTGATCGGCGAGGCGGTGCGCCGGTCCCGGGCGGACGTGCTGCTCGTCTCCCTCGGCCTGATCGACCTGGGCTTCTACACGAACGCCGAGCAGACGGCGGACAACACCCGCGCCTTCGTCGCCGAGGCCCGCGCGGCCGCCCCCCGGATCCACCTCGTCCTCCTCCCGGTGATCCCCAACATCCGTGCCGCGAACGACGAGCCGTTCGCCGCCCAGGTCACCGCCTTCAACGAACTCCTCGCGAAGACGGCGGCCGACCTGGACGACAGCGCCTCCCCGATCCTCATGGCCTCGGTCCCGGACACCTGGGACATCCACACCGACACCTACGACGGCACCCACCCGAACGAGACCGGCGAACACAAACTGGCGGGGGCCTTCGCGGGGGCGATGCACCAGGCGTGGGGGCTGGGCGGGGAGTACGCCGGCTGATCGGGGCCGGGGCCGGCCCTGCCGGCATATGCGCGCCGCCACGTGTCCTGGTGACCGTGCCTATCGTTGTACTGCGCGGCGGCACTGGTCCATGAGGCCGCCGGGGAGGAACGCCACGATGACCTCCTTGAAGACAGGATCGCGATGGCCGAGAGCGACAACACGCGCCAACTCGACGAGATGTTCGAGCGGCTCGAGAAGATGCCCGTCCCCGAGGGATACAAGGCCGAGATCGTCGGGGGGGCCATCCACCTGTCGCCGCAGCGGGACACGCACTGGGAGATCATCGCCGACGTCTACGAGCAACTGCGCACCAAGTATCCGCGCAAGCGCCTGAAGTCGGACGTCCGCGTCGACTATCCGGGGCACCTCAACGGCTTCGCCTCCGATGTGACGCTCATGGCCGAGGGGGCCGAGAAGAACAACGAGGGCCGGTGGCGCCACAAAGATGTCGCGTTCGTGGCCGAGGTCATCTCCAAGGACACCGCCAAGAACGACTACGGCCCCAAGAAGACCGCCTACGCCACCGCCGGGGTCCCCGTCCTCCTGATCGCCGACCCCTACCAGGGCAAGTGCCACCTGTACACCCAGCCCAAGGACGGCGAGTACGTGAGCGAACTGTCCGTCGCCTTCGGCGCGGAGATCGACCTGACCGCCACCCCCCTCGATCTCACCCTCAGGACCGACGACTTCGCCCGCGACTGACCGTCTCCTGCCCCCCTTGCGTAGAGCGCACTCCAAGTCGTTGGCTTGTACCTCATGAAGTACACGCAGCTCGGACGTACCGGACTCAAGGTCAGCCGCCTCGTCCTCGGCACCATGAACTTCGGCCCGCAGACCGACGAAGCCGACTCCCACGCGATCATGGACGCGGCGCTGGACGCGGGCATCAACTTCGTCGACACCGCCAACGTGTACGGCTGGGGTGAGAACAAGGGCCGTACCGAGGAGATCATCGGGAACTGGTTCGCCAAGGGCGGCGACCGGCGCGACAAGGTCGTCCTCGCCACCAAGGTGTACGGCAACATGGCCGCCGACGGCGACGCCTGGCCGAACCACGACAAGCTCTCCGCGCTCAACATCCGGCGGGCGGTGGACGCCAGCCTGAAGCGTCTGCAGACCGACCACATCGACCTGTACCAGTTCCACCACGTCGACCGCCGCACTCCCTTCGAGGAGATCTGGCAGGCCATCGACGTGCTGGTGCAGCAGGGGAAGATCCTCTACGCCGGGTCGTCCAACTTCCCCGGATACAAGATCGCCCAGGCCAACGAGATCGCCGACCGCCGCGGCGGCACGATCGGCCTGGTCAGCGAGCAGTGCCTCTACAACCTCGCCGAGCGCCGCGCCGAGATGGAGGTCATCCCGGCCGCGCAGGAGTACGGCCTCGGGGTCATCCCCTGGTCGCCGCTGCACGGCGGTCTGCTGGGCGGGGTCATCAAGAAGGAGGCCGAGGGCGGCCGCCGGGCGAGCGGACGGGCGGCCGACTCGCTCGCCAACACCGGCATCCGCGCCCAGATCCAGTCCTACGAGGATCTCCTCGAGAAGCACGGGGTGGAGCCCGGCGAGGCCGCGCTGGCCTGGCTGCTCACCCGCCCCGGGGTGACCGGCCCGATCGTCGGCCCGCGCACCGCCGAGCAGCTCGACTCCGCGATCCGCGCGGTCGGGCTGGAGCTGAGCGAGGACCTGCTGACCGGCCTGGACGAGATCTTCCCCGGACCGGGCCCCTCCCCGGAGGCCTTCGCCTGGTAGTTCCCCTCGAGCACGGCGTGGCGGCGGCCGTCGGCCGCCACTCACCGACCGCCGCCGCTACTTGCCGAGCGCCGCAGCCAGGGCAACCACGACGAACATCAGCACAAGCGCACCGGCCATGATCCGGTTCCGGGTCTTCGGGTCCACGCCCCGAGCCTAACCGGCCCCGCCGAGCCGCCAGCGCCCGACCGGCTCGTAGCGGGGCTGCTCCCCCGGGACCCCGGACGTCGGCAGGTTGCTGCGCATGAGCACCAGCTCCTCCACGGTCCAGGTACGCCCGGCGAAACCGTGCAGTGCCTCGACGTACGGCCCCGCGTCCACCGCGTCCCGGCTGCGGGCCAGGGTCAGGTGGGCCTTGTAGCGGCGGTGTTCCCCCATGTCGATTCCCGCCTTGCGTGCCGCCGCCTCCGCCCGGCCTGCCAGGAGGCGCAGGGCGGGCACATCCCCGGCGGCCCCGGCCCACAGCGCCCGCCCGTGCCCGAATTGTCCGCCGCTCCGCACGGCCAGCTCGAAGGGGGCGCTCCGGTGCGCGGCCCGCTCCAGCCGCCCCGACAGTTCCGGGACGACGTCGTCGTCGACCTCGCCGTAGAACGCGAGGGTGTAGTGCCAGCCGGGGCGGCCGGTCCAGCGCAGTCCGTCCGCGCCGGGCAGCTTGCGCAACTCGGCGACCTCGGCGGCGAGTTCACGGGCGACGTCGTCCGGCGGCAGCACGGCGGCGAAGAGTCTCATGCGCACCAGCCTGCCACCATGGGGGCATGGAGATCACCATCCGGGACGGCGGGCCCGACGACGTCCCCGCGATACTCGGCATGCTCGACAGCTGTGTGGAGTGGCTGGTCGCGCAGGGCCGCACCGGGCAGTGGGGGACGGAGCCGCTGTCCCGGAGCCCGAGGACGGTGGAGTCCGTCGTCCGGTACGCGCGGGAGGGCACGGTCTACATCGCCGAGATCGGCGGCGCTCCGGCCGCCACCCTCACCCTCACCGACGCGCCCGGCCCCTATCTCTCCCACCTGCCGCCGCCCGGCGAGCCCGAGCGGTACATCCACTGGCTCGCCTCCGACCGCCGTTTCAAGGGGTCCGGCGCGGGCGCCGCGCTGCTCGAGCACGCCGCCGAGGAGACCCGGCGGGTGGGCGTCGGTCTGCTGCGGGTCGACTGCTACGCCGGGGACGACCGCAGGCTCGTCGCCTTCTACGAGGCCAACGGGTTCGCGCCGACGGAGGCGTACACGGGGACGGGCGACTGGCCGGGGCAGGTGCTGGCCCGGCGGGTGTGATCACCTTCCGGGCCGGGTCAGGCCACGGTCGCCAGTTCCTCCTGCCGCTCCCGCGGTACGAACCGCACCTGCGGATGCCCCCGGTGCCAGCCGACGGACAGCCGCAGGCCGCCGACGCGGGCCAGGACCAGGGCGATCGTCGCGGCCGCGACGGCGGTGATCGCGCCGCCGGCCGCCAGGCCGGCCCGGACGCCGTACGCGTCGGTGATCCAGCCGGCGATCGGTGCGCCCAGGGGCGCGCCGCCCATGAACACCATCATGTACAGGGCCATCACCCGGCCCCGCATGGCCGGGTCGGTGCTCATCTGGATGCTGCTGTTGGCGGTGACGTTGACCGTCATGCCGAACATCCCGACCGGGACCATGAGCAGGGCGAACAGCCAGAGGGAGGGGGCGATCGCGGCCACGATCTCCAGGGCGCCGAAGGCCACCGCGCCGGCGAGGAGGACCCGCATCCGGGCGGTGCCGCGTCGGGCGGCGAGCAGGGCGCCGGCCAGTGAGCCGACCGCCATCAGCGTGTTGAAGAGGCTGTAGGAGCCCGCGCCCGCGTGGAAGACGTCGTCGGCGAACGCGGAGAGGAAGACGGGGAAGTTGAAGCCGAAGGTGCTGACGAACCCGGCCAGCACGATGGTCCAGATCAGCTCGGGCCGCCCGGCCACGTACTGCAGGCCTTCCCGCAGCTGGCCCTTGCCGCGCGGGGCGCGCTCCACGACGTGCAGCTCACGCGCCCGCATCAGCAGCAGGCCCGCGATGGGCGCGACGAAGGACAGGCCGTTGAAGAGGAACGCCCAGCCGGTGCCGACGCCGGTGATCATCACGCCCGCGACGGCGGGGCCGACCAGGCGGGCCGACTGGAAGTTCGCGGAGTTCAGGCTGACCGCGTTCTGCAGCTGGTCCGGGCCGACCATCTCGGAGACGAAGGACTGGCGGGCCGGGTTGTCGACGACGGTGGCGAGGCCGGCGGCGAAGGCGGCGAGGTAGACGTGCCAGACCTGGACGTGGCCGGAGAGGGTGAGGAAGGCGAGCGCGATACCGGTGACGGCCATCGCGGACTGGGTGAACAGCAGCGTGCGGCGCTTGGGCAGGCGGTCGACGAGGACGCCGCCGTAGAGGCCGAAGAGGAGCATCGGCAGGAACTGCAGGGCCGTCGTGACGCCGACGGCCGTGGAGGAGCCGGTGAGGCTGAGGACCAGCCAGTCCTGGGCGATGCGCTGCATCCAGGTGCCGGTGTTGGAGACGACCTGGCCGATGAAGAACAGGCGGTAGTTGCGGACCTTCAGCGAGCTGAACATCGAGGACTTGCGGGTTCTGGGAGTGGACGGGGTGTCGTGGGTGGCCGGTGCGGGTGCGGAGTCTGCTCCGGGTCCCGTACTCAAAAAGGTTCGCCTCCTCGGTACTGCTGCCTACAGGTGTGCGAGTTTCTCCAGCACGGGGGCGGCGGCGCGCAGTTTCGCCCACTCGTCCTCGTCGAGGCCGTCCACCAGGGTGGCCAGGAAGGCGTTCCGCTTGCGGCGGCTCTCCTCGAGCATGGCCTCGGCCTGCTCGGTCTTGGTGACGACCTTCTGGCGCCGGTCCTCGGGGTGCGGCTCCAGCCGGACCAGTCCCTTGGCCTCCAGCAGCGCCACGATGCGGGTCATCGAGGGCGGCTGGACGTGCTCCTTGCGGGCGAGTTCGCCCGGGGTGGCACTGCCGCAGAGGGAGAGGGTGCCGAGCACCGACATCTCGGTGGGGCTCAGCGACTCGTCGACCCGCTGGTGCTTGAGCCGGCGGGACAGCCGCATCACGGCCGATCGAAGCGAGTTCACGGCGGCAACGTCGTCGCCATGGGTCAGGTCAGGCATGTTCTTTAACATAACTCATTACCCTCCCTAAATACCACCCGGGAGCGCCACAGGTGCCCGTGAACCCCGCCACTGCACCGCTTCGAAGCCGCGGTATCACTCGTCCGGGTGACACGACCGCGGAACGCCACCCGCCACCCCGAACCGTGCAGCGACCCTCGTACTCATGGGGACCAGTGTGTTCAGCCTGCGGATAGACGGGGAGCTGCTCGAACGGCTCCGGCAGCATGCGGCGAAAAGGGGGATGAGCGTCCAGGACTATGTCGTCCAGACGCTCATCCGGGATGACTTCGACGAGCGGTTCAAGACCGCCGTGGACGAGACGGAGAAGTTCTACGGGCTCGCGTGAGCCCCCTGTGCCGAGCTCCCGCCTCAGGTCAGGCCGAGAGCCGGCATCAGGTAGTAGAAGACGAAGACGCCCGAGACCACGTACATCGGGACCGGGACCTCCCGGGCCCGGCCGGCCACCAGGCGCAGCAGGACGAAGGCGATGAAGCCCATGCCGATGCCGTTGGTGATCGAGTAGGTGAACGGCATCATCACCATCGTGATGAAGGCGGGCATGGCGATCGTGTAGTCGGTCCAGTCGATCTCCTTGACCGAGTTCGCCAGGATCAGGAAGCCCACCGCGAGCAGCGCGGGGGTGGCGGCCTGGGACGGGACCATCGTGGCGACCGGCGTGAGGAACAGCGCGACGGCGAAGAGGCCGCCCGTGACGAGGTTCGCGACACCGGTGCGGGCGCCTTCGCCGACCCCGGCCGTGGACTCCACGAACGCGGTGGTGGCGGAAGAGGAGCTGGCGCCGCCCGCGGCCACGGCGAGACCGTCGACGAAGAGGACCTTGTTGATGCCGGGCATCTCACCCTTGGCGTCGGTCAGCCTGGCCTCGTCGGAGACGCCCATGATCGTGCCCATCGCGTCGAAGAAGCAGGACAGCAGGACCGTGAAGACGAAGAGGATCCCGGTCAGCATGCCGACCTTGCCGAAGCCGCCGAAGAGGCTGACCTCGCCGATCAGCCCGAAGTCGGGGGTGGCGACCGGGTTGCCTGGCCACTTGGGCGCGGTCAGACCCCAGGAGGGGATCGTCGCGACGGCGTCGAGGACCAGCGCGAGGACGGTCATCGCGACGATCGAGATCAGGATCGCGCCCGGCACCTTGCGGACGATCAGGGCGAGGGTGAGCAGCGCGCCGAGGATGAAGACCAGGACGGGCCAGCCGTTCAGGTGACCGTCGGCGCCCAGCTGGAGCGGGACGGTGGTCCGGGCGGCGTCCGGGATCCGGCTGACGAATCCGGAGTCCACCAGACCGATCAGCATGATGAACAGGCCGATACCGATCGAGATCGCCTTGCGCAGCCCGAAGGGGACCGCGTTCATGACGCGCTCGCGCAGACCGGTGGCCACCAGGAGCATGACGACGAATCCGGCCAGCACGACCATGCCCATGGCGTCCGGCCAGGACATCCGCGGGGCGAGCTGCAGGGCGACGACGGAGTTCACGCCGAGGCCGGCCGCCAGCGCGATCGGCACGTTGCCGATGACGCCCATGAGGAGCGTGGTGAAGGCCGCGGTGACACAGGTGGCGGTGACCAGCTGGCCGTGGTCGAGCTGGTGCCCGTACATGTCCTTCGCGCTGCCGAGGATGATCGGGTTGAGCACGATGATGTACGCCATCGCGAAGAAGGTGGCGAAACCGCCACGGATCTCCCTCGGCAGCGTGCTGCCCCGCTCGGAGATCTTGAAGTAGCGGTCTAGCATCAGAGGTTCCTACGATCAGAAGTAGTCAGAGACAAACCGTTTCAGTATGAACGTATGACGTCCAGAACAACTATCTTCGCGCGTAGATGTGATCGCCTCGTAAGCTGTGCCGCATGGCCGGCTTTTTCTCGGGACCCTTGAAGCACGAGGCACCGGAGCCCCTCGAGGGCCCCGTGGTCGCCACCATCACCGGTGGCACGATCCTCTGGTTCGCCCTCTTCCTCGTCCAGCTGCCGTTCTACGGCTGGTTCGACGACCACGGCCATCTGTGGTGGCTGTGGACCTGCCTGGCCGGCGGCGCGCTCGGACTGCTCGGCATCCGGATCGTGCGCAGCCGGGACGCGGCGATCAAGAGGGCGGCGGCCGCAGCGGAGACGGCGGAGCCGACAGCCGGGCCGGCAACCGAGGAGTAGCCGCTACAACCACGGCACTAGACGGCTCCTCCCGTGGTCGGATCTTCGGCGTTCTCGGGGGGTGAACCCCCAAATCCGCACGTACCGTCGAATCCATGACCCATATCGACGCGCCGGCCACCCTTCCCGCGGCGACCGGTCTCACCACTGCCGAGGTCGCGCGGCGCGTCGCGCGCGGGCAGGTGAACGACGTACCCGTGCGCAGCAGCCGGTCCCTGGGCGAGATCGTCCGGGCGAACGTGTTCACCCGGTTCAACGCGATCATCGGCGTGCTGTGGCTGGTCATGCTGGCCGTCGCCCCCATTCAGGACGGCCTCTTCGGGTTCGTGATCCTCGCCAACACCGGGATCGGCATCATCCAGGAGTGGCGGGCGAAGAAGACCCTGGACTCCCTCGCCGTCATCGGGGAGGCCCGGCCGACCGTGCGGCGCGACGGCGAGACGGTCGCGGTGGCCACCTCCGGCCTCGTCCTCGACGACCTGGTGGAGATCGGCCCCGGGGACAAGGCCGTCGTCGACGGGGTGTGCGTGGAGGCGGACGGACTGGAGATCGACGAGTCGCTGCTGACCGGCGAGGCCGACCCGGTGGTGAAGCACCCCGGGGACCAGGTCATGTCCGGCAGCTTCGTGGTGGCCGGAAGCGGCGCCTTCCGGGCGACCAGGGTGGGCCGCGAGGCCTACGCCGCCCAGCTCGCCGAGGAGGCCTCCCGGTTCACCCTGGTCCACTCCGAGCTTCGCTCCGGCATCTCCACGATCCTCAAGTACGTGACGTGGATGCTGGTCCCGGCCGCGATCGGCCTGGTCGTCACACAGCTGTTCGTGAAGAACAACAACCTCAAGGACTCGATCGCGCGGGCCGTCGGCGGGATCGTCCCGATGGTCCCGGAGGGGCTGGTCCTGCTCACCTCCGTCGCCTTCGCCATCGGCGTGATCCGGCTCGGCCGGCAGCAGTGCCTGGTGCAGGAGCTGCCCGCCATCGAGGGTCTCGCCCGTGTCGACACCGTCTGCCTGGACAAGACCGGCACCCTCACCGAGGGCGGCATGGACGTCACCGAACTGCGCACGCTGGACGGCGCCGACGAGACGTACGTACGGCAGGTCCTCGGGGCGCTCGGAGAGTCCGACCCCCGGCCGAACGCCTCCCTCCGGGCGATCATCGACGCCTACCCGGACGCCGTGGAGTGGCGCTGCACCGAGTCCCTCCCCTTTTCCTCCGCCCGCAAGTACAGCGGCGCCAGCTTCAGCGAGGGCAACGGGGAGAGCAGCACATGGCTGCTGGGGGCGCCGGACGTCCTCCTGGAGGACGGCGACCCCGCCCTCCCCGAGACCGAGCGGCTCAACGAGCGGGGACTGCGGGTGCTGCTGCTGGCCCGGGCCGCCCGCGACCTGGACGCCGCCGACGTGGCCAAGGGGGCGCGGCCGGCCGCCCTGGTCGTACTGGAACAGCGGCTGCGGCCCGACGCGGCCGACACCCTGCGCTACTTCGCCGAGCAGGACGTCCACGCCAAGGTCATCTCAGGGGACAACGCGGTGTCGGTGGGCGCGGTGGCGGCCAAGCTGGGACTCAGCGGCGCCGCGGTCGACGCCCGGCGGCTTCCTCAGGACCGGGAGGCGATGGGCGCGGCCCTGGACGAGGGCACGGTCTTCGGGCGGGTCACCCCGCAGCAGAAGCGGGACCTGGTCGGGGCGCTGCAGTCCCGTGGGCACACGGTCGCGATGACCGGCGACGGTGTCAACGACGTGCTCGCGCTGAAGGACGCGGACATCGGGGTCGCGATGGGGGCGGGGTCGGAGGCGACCCGGGCCGTCGCGCAGATCGTCCTGCTGAACAACAGCTTCGCCACCCTGCCGTCGGTGGTGGCGGAGGGGCGGCGGGTCATCGGCAACATCACCCGGGTGGCGACCCTCTTCCTCGTGAAGACGGTCTACTCGGTGCTGCTTGCGGTGCTGGTGGTGGGCTGGCGGGTCGAATACCCCTTCCTGCCGCGGCACGTGACCCTGCTGTCCACCCTCACCATCGGTGTCCCGGCCTTCTTCCTCGCCCTCGCGCCCAACAAGGAGCGCGCCCGGCCGCACTTCGTCCGGCGGGTGATGCGGTATGCGATGCCGGGCGGGCTGCTGGCCGGGGTGGCCACCTTCGTGACCTACCTGATCGCCCGTCATCACTACGTCGGCGAGGGGGCGTTGGACGCCGAGACCAGCGCCGCGACGCTCACCCTGTTCCTGATCTCGATGTGGGTGCTGGCGATCGTCGCGCGCCCCTACACCTGGTGGCGGGTGCTGCTGGTGGCGTCGATGGGCGCGGGGTTCCTGCTGGTCCTCGCGGTGCCGTCGCTGCAGGAGTTCTTCGCGCTGAAGCTCGTGGGGATGACGATGCCGTGGATCGCGGTCGGTGTCGCGGTGGTGGCGGCGGCCGCCCTGGAAGTGCTGTGGAAGTGGGTCGACCGCCGCTTTCCCGCCTGAGAAGGCGTACCGCTTACTGCACGTCGACGAAGTCGCCCGCCGCGTTGACCGGGGAGGTCGTCGTGGTGCCGGCGAAGCTGTAGCGGAAGTAGCCGTCCGCCGACGCCGTGACCGTGGTCTTCAGGGTGCCGGTGGAGCTGGTCTTGATGGTCTTCAGGGTGGTGTAGGTGGTGCTGCCCTTCTTGCGGAACTGCAGCTTCACCGACTGGCTCGCGTAGCCCGCGTTCTTGTTGGTGTCCCAGTTCGCGCGGGCCAGCTTGCCCGTGACCGTGATGGTCTTGCCCTTCTTCACCGGCTCCGGGGTGGCGTCGGTGGTGAGGGTGGCCTTGCGCTGGATGTGGGTGGAGCCGAAGCCGGCCTGCCAGGTGAGCCCGCCGTCGTCGCCGGCGGCGAGGGCACCGATCTTCCAGGTGCCCGCCACGCTGTTGGTCAGGTCGTCGTCCGCGGAGGTCGCCGGACGCAGTTCGATCTTGGCGGTGCACTTCAGGACCGTCGAGGAGGCGGCCGTGCAGGTGCCGGGGTCGTCACCGAGGATGATCTCGGCGTTCTCGTCGAGCGTCGTGCCGCGGTAGAGGACCGGGCCGCTTTCGAAGGAGCTCGCGCTGAGGTCGGCGGGCTTGGTGACGGTGTAGGTCGCGGAGACCGTGACGGTCGTGGTGGGGCCGACCACGATGTTCTTACCGCTGTTGACCTTCACGCTCGAGAAGGTGACGGCGGGCCCCGCGGGAGCGGCCTGCGCGGCCGGCACGGCGAGGGCGGAGAGGGCGACCGCGCCGGAGGCGGCGAGGACGAGGGCGCGTATGCGCATGTGCGATCCCCATGAGGAGAGAAGTGATCTCGGAGTCTGTTGACTCACTGAGTAGATCCGTGACTCCTGGGGCGGGTTGTGCGGGAGAAGGTAAAGAGAGGGGAAGAGATCTCCCCCTCTCTTCTTTGCTTCTGCTTACTTGACGTCGACGAAGTCGCCGGCGGAGGTGACCGGGGAGGTCGTGGTGGTGCCGGCGAAGACGTAACGGAAGTAGCCGTCGGCGGACGCCTTGACCGTGGTCTTCAGGGTGCCGGTGGAGCTGGACTTGATGGTCTTCACCGTGGTGTAGGTGGAGCTGCCCTTCTTGCGGAACTGCAGCTTCACCGACTGGCTCGCGTAGCCCGCGTTCTTGTTGGTGTCCCAGTTCGCGCGGGCCAGCTTGCCCGTGACCGTGATGGTCTTGCCCTTCTTCACCGGCTCCGGGGCGGCGTTAGCGGTGAGGGTGGCCTTGCGCTGGACCTTGGCGGTGCCGAGGTTGCTCTTGATGACCGGGTCCTCGTCGCCGACCGAGAAGACGGCGGCGCCGATCTTCCAGTTGCCCGCCTGGGCGTTCGTCAGGTCGGCGAACTCCTCGTCGGTGGACTTCGGGCGGAGCTGGATCTTCGCCGTGCACTTGAGGACCGTGGCGGACGCCGCCGTGCAGGTGCTGGGCTCGTCGCCGGCCAGGACGTCCTTGTCCGGGGTGTTCTCGCTGAGCGTGGTGCCGCGGTAGAGGACCGGGATGCTGATGGTGGTGTCCGGGTCCAGGGTGGCCGAGCCGGTGACGGTGTACGAGGCGCTGACCGTGACCTTGGCCGTGGGGCCGACCACGATGGGCTTGCCGCTGTTGACCTTCACGCTGGAGAAGGTGTACGTCGTCGCGGCGGGAGCGGCCTGCGCGGCCGGCACGGCGAGGGCGGAGAGGGCGACCGCGCTGGAGGCGGCGAGGACGAGGGCGCGTATGCGCATGTGCATTCCTCAGATAGGTACGGGTGCTGGGTGGCTTACTTGACGTCGACGTAGTCGCCCGCGGCGTTGACCGCCGGGGTCGTCGAGGTGCCCGCGAAGCCGTAGCGGAAGTAGCCGTCGACGGACGCCTTGACCGTGGTCTTCAGGTTCCCGGTCGAGTTCGTCCGGACGGTCTTGACCGTGGTGTAGGTGGAGCTGCCCTTCTTGCGGAACTGCAGCTTCACCGGCTGGTTCGTGTAGCCGTGGTACTTGCCGTCGTCCCAGTTGGCGCGGGAGAGCTTGCCGGTGACGGTGATGGTCCTGCCCTTCTTCACCGGCTCCGGGGCGGCGTTGACCGTGAGCTTGGAGTAGCGCTGGAGCCTGGTGCCGGCGAGGCCGTCCTGCTCGGCGTAGCCGACCTTGGACCAGTCGACGTCGTCGGACAGCAGGTCCTGGCCGTTGTCGTCGATGACGTAGCCGCCCGCCTTCCAGGTGGTGGCGTCGACGTTCTCCAGTTCCTCGCCCGGGTAGACGTCGATGGTTCCCTTGCAGGTGGCGACGGTGGCCGAGGCCGCCGTGCAGGTGGGCCAGTCGTCGCCCCAGAGGAGGTTGTCGACCTTGCTGTAGGAGCTGCCGCGGTAGATCTCCACGTCCACGAGGACGTCGTCGGCGTTGATGTCGAGGTCCGCGGTGTGCGTGATCGTGTACGTCACCGGCACGGTCACCTGGTTGGTGGTGCCCACGACGATCGGCTTGCCGTTGTTGATCTTCACGGCGGAGAACTTCACGTCCAGCGCGTAGGGCGTGCCGGTGTCGGCGGCGGTCGAGCCGGTGAAGGCGGCCTTGCCGGAGGCGCCCAGCGCGGCCTGCACGGCGGCATGGACGCCGGCCGGGCCGGCCGGGCCGTCATCTGCGGCCTGAGCGGCAGGCACGGCGAGGGCGGAGAGGCCGAGGACGCCGCTGACGGCGACAGCGGCGGCGCGGATACGCATACGTTCCCCCGTGAAGCAGTGGTGGAGCCCGTTGGCTCCTCCGACTCGTCCCAGAAGATTCACGGGGGATGTGAATGGTTGCGCGAAGTGGTGAAGATTTTCCGAGCGGTCGCCTTCCGTTCGGACGACCCGTCACATCGACCTGCGGGAACGGCCGTCCGGGACCGACGGCCGTTCCGGCTGGGAACGCGCGGCTCAGTCGAACCAGCGGTCCCGGGCCAGTTCGCTCGTGCGGGACGGGTCCTCCAGGAGAGCCGCCACCTCGAAGCGGCGGGGCCACTGGCTCGCCGCCCACGCGAGACCGGCCGCGACGCCCTCCAGGGTCGCGGCGTGCAGGGTGCCGTCGTGTGTGAGGCGCCAGTCGATCTCCACGCCGTCGACGACGAGTTCCTCGTGCTCGACGTAGGTGTCCGGGGTCCGGGGGCCGAGAAGGACACGGACGGAGTCGGGCACCTCGTGTTCCGTGCCCTCCGAGTCGACCTCGCCCGTGACGGACTCGCTGAGGCGTCGCACCTGGAAGAGTTCGGCCAACCCGGCGGCCCGCGAGGGACGTACCGGGAGCAGCGGGACGCCCTCCGTGAAGGGGAGGAGGTCCGGGGAGTCGACGACCACCGCGTCGGCCGCGTCCACGACCTCCACCCGGCCGTCGACGACCGCGCGCAACTCGTCCGGCAGGGTCACCTGTTCGGGGTCGAGTTCCGCCAACGCGCTGTAGAGACCGTGGAGTTGCGCCGCGGTGACCGGGCGGTCCGGGTCCGCGAGGCGGTCCAGAAGTTCGGCCGCGCCGCCCGGCTCGTCGAGGAGGGCCGCCAGCGACGTCCGTACGCCCAGGGCCCGCAGGACCTGCTCGTCGTCGAAGCCGGTCGCGTCCGCCTGCTCGTAGAGGCCGTGGAGGAGGGGGTCACCGCCCGCGGCGAGCAGACCCGCGGGGCGGCGGCCGTCGAGGACCGGGTGACCGCGCAGCCACCAGGCCGTGTAGGGCCGTACGACCTCGTGGGTGCCGTCGGGCAGGAGGATGCGGACCGGCTGGACCAGGGCGTCGCGCAGGGGCGGCTGGGCCAGCAGGGCGAGCGCCTGCGGCCAGCGGTCGTCGTCGACGAGGTCGAGGTCGCGGACGGCGACGAGTTCGGTGGCGACGGGGGGTACGGGCGAGTCGGGGAAGCGGTCGAGGATGTCCTCGGACCAGACGTCCACCGCGTCCAGCAGACCGGCGTCGTCCGGCTCGGCGAAGTCGCCCTCGCGCGGCTCCAGTTCGTCCGGGTCGAGGACGACGTCCGTGGCGCGGACGAGCGCGAAGTCGGCCAGGACACCGACGGCGGCGAGCGGCTGTTCGCCCCACCGGTCCGCCAGGTCGGCGTCCACCGAGGCCAGTTCGTCCTGGCGGATGACGGACGCGAACGGACTCCCGGGCAGGACGAGTTCACCGGCCGGGACGAGTTCGCCGTCCTCGTCGGGGAGGGCGAGGGCACCCAGCCAGGGTTCGTCGCCCGGCTCGAGGCCCGCGTCACGGACGAGCGTGAGGACGGTGTCGGCGAGTTCCTCGGCGTCCGGGGTGTCCTGGTCGTCCCAGGCGCCGCCGTCGTCGTCCAGGGACGCGGCGACCGCGGCCCGCACCTGCGGGGTGGTCAGCACCGCGCGGGGCGTGGCGGGCAGCGCGCCGAGCTTCTCCAGGAGGGGGTGCGCGGCGTCCGGATGGGCGACCTTGAGGCCGAGACGGGCGAGGACGTCCGGGTCGGCGCTCGCCGCGTCCGCGGTGGGCAGGAGGATCTGGCGGGGGCCGATGGTCGTACGGCCGTCGGCCAGGGGCACGGGCAGGCCCGACAGCCGGTCCGGGTCGACGCCGGCGAGGCTGTCGTAGAGCCGGTACCACCAGTCCGGGTCCTTCTCCAGGCCGGCCAGACGGTCGACGGCGTCGGCGAGGGGGATGCGGGCCACCCCCAGGGTGCGCAGTTCGACACGGCGTTCGAGCCCGGCGGGCAGGAGGGTCGGCAGGACCTCCGCCAGGACCCGTACGGTGTCGGCGCCCGCACCCTCGACGATCTCGGCGTCCCGGGGGCGGAGCGCCTCCGGAAGCCGGTCCTCCGCGTCCTCCTCGTCCTTGGCGGGCTCGACGGCGGGCGGGAGGAAGGCGGTGCGCGGAAGGCGGTCGAGGACGGCCCGGCGCAGCGCCCCGTCCAGTTCGCCCTTGCCCAGCGGGCCGGGCACGAGGTCGATGAGGCCGGGACCCACCGGGCGCCACTCGGCGAGGAGTTCCGCGTACGCGTCCGCCGCGCACTGCACGAGGTGGTCGGTGAGCGGGCCCGGTGCGGCGTGCCGGCGGGTGGTGTCCAGCGGGAACGACGCGATCAGCAGCGCGGGCACGCCGAGGGGCTCGTCGCTGGGGGTGGGGGCGTGCACGACGGGCTGGGTGCGGGGGCGGACGGGAGCGCCCTGCCCGTCCACCGGCACGGCCCAGGTCACCGACCAGTGCGGCCGCAGCCGCTCCTCGACCGGACGGTCGGCGAGGAGGCCCGGCGCCAGCGGGCCGTGCGCGACGGCCGTACGCCAGCGGGTGGTGCCGCGCTCCGTGTCCGCCACGACGGTCAGAACGCCGTCGGTGGTGCGGCTCAGGGTGCGGGGAGCGCCGCCGTCGATCTCGATCACGACCTCCTGCAGACCCGGGAGGGCGAGGAGGAGGGCGTCGTCGACGGCCATGAGGAGCCGCTCGGCGAGGTCGGCCGCCGCCGTGTCCCGCAGCGGAAGGATGACGGCCGTGTCGTACGGGTCCGGGGCGGTGCCCTGGGCGGCGAACGGAAGTCGCAGCAGCGGTACGTGCCCGTCGCGGCGGCGGATCTCGTCGCCGAGACCGGGGCTGTGGCGGGCGGTGTCCCGGGCCAGTTCACGGGCCTCGGGAAGGGACCAGCGGACGCCGCCGTGCCGGCCGACGACGGCGGGCTCGTCGGTGACGGCGAGGACGGCGGCGAAACCGACCCCGAAGCGGCCCACGGCCGAGTCGTGCGTGTCGCGCTTGGCGGAGGCGCGCAAGGTGGCGAGCGACTCGACGCCGGCGGCGTCCAGCGGGGCGCCGGTGTTGGCGGCGACGAGGACGCCGCCCTGGAGGGTCAGGCGCAGACGGCCGGGGACACCCGCTCTCGCCGCCGCGTCGGCCGCGTTCTGGGCGAGCTCGACGACGAGGCGGTCACGGTAGCCGCCGAGGACGAGATCCTCCTCGGCGTTGGCGTCCTCACGGAAACGGGCCGGGCTCGTGGCCCAGGCGTCCAGGACCCCTCGGCGCAGGCGTGCCGTGCCGAAGGGATCCGCGCCCTCGGGTGCCGGCCGCACGAACTTGCTCACGTTCACTCTCCTCATCGGCGTGAGGACGAAGGTACCGCCGCGAGCCCCTTGCCCACCCACCCGCCCGACCCGGGAGGCCGAGCGGGGCCACGCCCCTGAGTCCCGGGCCCCCGCGCGCGGATTGCCGGCCTTCGGGGCCGGGCTACGAATGCCCCAGTTCCGCCGTGTCCTCGTCGGAGGCGGCCGGGACCGAGCCCGCGTCCGCGGACGGGCGGAGGGGGAAGGGATCCACCTGGGTCTCGTCGATCACCGGCGGGGACGGCTGGGGCGGCTTCGGCATGACCGCCGCCTCCGAATGGCCGCCGCAGCCGTACGCCAGGGACACCACCCTGCCGTCCGCCGGGGCGAACTCGTTGGCGCAGACACCGAAGGCCTGACCGAGGGAACCGCCGATGGGCTGGAGGAAGCCGCAGCTGACGCAGGTCGCGGGGGCCGCCTGGGCCATGGGGGTCTTGGCGCCGAAGGCGTCCTCCCAGCGGTCGGCCGCGGTGTGCAGGCCGTAGCGGGAGAGGACCCGGGCGCGGCGCAGACCCAGTTCCTCCGCGACCGCGGCGATCGTGCCGCGGAGAGGGGCCTTGGGCAGGGCGGTGGTCAGGTCCGCGTCCTCCGCCTCGGCCAGCTCCGCCATCTCCCGCGAGACCAGGGAGTTCGGCGGCGGCTCCTCCTCGCCCGTGTAGCCGGGTTCCAGGCGGAGATCCTCGGCGTCGGTGGGAAGAAGGTCGCCGGGGCCCATGTCGCCGGGGCGCAGGCGCTCGCTCCACGGGACCCATTCCGGGGCGAGGACCGCGTCCGCGCCCGGGAGGAGGACCACCTCGTCGAGGGTGACGACCTTCGCACGGGAGGCCCGGGCCACCGTCGCCGCCCAGCGCCAGCCCCGGTAGCCGAGTTCCCTGCACTCGAAGTAGTGCGTGACCACCCGGTCACCCTCGGAGACGAGCCCCACATGTTCGCCGACCACGCCGGGCGCGGCGGCCTCCTCTGCTGCGGCGCGTGCGAGGTCGACGGCCTCGGCGCACAGGCGGTCGGGGGTGCGGCTTCGCGTGGTCGCTGCGCTCACAGGTATCGCTTCTCTCCTACGCCGTCTCTCGGGTGCGCCGACCTGAAGGCGGCGGGTGCGGACGGAGCGGACCACAGGACCGCGTCGACGTCCGCGCCCGATCGCGCTCGGGCGCACCTGCTGTCATCCATTCTGCGGGATGGCCGGGAGGCGCGCGGCCGAGAACGATCGCCACGGCGCGCTACGCACGCTACCTGCTCTCGGACGCTCGGCCTACACCGACGGGACGTTTCCCCACACCCGAAGGTGCCGGAAAGCGTCTCCGGCAGTCGCCGGAAAGCCCCTGCAGACCCACTCGTAGCCCTCCATCCGTGCGGTAAGCGCACTACGCACGGCCTTCTCGGGGCACTATGACGGAGTGGCAGCCGCGAAAGCATCTCAAGGTGCCACCGGGATCGGTGGGACGAAGGGCTTGAAGGGGAGGAGCCGGATCAGCGGTTCGGGCCGGGTCGGCGGTTCCGTCCGCGCGGTCGGCCGTGCCCTGCACTTCCCGTTCACCGGCACCGCCCGCGGCATCAGAAAAGCCACACACGCGCACGGCGCCGGGGAGTCCGGGCTCGGCAAGCTGATCGAACTGCACGCCGTGAACGGCGCGGGTGACGTCATGATCACCGTCGCGCTCGCCTCCACCGTGTTCTTCTCCGTGCCGACGGACGAGGCCCGCGGCCGGGTCGCGCTCTACCTCGCCATCACCATGGCACCCTTCACCGTCCTCGCCCCCGTGATCGGCCCGCTGCTGGACCGGCTGCCGCACGGACGGCGGGCCGCCATGGCCGCCTCGATGCTCGCCCGGGCCCTGCTCGCGCTGATCATCTCCGGGGCGGTCGCCACCGGCAGCCTCGAGCTGTATCCGGCCGCGCTGGGCGTCCTGGTCGCGTCGAAGGCGTACGGGGTGGTGCGCAGCGCCGTCGTCCCCCGGCTCCTCCCGCCCCGCTTCTCCCTCGTGAAGGCCAACTCGCGGGTCACCCTCGGCGGACTCCTCGCCACCGGTGTGGCGGCACCCGTGGGCGCGGGACTACAGGCGATCGGGCCGCGCTATCCGCTCTACGGCGCCTTCGTGATCTTCATGGCGGGGATGTTCCTGTCCTTCTCGCTGCCCGGCAAGGTCGACTCCGCCAAGGGCGAGGACATCGCGCTGCTCGCCGCGGACGAGGGCCATCTGCACGGGCCGCACCGGCAGCCGGTCAAACGCCCCGGTCTCAGGACGGTCGGCATCGCCGTGACCCACGCGCTCGGAGCCAACGCGGCGCTGCGCTGGCTGTCCGGTTTCCTCACCTTCTTCCTCGCGTTCCTGCTGCGCGAGCACCCGCTGACCGGTTCGAGCGCCGCGTGGTCGCTGGGCATGGTGGCCGTCGCGGCGGGCGTGGGCAACGCGCTCGGCACGGCGGTGGGAGCGTGGCTGCGGTCCCGCGCCCCGGAGATCATCATCGTGACGGTCCTCGCGGCCGTGCTGGGCGCGGCGATCACGGCGGCGGTGTTCTTCGGCGCGTTCCTGGTGGCCTGCCTCGCGGCAATGGCCGGATTCTGCCAGGCGCTGGCGAAGCTGTCGCTGGACGCGCTGATCCAGCGGGACGTGCCGGAGCAGGTGCGGACCTCCGCGTTCGCCCGCTCGGAGACGATGCTGCAGATGGCCTGGGTGCTGGGCGGCGCGATCGGGATCGTGATGCCCCTCAACGGCACGCTGGGCCTGTGCGTGGCCGCCGGCGTGATCGCGCTCGGCTGGGTGACCACGGCCAAGGGGCTGCTCACCTCGGCCCGGCAGGGCGGCACCGCCAAGCCTCGCGTGGCGTAACGCACAGCCACGCCGCACCCCGCGTAGAGAGACCGTACGACGTGCCCGATAGCCTTCGCCCCATGACCTCGATGCAAGCCGCCCTGCGACGCCGCCGCGCCGTCGCCGCCGCCGGCGCCGTTTCCGCCGGACTGCTCGTCCTGTCGGCCTGTGACAAGCCGACGCCCCTGTCGACGATCACCGTCGGCCGCGCCTCGGTCAGCTCCGAGGCCACCTGCGGCGGCGAGGGCGAGTCCCTCAAGACCGCGGCCCTGACCAAGTGCCTGGGCGACAAGGACATCAAGTCCATCAAGGTCGACCCGGACGAGACGGTCCGCTTCGGCGTCGACCCCGACGTCGCGGACAAGCGCTGGACGATCCTGATGAACGGCCAGCCGCTCACCGAGGACAGCGACAAGACGTACCGCACCATCCCGGGCAGCGTGTTCTTCAACGCCCAGTACGGCGCCCAGGGCAACTCCACGCTCGTCACCATCAAGGCGGGCGACGGCAAGAAGGACAGCCAGTCGGCGACCGGCCTGTGGTCGTTCAAGCTGGAGAAGGACGACTAGTCACGTCCGCCGCCGCCCGCATCCTCGTGGCCACCGCGGTCCCCGCAGAACGGGACGCGGTGGCACGGGCGTTCCCGGAGCCCGGCCGGGAGGTCCGCCGACCGGGCGTGAGCCTGCACCGCGTCGGTGAGACCTGCGACCTCCTGGCCGCCGGGGTCGGGCCCGCCCTCGCCGCCGCTTCCGTCTCCGCCGCGCTGACCGCCGCCGCCCTGGAAGGGGCGCCGTACCGCCTGGTCGTCTCGGCGGGTATCGCGGGCGGGTTCCTGCCCGGGGCGCCCGTCGGCTCCCTGGTACTGGCCGACGAGATCATCGCCGCCGACCTGGGCGCGGAAGGCCCCGACGGTTTCCTTCCCGTGACCGAGCTGGGCTTCGGCACCGTCACCCACCGTCCGCCGCCGACCCTCGTGCGGGACGCCGCGGCCGCCACCGGGGCCCGCGCGGGGGCCGTCCTGACCGTCTCCACGGTCACCGGCACCGCCACCCGGGCCGCCGCCCTGCGCGAGCGCCACCCCCGGGCCCTGGCCGAGGCCATGGAGGGCTTCGGGGTCGCCGAGGCGGCCGCCGCGCACGGCACGGCCGTCCTGGAGCTCCGCGCGGTCTCCAACCCGGTGGGCCCCCGCGACCGCGCCGCCTGGCGCGTCGGCGACGCGCTGACCGCCCTCACGACCGGCTTCGGGAAGCTCGCACCCGTCCTGGAGAGTTGGAACCCACATGACCGGTGACCCGGTGAAGATCGCGTACTCCCCCTGCCCCAACGACACCTTCGTCTTCGACGCCCTCGCGCACGGCCGGGTGCCGGGCGCGCCCGCGCTCGACGTGACCTTCGCCGACATCGACGTCACCAACGGCATGGCCGAGCGCGGCGAGTACGACGCCCTGAAGGTGTCGTACGCCGTGCTGCCGTACGTCCTCGGCGAGTACGCGCTGCTGCCCTGCGGGGGCGCGCTGGGGCGGGGCTGCGGGCCGCTGGTCCTGACGAAGGAGCCCGTGGCCGACCTGACCGGCCGTACCGTCGCCGTGCCCTCCGAGAGGTCGACGGCGTACCTGCTGTTCCGCCTCTGGGCGGCGGACACGTTCCCGGGAGGGGTCGGCGAGATCGTGGTCCTGCCGTTCCACGAGATCATGCCGGCCGTCCGGGACGGGAAGGTCGACGCGGGCCTGGTCATCCACGAGGCCCGTTTCACGTACCAGAACTACGGGCTGCACAGGCTCGCGGACATGGGCGAGCACTGGGAGTCCACCACCGGTCTGCCCATCCCCCTCGGCGCGATCATCGCCAAGCGCTCACTGGGAGCCGGCAGGCTGACCCAGCTCGCCGACGCGATCCGCACCTCCGTACGCGCCGCCTGGGACGCCCCCGAGGTCTCCCGTCCGTACGTCATGGAACACGCCCAGGAAATGGACCCGTCCGTCGCCGACCAGCACATCGGTCTGTACGTCAACGAGTTCACGGCGGACCTCGGCGAGGACGGCTATGCGGCCGTCCGCGGACTGCTGACCCGCGCGGCGGCCGAGGGGCTGGTGCCGCCCCTCGGCCCGGACGCGTTGGCCTTTCCCTGAATCACACGTCCAGCTGGTCGGCGACGGCGCGCAGCAGACCCGCGATCTTCTTGCCGGAGACCTTGTCGGGATAGCGGCCCTTCTCGAGCATCGGCGTGATGTTCTCGAGGAGGGTCGTCAGATCCTGGACGATGGAGGCCAGTTCGTCGGGCTTCTTGCGCTGGGCGGCCGCGACCGAGGGGGTCGGGTCGAGGAGGACGACGGAGAGCGCCTGGTCACCGCGCTGTCCGGCGACGACGCCGAACTCCACTCGCTGGCCCGGCTTCAGTGTCTCGACTCCGGCGGGGAGGACCGAGGAATGGACGAAGACGTCACCGCCGTCGTCACGGGAGAGAAAGCCGAAGCCTTTCTCACTGTTGAACCACTTGACCTTGCCGGTAGGCACGTCTGTCCTCGTCCTCGTACTCGTCGGAAAACTGCTTCTGACTTCTGACTACTGCGAACTGCTTCTGAAAACCGCGTCGGAACGGCTCTTGACAGCACTTGGGCGGGTCGACCACGACCCGCCGGTACCAAGGCTAATGGTCTTGGGGCGGCTGACAAGACGTCGCCCGGTTGTTCCTTCGCGGTGGGAACTACCCTGGTCGGGTGCGTGACAAAACCCAAACGAATTCCGCCGCTCCCGGTGACCGACTGATCCGAGCCGGTGCGATCGTGTTCTTCGCCGGCGCCGTGGCCACCCTCGTCACGGTCGCCCCGCTGTTCCTCGGTACGACGCCTTTGCCGACGTACATGTTCGCTCTGAGCATGCTCATGGGCGTCGGCTTCCTCATCGCGGGCGCCGGTGTGCTGCGTTCCGTCGCGGCGGGCCGGCGTCAGGCGCGCGGCGACGCCAGGTAGCCGGCCAGCCAGCCGGGGAACGCGGTCAGGTCGGCGAGCACGACGTCCGCACCCGCCGTGCGCAGTTCCTCCGCGCCGCAGGGCCCGGTGGGCACGGTGACGGAGAGCGCCTCGGCGACCCGTGCGCCGCGCACGTCACCCACGTGGTCGCCGACGTAGACGCTCGCGCCGTGCTCGCGCAGGGCCTGCGCCTTCTGTTCGGCCCAGAGGTTGCCCACGACCAGGTCGGCGTCGATGCCGAGGTGCTCCAGGTGCAGCCGGGCGTTGGGCTCCCACTTCGCGGTGACCACGATCGCCCGGCCGCCGGCCTCCCGGACGGCGGCGACGGAGTCATGGGCGCCGGGCATCGCGAGGGTGCCGGTCACGGCGTACGCCGGGTAGATCCCCCGATAGAGATCGGCCATGGCCGCGACCTCCCCGGCCGGGAACCAGTGCGCGAGTTCCTCCTCCAGCGGCGGCCCGAGCCGGGTGACCACGAGATCGGCGTCGACGTACACGCCCGTCCGCTCGGAGATCTCCACCCAGCAGGCGTGAATGCCGGGCCGTGAGTCGATGAGGGTCATGTCGAGATCGAAGCCGACGGTGAGGGCGGGTGCGGGAGTGGTGGTCATGGGGGCCATTCTGCCCAGTCGGGTCCCCCGGTCTTCCGCCGCCCGCCTCGCTCTTCCCGCGGGCCTACCTGGGTTTCTGCGACCGCCAGATGAGGAACAGGGCCGATGCCACGGCCGCGCCCCGGACCACCCACGGCCAGGTCTGCGCGATCGCGTCGTTCATGTGCCCCTCGGCGATGGGATCGCCCCAGCGGCCCTCGCTGCGGCCCCACAGCCACACCAGCCCCGCGGTGACCGACAGCCCCGGCAGCCACATGACCGCCAGCTTCGTCTCCCGTTCGGTCAGCCGGCGCGAGGCGTAGGCGATGGCCCAGCCCACGATCAGCGCGAACCAGTTGCCGAGCACCGCACCGGCGACGAGCGCGGCGGCGGCGAGCAGCAGGAGGGGGTTGCTCCAGCTGCCGCCGCCGCGGACGGAGGGCAGCAGGCGGCGACGGCGGCGCTCTTCAGGCGCCGCGGTCTCCCCGGTCTCCCCGGCCGCCCCGGCGACCGCCGGTCCGTCCGCCTCGGGCTCCTTCTCCTCCTCCCGCGGCGGCGGTTTCAGCACCGCCGGGATCTCGACCCCGCCGACGAACCCCGGCACCTCCTCGCCGCCCCCGAAGGGATCCGGCTCACGCCGCCACCAGTCGGGCGCCTCCACCCCGCGGTCGAAGCCGTCGGAGGGGGGCGCGGGGTCCGCGGCGGCAGGAGGCCTGCTCGGGCGGGGGCCGGGAATCCGCCTGCGGAGCCCCTTCGGCTTCGGCGGGTCCGCCTCGTCGCCGCGTCGGACGGGCGCGGGCTGCAGGGGCACGGAGGGCGTCGGCGGCTGGGGCGCGCCCCCGCCGCCGTCGGCCGCCGCGGCGACGACGTCGTCGGGACTGCCGATGCGGTCGATGATGCGGCGGACGGCGGCGGGCGAGTCGACGACCGCCTTGGACCGGCGCCGGTCGATCTCGTTGCGCAGCTCGGAGACGAGCCGCATCCGTGTCGCCGACGACAACTGCCGTTGCTGGGCGATGTCACCGACGCGGCTCAGATACTCGTAGACGACCTGGTCGCTCTCGATCCCCACGAGGGCACGTTATCGCGCACGGTGTCCGAAGGCCGGGGGTCCGAGGGCGCGGCCCCCAGGACCCGCACCCGCTAACGTGGGCAAGATGAGCACCGAGGACCACCCGGCCCCCCGGTCCCTCGCGGAATCGCTCCGCGGCAGGGACGACTCCTCCCTTGCCGCCCTTCTGCGCAGTCGCCCCGACCTCGTCAACCCGGTCCCCACCGACCTCACCCAGCTCGCCACCCGCGCGGGTACCCGAGCCTCCGTCGTGCGGGCCCTGGAGCGCCTGGACCGGTTCGCGCTGCAGACCGCGGAGGCGCTGGCGGTGGCCGGCGACCCGGCGGCCTACGACGAGCTGCTCGCGCTCATGGCCGGGGACGAGCGCGACGCCGGGGTCACCGCCGCGCTCCCCGCCGCTCTGACGGCGCTGCGCACGCAGGCCCTGGTGTGGGGCGCCGACGACCGGCTGCGGCTGGTGCGCACGGCGCGTGAGCTGCTCGCGCCGTCGCCGCAGCACCCGTCCCCGACCGGGCTGGGGCCGAGTGTGCGGGAGGCGACGGCGGGGATGTCGCCGGGGCGGATCCAGGAGATCGTGGCGGCGGCCGGGCTGCCCTCCACGCACGACTCGGTCACCGCGGTGGACGCGCTGACCTCGCTCTTCACGCACCGCCGGAAGATGGCCCGGCTGCTCAAGGCCGCGCCGGCGGAGTCCGTCGAGGTCCTGGAGCGGCTGGTGTGGGGGCCGCCGTACGGCCAGGTCACCCATGATCCCGCCCCGCGGCTGCGCTGGCTGCTGGACCGCGGCCTGCTGCTGCCGACGACGCCCGGCACGGTCGTACTCCCCCGCGAGGTGGCTCTGCATCTGCGCGGCGGGCGGGCGCACCGGACGCCGGAGCCGGTGCCGCCCGCCGTTGAGCCGGCCGTGACCCATCGTCCACAGGTTGTGGACAGTACGGCGGCCGGGCAGGCGTACACGGCGCTGGCGACCGTGGAGGAGCTGCTGAAGGACTGGGACGAGGGCGGGCCCTCGGTGCTGCGGGCGGGCGGCCTGAGCGTCCGGGACCTGAAGCGGACCGCCGTCGCCCTCGACGTGCCGGAACCGGTGGCGGCGTTCTGGGTGGAGCTGGCGTACGCGGCCGGGCTGATCGCCTCCGACGGCGAGGCCGACGAGCGGTACGCGGCGACCCCGGCCTATGACGAGTGGCTGGAGCGGCCGGCGGCCGAGCGGTGGGCGCGGCTGGTGGAGGCGTGGCTCCCGGCGACCCGGACGTCGGGGGTGGTCGGCGGGCGGGACGCGAAGGAGCGCGCGCTGTCGGCGCTCGGCCCGGGCCTCGACCGCTCCGCCGCGCCCGAGGTGCGGCACCGGGTGCTGGCGTTGCTGGCGGCGCTGCCGGAGGGTGCGGCGCCCGGCCCCGACGCGGTGCTGGCCCGGCTGCGGTGGGAGCGGCCGCTGCGGGGACCTCAGGGCCAGGACGATCTGCGGGCGCGGCTGGCCCGCTGGACGCTGACGGAGGCCGAGTTGCTGGGGGTGACCGGCCGGGGCGCGCTGTCCGCGCAGGGGCGGGCGCTGCTCGGCGCACCGGCTGCATCGACCAGGCCCCCGAAGGAGTCGGCGGGGCCGGCGGGGCCCGGCGACAAGCTGCCCGTGCACCATCACCGGTCGCCCGCTCCCGTCCTGGAGCCGCTGTCCCCGCCCGAGCAGACCGTCGCCTGTGCGGCCGCGGCCCGGCTGCTGGCCCCCCTCCTGCCCGAGCCTCTCGATCACGTCCTTCTCCAGGCGGACCTGACCGCGGTGGCGCCCGGCCCGCTGCGCCGCCCGCTCGCCGATGTGCTGGACGTCCTCGCGGACGTGGAGTCCAAGGGTGGCGCGACCGTCTACCGCTTCACGCCGGCCTCCGTACGGCGGGCTCTGGACGCCGGCCGCAGCGCCTCCGACCTGCACGCCTTCCTCACCGAGCACTCCCGTACGCCGGTGCCGCAGCCGCTGGCCTACCTGATCGACGACGTGGCGCGCAGACACGGCCATCTGCGGGTCGGCGCGGCTTCGGCGTACGTCCGCTGCGACGACGACACCGTGCTGAACGAGATCCTCGCCGACAAGCGGGCGGCCGCCCTGCGGCTGCGACGCCTCGCGCCCACCGTGCTGGCGGCCCAGGCGGACCCTGCGACGCTGCTCGAGGGACTGCGCGCGATGGGCTACGCGCCCGCGGCGGAGTCCGCCGAGGGCGATGTCCTGATCACCCGTGCCCACGCCCACCGCACCCCGCCCCGCACGGCTCCCGAGCCGGTGCCGGAGGGTCCGCCGGTCCCCGACACGACCCTGCTGACGGCGGCTGTCCGCGCGATCCGGGCGGGCGACCTGGCCTCGACGACGCCCCGCAAGCCGGCCGACCCGGCGGTCCCGGCGGCCCCGGGCGAACTCCCCCGTACCGGCTCCGCCGAGACCCTCGCCACCATGCAGGCCGCCGTCCTCACCGGCGAGGCGCTGTGGATCGGCTACGTCAACGCCGAGGGCGCCGCGAGTCAGCGCGTCATCGCCCCGGTACGGGTGGAGGGCGGCTTCGTGACGGCGTACGACCACACGGCGGACGAGGTACGGACCTACCCGCTGCACCGGATCACGGGCGTGGCGGAACTGGCCGACGACTAGTGCCGCGGCAGGCAACGTTTGCCCGTCAAGGAGCGGCGTCCGGCGCGTGCTCTCGGCGTGCCGGGTGCAAGCCCTCGTACTGGACGTACTTGGGCTTGTGCCCGGTGCGGCGGTGGGGGCCCCTCCCGCTCGAGCGAAGTCGAGAGTGGGGGAGCGTGCCGGGCGTCGCGACGGGGCGAACGTTGCCTGCCGCGGCACTAGTAGCCAGGGCCCTAGCAGTCCTTCACCGGGGACCCGGCCGGCAGGCTGAAGTAGGTTCGGGCCCGGGACTCCAGGCGGGACGAGTCGACGGCGTCGCCGAGCCGGGAGGCCGTGGAGGAGCCGAAGTGGTCCTCCGCCCATTCGGCGGAGCCGGCGCCGTCCGGCGCCTCCTCCTGCGCCACGACGCGATAGCGGCTCCCCGTCTCCCGCTCCAGACGCATCACCTGCGGGACGTCCGCGCCGCTGCACTCCACGAGGGCGCCCTCGCGCACCCCGTACTCCATGCACAGGGTGTCGACGCCCGCCCGCACCAGGCCGTCGCTCTCCTGGAGGTCCAGTGCCTCCGCCTCGCAGAACCACTTCGCTCTGAGCGCGGGCTCACTCTCGCCGTACCCGTCGCCCTGGGCCTGTGCCACGAGCCGGGCCTCGATCGCGGGCCGTACGTCGGCCCACAGTCCGGCGTCCACCCCGGTCGACCCGCGCGCCCACGCCCCGGTCGCCACCAGCACCACCACGGCCCCCACGCCGGGCCCCCAGACGCGTACCGAAGTCACCGCGAGCTCCTCACCGAGCCGCGCGCGCTGCGCGGCTTCCCCCGGACAAGACAGTCGAGACGGGCTCGGGGTTGCCTGCGGGATGGGGCACACTGGACGTTTGGCCACGACGTCTGGCCGTGCGGAAAGGATGTGCGTACCACGTGAACGGACCGCTGATCGTACAGTCGGACAAGACCCTGCTCCTCGAGGTCGACCACGAGCGGGCCGACGACTGCCGTCGGGCCATCGCGCCGTTCGCCGAGCTGGAGCGGGCGCCTGAGCACATCCACACCTACCGGGTGACTCCGCTGGGACTGTGGAACGCGCGGGCGGCGGGACATGACGCCGAGCAGGTGGTGGACGCGCTCGTGGAGTACAGCCGCTACCCGGTTCCGCACGCTCTGCTCGTCGACATCGCGGAGACGATGGACCGCTACGGCCGGCTGACGCTCAGCAAGCACCCCGCGCACGGGCTCGTGCTCACCACCACCGACCGGCCGGTCCTGGAGGAGATCCTGCGCTCGAAGCGGATCATCCCGCTCGTCGGGGCCCGGATCGACCCGGACTCGGTGGTCGTGCACCCCTCCGAGCGCGGGCAGATCAAGCAGACCCTGCTGAAGCTGGGCTGGCCGGCCGAGGACCTCGCCGGGTACGTGGACGGCGAGGCGCACCCGATCGAGCTGGCCGAGGACGGCTGGGCGCTGCGGCCCTATCAGAAGCAGGCGGTGGAGAACTTCTGGCACGGCGGCAGCGGGGTCGTGGTCCTGCCCTGCGGTGCGGGCAAGACGCTGGTCGGGGCGGGGTCCATGGCCCAGGCGAAGTCGACGACCCTGATCCTCGTCACGAACACGGTCTCGGCGCGGCAGTGGAAGCACGAGCTGGTGAAGCGGACCTCGCTGACCGAGGACGAGATCGGTGAGTACAGCGGGACGAGGAAGGAGATCCGCCCGGTCACCATCGCCACGTACCAGGTGCTGACGACGAAGCGGAAGGGCGTCTATCCCCATCTGGAGCTGTTCGACTCCCGGGACTGGGGCCTGATCGTCTACGACGAGGTGCACCTGCTGCCGGCGCCGGTCTTCAAGTTCACCGCCGATCTCCAGGCGCGGCGGCGCCTGGGGCTGACGGCGACCCTCGTCCGCGAGGACGGCCGGGAGTCGGACGTGTTCTCGCTCATCGGGCCCAAGCGGTTCGACGCGCCATGGAAGGAGATCGAGGCGCAGGGGTACATCGCACCCGCCGACTGTGTCGAGGTCCGGGTGAACCTGACCGACTCCGAGCGGCTGGCGTACGCGACCGCCGAGGCGGAGGAGAAGTACCGCTTCTGCGCGACGACCGCGACGAAGCGGAAGGTGACGGAGGCGATCGTGCGGCGGTTCGCCGGGCAGCAGATCCTCGTCATCGGGCAGTACATCGACCAGCTCGACGAGCTCGGTGAACACCTGAACGCGCCCGTGATCAAGGGGGAGACCTCCAACGCCCAGCGCGAGAAGCTCTTCGACGCCTTCCGGGAGGGCGAGATCAGCGTCCTCGTGGTGTCGAAGGTCGCCAACTTCTCCATCGACCTGCCCGAGGCGACGGTCGCCGTGCAGGTGTCGGGCACCTTCGGCTCCCGCCAGGAGGAGGCCCAGCGTCTCGGCCGGGTCCTGCGGCCCAAGGCGGACGGCCACCAGGCGCACTTCTACTCGGTCGTCGCCCGCGACACCATCGACCAGGACTTCGCCGCGCACCGCCAGCGCTTCCTGGCGGAACAGGGCTACGCCTACCGCATCATGGACGCGGACGAACTCCTCGCGGAGGGCTGAGCGGCCGCCTACCTGCGGCGGACGCCAGCCTCCTCGCCGTACTCGCCGAGGATGACCACGTCGAAGGCGGCGCCGGCGAAGACCTTGATCGCGCGCAGGGCGTCGCCGAGGCGGTGGTGGTGTATGTCGGTCAGGGGGGTCGCGCCGGACGGGCGACCGGGGGCTGGGGTGATGGTCGCTGCACTCATGTGTCCATGATGGGATCCGAGGCGTAAAGGGGGCATCGGTCCAGGGTCCCGACCTTGTGTACTACTTGGGTACCCCCTGGGGTACCGACCTCCCCCACCGGGGGTACCGGTCTCCCCTAGGGGGAGGAGCGCGGCGGCTCGGGGGGCCGCGGGCGCCGGGAAAACCGTTCGCGCCCGTCTCCCCCGCTCACCTACAATCTCCGCTCTTGCCCGCCTCCCTCGACGGAGTGCCGTCGTCCGGACGGAAACCGGACGGCATCGCCGTAGCCACACCTTCAGCAGGCCCGGAGGCACCTCCTTGTCCACGTCCGTGCACGACGACGACCCCCTCGCGCGCGAACGCGCCCACCTCGTCTCCTCCCGGTCCGCGCTGCGGGCCATGCGGGAGGACGTCCAGTCGCTGGACATCAGCGATGTCACCGCGAACTGGGTGAACGCCCAGATCCTGGAGCGCCAGATCGAGGACCGCATCAAGGCGCTCGCCGACCTCAGCGACACCCCGCTGTTCTTCGGCCGGCTCGACTACCTGCACGCGCCGGGCGCCGAGCAGGCGGAGGGCGCGGAGGGGGAGCGCTTCTACATCGGGCGCCGTCATGTGCACGATGGCGGGGGCGATCCGATGGTGATCGACTGGCGTGCGCCGGTCTCCCAGCCGTTCTACCGGGCGTCGAAGAAGGACCCGATGGACGTCGGGCTCAGACGCCGCTTCGGCTACACCGGCGGGGACCTCACCGCGTACGAGGACGAGCACCTCTCCGACCCGCGGGAGAGCGCCCGCGCCAGCAAGCTGCTCCAGCGGGAGATCGAGCGGCCGCGTGTCGGTCCGATGCGGGACATCGTCGCCACCATCCAGCCGGAGCAGGACGAGATCGTCAGGTCGGGGCTCGGCGGGACCGTGTGCGTGCAGGGCGGGCCGGGGACCGGGAAGACCGCGGTGGGCCTGCACCGCGTCGCCTACCTGCTGTACGCGCACCGGGAGCGCCTCGCCCGTACCGGCACCCTCGTCATCGGCCCGAACCGGTCCTTCCTCCACTACATCGAGCAGGTGCTGCCCGCGCTGGGCGAGTTGGCGGTCCGCCAGGCCACGGTGGACGACCTCGTCGCGCATGTCGAGGTGCGCGGCACGGACGACGCGGCGGCCGCGGTGGTCAAGGGCGACGCGCGGATGGCGGAGGTGCTGCGCAGGGCCGTCTACTCGCATGTGGCCTTGCCCACCGAGCCCGTCGTCGTGGTGCGCGGGTCCCGGCGGTGGCGGGTCCCGGCGTATGAACTCGAGGAAATGGTGCGGGAGTTGCTCGACCGGGACATCCGCTACGGCGCCGCCCGCGAGGCCCTGCCGCAGCGCATCGCGCACGCCGTGCTGGTGCAGATGGAGCGCTCCGGCGAGGCCCCCGACGACCGGGTGCAGGACGCGGTGGCCCGCAACGTGGCGGTGAAGGCGGCCGTGAAGGAGATCTGGCCGCCCGTCGACCCGGCGAAGCTGGTCCTGCGGCTGCTCACGGACGCGGACTTCCTGGCCGTCCACGCGGAGGGCGTCCTCGACGAGGACGAGCGGAAGACGATCCTGTGGGCGAAGCCCGTCCGGAGCGTGAAGTCGGCCAAGTGGTCCGCGGCGGACGCGGTGTTGATCGACGAGGCGACGGACATCGTCGCGCGCACGCACTCGCTCGGGCATGTCGTGCTCGACGAGGCGCAGGACCTCTCCCCCATGCAGTACCGCGCCGTGGGGCGCCGCTGCACGACCGGCTCGGCGACCGTCCTCGGCGATCTGGCGCAGGGCACCACGCCCTGGGCGACCCGGAGCTGGGCCGAGGCACTCGCCCACCTGGGCAAGTCGGACGGTGTGATCGAGGAGCTCACGGCCGGTTTCCGGGTCCCCACGGACGTCATCAGCTACGCCTCGCGGCTGCTCCCGCACATCGCGCCCGGTCTCACCCCGGTCGCGTCGGTCCGGGAGAACCCCGGCTTCTTCGACCTCCGCCCGGTCACCGGCACCGCCGAAGTGGTGGCGGCCTGCGAGGAGTTGCTGTCGAACGAGGGCTCGACGGGTCTGATCGCCGCCGACGCCCGCGTCCCGGCGCTGGCCGAGGCCCTGACGGCGGCGGGGATCCCGTATCTGGCCCCCGGCGAGGAGACCACCGCCGAGACCCGCCTCACCCTGGTCCCGGCGTCCCTCGCCAAGGGCCTGGAGTACGACTACGTCGCCCTGGACGAGCCGCGTGCCGTGGTCGACGGCGAACCCGACGAGCGCACGGGCCTGCGGCGCCTGTACGTGGCCCTGACCCGGGCGGTCTCGGGCCTGATCGTCACCCACACGGCGCCGCTGCCGCCCCAGCTCGGGTAGGTCACCCGCCGTCCAGCGCCCCCCGCCACTCCGCCACCGCGTCGGCCGACACCGGCTCGGTCCAGCCGTCCGGGCGGGCCGCGCCGCCGATGTGGAAGGCGTCCACCCCGGCGGCCCGCAGGCGGGGGACATGGTCGAGGCGGAGGCCGCCGCCGACGAGGAGTCGCTGCTCGTAGCCCGGTTGTCCGGTACGGGCCGCCTCGGTGAGCAGGGTGAGGAGCCCCTCGTCGACGCCCGCCGCCGAGCCGGCGGTGAGGTAGGTGTCCAGGCCGGGCAGGCCGTCGAGCTGTTTGCGCAGGGCGTCGCGGTCGGCGGCGTGGTCGAGGGCGCGGTGGAAGGTCCAGCGGCAGCCGTCCAGCTCGGCCACGACCCGCTCCACGGCGGCGAGGTCCACCCCGCCCTCCGCGTCGAGGAAGCCCAGCACGAACTCGTCGGCGCCGGCCAGCCGCAGCTCACGGGCGACGCGCACGAGCCGTTCGACGTCCCCCGCCGCGAAGCCGTCCGCCAGCCGCAGCATCACGCGCAGGGGGAGGTCGACGGCGGCCCGGATCCCGGCGAAGGTCGCGACGGGTGGGGTGAGGCCGTCCGCGGCCATGTCGGTGACCAGCTCCAGCCGGTCCGCACCCCCGGCCCGGGCTGCGATCGCGTCCTCGGCGTCGAGGGCGATCACCTCCAGCACTGCACGCTCGCTCATGGGACCCCATCCATCGAAGACAACAGGTCTAAACCAATTTTAGGGTACGCGCGCACACGGGAGAATGGGGCCATGGCCGACCTCGACGCCCTGCGCACCCGCTTCACCCACGCCCTGGAGGCAGCCCGGGGCCCCGGCGGCCACGGCGACCGCCCCGACCCCGCGCGCTACGCCGACGACCTCATCGCCCGCTGGCGGGAACCGCAGCGCCGCTACCACACGCTCACCCACCTCACCGCGGTCCTCGACCACATCGACGTCCTCCGGGAGCACGCCGACGACCCGGCCGCAGTACGCCTCGCCGCCTGGTTCCACGACGCCGTCTACGCCCCCGACCGCTCCGAGAACGAGGAGCGCTCCGCCCGGCTCGCCGAACGCGCCCTGGCCGAGGCGGGGGTGCCCGGGGAGCGGACCGCCGAGGTGGCCCGGCTGGTCCGGCTCACGGTCACCCACGACCCGGCCGACGACGACCGCGACGGCCAGGTCCTGTGCGACGCCGACCTCGCGATCCTCGCCGCGCCGCCCTCCGTGTACGCCGCCTACACCGCCGCCGTCCGCGAGGAGTACCACTTCGTCCCGAGCGACGCCTTCCGCGCCGGCCGCGCCGCGATCCTGCGCCGGCTCCTCGACCTGCCGAGACTGTTCAGAACGCCCTACGGGCAGGCGGAGTGGGAGGCGACCGCACGGTTCAACCTGCGGGGCGAGCTGGAGCTGCTGGCCTCGTGAAGCCTTCCGGCATCCCCACCGACCGCCTCACCCTCGAAGCCGCCGGCCCCCAGGCCCTCGCCGCGCTGCGGACCGGCGACGGCGGGTTCGACTGGCTCGGCGACGGCCCGTACGCGGGCACCCGGGAGGCCGCCGGGATGGTGCTGCGGGCCCACGAAAAGGGCGTACTGCGGCCGCGGTTCGGCCTCTACGTGCTCGTCCGGCGGGAGGACCGGCGGGCGATCGGCAGCATGGGCTTCCACTCCGCCCCCGACGAGGACGGCCGCACCGAGATCGGCTACGACCTGGTCCCGGCCGCCCGCGGCCACGGCTACGCGACCGAGGCGCTGCGCGCGCTGGCCGGCTGGGCCCTCGCCCGGGACGACGTGCGACGCCTGTTCGCCACCGTCGCCCACGACAACGCCGCCTCCCGGGCCGTACTCGAGCGGACCGGGTTCGTCCGGGTCTGGGACGGCGAGGGCGAGTACGCCTACGAGCTGCGCGGCTGAGCCCGCGCTCACCGGCCGGGCTCGACGCTCCCCTTGCGTCTGCGCAGACCGGCGCCCAGCAGCAGCCGCACCACCTCACGGCTGCTGACCTCGACCGCTCCGGCGGCCACCACCTCGCCGTAACGATGCGAGGGGACGTCGTAGTGGTCCCGTTCGAAGGCCCGCCGGGGCACCCCCAACTCCTCGGCGAACCGGTGCAGTTCCTCGTACGAGACATCGCTGACGAGGTGGGACCAGAGCCGGCCGTGGCCCGGCCAGTCCGGCGGATCGATGTAGATCGTCACGGCTGCCTCACGACGACGGGGTCCCGCCCGTGGCGGAGCCCAGCGTGCCCACCGCCGCGACCTTCACGCCCGCCTTGTGGCACACCCAGTGCGGGTCGGGGCCGAGCTCGGGCTCGACGTCCAGGGCGTGCGGATCGCCCGAGCCGCAGACCGGGCACAGCGGCCAGCGCCCGTGGCGTTCGAGGAGCGCGTCCTGCACGTCCTGCGCCACCAGCCCGGCCACGTAGGGCGCGCCCTCCGGCCACTGTTCCACCCACCAGCGGCGCTGCACGACGGAGTCCTCCACCATCGACACCACGTCCGCCACGGCCACGTCACCCGCGGCGAGATCGGCGAGCACGAGGGCGCGCGCGGCGTGCAACGCCTGTTCCAGAGGGCTGACGGAGCGGCCCGGGGACGCGTCGGAGAGGTCGCTGGACGGGCTGTGGGAGGAGTCGTCGGAAGGGTCGTGGGAGGGGTCGTGGGAGGGATCCATGCACCCATTGTGCGCATCCTTGACCGCGGTCCGAGCCGAAAATACCTTTCGTACGTGCCCCGTGACGTGAAGGAAAGTTTCAGCCCGGGCCCCGGCCCCGGCCCCGCGCCCGCCGCCCTCGCCGCCAAGGTCCGCACCCTCGCCCCCTCCATGACCCGCTCCATGCAGCGCGTCGCCGAGGCCGTCGCGCACGACCCCGCGGGCTGCGCCGCACTCACCGTCACCGGCCTCGCCGAACGCACCGGCACGAGCGAGGCGACCGTCGTGCGCACCGCCCGTCTCCTCGGCTATCCCGGCTACCGGGGCCTGCGGCTCGCCCTCGCCGGGCTCGCCGCCCAGCAGCAGTCCGGCCGCGCGCCCGCCCTGACCACCGACATCGCCGTCGACGACTCCCTCGCGGACGTCGTCGCCAAGCTCGCCCACGACGAGCGGCAGACCCTCGCCGACACCGCCGCCGGTCTCGACACCGCGGCGCTCGATGCGGCGGTCACCGCGGCGGCGGCCGCGCGCCGGGTCGACGTGTACGGCGTCGGCGCGTCCGGTCTTGTCGCCCAGGACCTCGTCCAGAAGCTGCTGCGGATCGGGCTCACGGCGCACGCCCACAGCGACACCCACCTGGCGGTGACCAACGCGGTGCAACTGCGGGCGGGGGACGTGGCGGTCGCGATCACCCACTCGGGGTCAACGGGTGACGTCATCGAGCCGCTGCGGGTGGCGTTCGAGCGGGGGGCGACGACGGTGGCGATCACCGGCCGCCCTGCGAGTGCGGTGACCCAGTACGCCGATCACGTGCTGACGACGTCGAGCGCGCGGGAGAGCGAGCTGCGGCCGGCGGCGATGTCCTCGCGGACCGGGCAGTTGCTGGTGGTGGACTGTCTGTTCGTGGGGGTGGCCCAGCGTACGTACGAGCGGGCCGGGCCGGCGCTGGCCGCGTCGTACGAGGCGTTGGCGCACCGGCACAGGTAAAGGTGTCGCACCGGCCCGTCGCAGAAAGACCGGTATCGGAAAGACCCGCATCAGAAAGAACCGTCTCCCATGGCCTCCACCTCCCCTTCCGACGATCTGCGTGCCCAGCTGGACTCGCTCACCACCGAAGCCTTCCGGCCCGAACTCGCCGACATCGACCGGCTGCCCACGCTCGATCTCGCCCGGCTCATGAACGGCGAGGACGCCGGTGTGCCCGCCGCCGTCGCCGCGCAGCTGCCCCGGATCGCCGCCGCCATCGACGCCGTCGCGGAGCGGATGGCGCGCGGTGGGCGGCTGGTCTACGCGGGGGCCGGGACCGCCGGGCGGCTCGGGGTGCTCGACGCCTCGGAGTGTCCGCCGACCTTCAACACCACCCCCGGGCAGGTCGTCGGGGTCATCGCGGGCGGGCCGGAGGCGATGGTCACCTCCGTCGAGGGTGCCGAGGACTCCCCGGAACTGGCCGTCCGCGATCTGGAGGGCCTCGCCCTCACCGCTGACGACTCGGTGGTCGGCGTCTCCGCGTCCGGGCGCACACCGTACGCGGTCGGCGCGGTGGAGTACGCCCGTGCCCGGGGTGCTCTGACCGTGGGGCTGGCCTGCAACCGGGGCAGCGCGCTGGCGGCCGCCGCCGAGCACGGCATCGAGGTCGTGGTCGGCCCGGAGCTGCTCACCGGCTCGACCCGGCTGAAGGCGGGCACCGCGCAGAAGCTGGTGCTGAACATGCTGTCGACGATCACTATGGTCCGGCTGGGCAAAACGTACGGAAACCTGATGGTCGACGTCCGTGCCTCGAACGAGAAGCTGCGGGCCCGGTCCCGGCGGATCGTCTCGCTGGCGACCGGGGCGGACGAGGAGGAGATCGAGGCGGCGCTCGCGGCCACCGACGGCGAGGTCAAGCACGCCATCCTGGTGCTGCTGGCCGGGGTGGACGGGCTGTCGGCCGCCCGCCTTCTGGAGGAGTCCGGCGGTCATCTGCGTGCCGCGCTCGCCGCGGCGGCCCGCTGAGCCGCACGCTCGGCGGGTGGACACCTCTCCCCCGAACGGCACCTCGCCCGCGAACGCTCTGGCCGCCGCACTCCTCCCCCTGGTCGGCGGCCCCGCCAACGTCACCTCCGTCGCGCACTGCATGACCCGGCTGCGGCTGGGCCTGGCCGATCCCTCCCGGGTCGACGAGCGGCCACTGCGGGCGCTGCCCGGCGTGCTCGGGCTCGTCCTGGACGGCGGCACCTGTCAGGTGGTGCTGGGACCGGGCGTGGTCGGGCGGGTGACGGAGGAGTTCGGGAAGCTGACGGCCGCGGACCCGCTCGCCGCACCGGGCGCCGAGGAGCGGGAGGCGCGCGGCCGGCGCGACGCGGGCCCGGCCAGGGCCGCCCTGCGGCGGCTCGCCGCGGTCTTCGTCCCGCTGATCCCCGCGCTCATCGGCTGCGGCATCCTCGCCGGTGTCAACGGCCTGCTCCTCAACGCCGGCCTGCTGCCCGGTCTGACCCCGGCGCTGACGGCCGTCGCCGCGGCCTTCATGGCGCTGATCGCGGTGTTCGTCGGATACAACACGGCCGGAGAGTTCGGCGGTACGCCGGTGCTGGGCGGTGCGGTCGCGGCGATCGTCGTGTATCCCGGGGTCGCGAAGGTGACCGCGTTCGGGGTGCACCTCTCCCCCGGCCAGGGCGGGGTGCTCGGCGCGCTGACGGCGGCGCTGCTGGCGGCGCGGGTGGAGCGGTGGTGCCGGGGCAGGGTGCCGGACGCCCTGGACGTCCTGTTCACCCCGGCCGTGACCGTCCTCGTCGCGGGCCTGGGCACGCTGTACGGGATCATGTACGCGGCCGGCGCGGTGTCCGCCGCGATCGGTACGGCGGCGAACTGGCTGCTGGCGACGACGGGCGCCTTCGCCGGACTGGTCCTGGGCGGTCTCTTCCTGCCGCTGGTGATGCTGGGGCTGCATCAGGCCCTGATCCCCGTCCACGCCACGCTCATCGAGCAACAGGGCTACACGGTCCTGCTGCCGGTCCTGGCCATGGCGGGCGCGGGCCAGGTGGGTGCGGCGGTCGCGGTCTACGTCCGGCTGCGCCACCACACCTCGCTCCGTACGACGATCAGATCGGCGCTCCCGGCCGGTCTGCTCGGCGTCGGCGAACCCCTCGTGTACGGCGTCTCGCTGCCGCTCGGCCGCCCCTTCCTCACCGCCTGCGCGGGAGGCGCGGCCGGCGGAGCGTTCGTCGGGTTCTTCGCGATGCTCGGCGACCGGGTGGGCGCGACGGCGATCGGGCCGTCCGGCTGGGCCCTGTTCCCCCTGCTGGCGGGCAACAGGGGGCTGGGCACGACGGCGGCGATCTACGCGGGCGGGCTGCTGACGGGGTACGCGGTGGGCTTCGCGGCGACGTACGCCTTCGGCGTCACCGACCGTGTGAAGGCCGCAGCCGCCGCTGTCCCGGCCGCCGCCGCTCCTTCCGCCTCCGGCGCCCCGGCACCTTCGCGATCCAGCTGACGAAGTCGCCCGGGTCCGGACCGGCACCGTGGCCGGCGTCCCAGTCCGGTGCCTGGCGCGGCGCGGGTCGGGCTAGTCCTGGTTGACCGAGAGCCACCGTCCGCGGCGCGCGCCCCTACCCTGGGTCCCATGAACCACGCCCAGCTCACCGCTCTGGGCCGTGCTCTCCGGCTGGTCGGGGAGCACGGCGAGGCACTCGACGCCGACACGCCCGACGCGCGGCTGCACGAGGTCAAGGCCGATCTGCGGCGGGCGCTGGAGCTGCTCGACGAGGGCGTGACCAGCGCCGCGCCCACCACCCGCTGCGCCGAGCATCCGAACGGACCGGTCGACGAGGCCGCCCCCGACCTGTGCCTGCTGTGCGAGACACGGCGCCGGGCGGCCCGGCGGGCCGAGTTCAACGGCCCGCCCCCGCAGGGCCCGCACACCTCCCCCGCCCCTTCCCGCTACGGCACCCGCGGCGACCGGCCTCAGCCCCAGCAGCGCTGGCTGCCGGAGCTGTGGAACGGCCAGGAGTGGCAGCTGTGCGGCACCCCGAGGCGGGACCGCCGCGAGGCCGAGCTCTACCTCGCCGCCCTGCGCCGGGGCTCCCGCCCCGCCATGGCCTACCGCCTGGTGCACGAGTTCACCGACTACGAGGTCCTGCGCATCTGGGGCACCCCCGTGAAGGTCGACATCGAGCCCCTCGGGAATCTCTGAGGGCTGTGACCGGAAAGGTTCAGGCGATCACCTGCCGGCGGTGTCGTCCCCGAGCAGCGGCAGCGGCGGGAACTCCCGGCCCTCCCAGAGGCGGCGGGAGCTCTCCTCCGGGTACGGGGCCGTCTTCGGCTCCGTGTCCAGTACCCGTACGAGACGCCGGTCCGCGTCGTACACCGGCCAGCCCGGGTCGCCGGTGCGGGCGAAGGACGTCCACGCCGTCTGGAACTGCGCGGTCAGCGACCGGGCCTCGGCGGTCACCTCGGCGCCCGCGAACAGCAGGTTCCCCAGGTCCGCCTGGTAGGTGCCGAACAGCAGGGGGATGTCCAGGCCGTGGCAGGCGCCCAGGGCGCCGCCCATGCCGGGGGCGGGCCAGGTCAGTTCGTAGACATGGGCCCGGCCGCCGCCCGCAACCTGGGCCTCCGCCAGGCGCAGGGACGGTATGTGGAACAGCCAGTCCGACTGGACCTGTTCGAACAGGTCGGCCGGTCCCGCGTCCGGGAAGGCCTGCCGGTAGGCGCGCTCGCCGGCCTCCCCGCCCGGGGCGAACAGCCGCAGGACCGCCGAGGCCTGTTCCTCCGTCACCTTGGGCCGCAGGTCGCCCAGGGTCATGAACAGCCGGAACTCCTGGGCGTTGTGCCCCACGACCAGGTCGATGTCCCGGGCCGCGCCCGCCGCCAGCGCCTGCCAGGGTGTCGTCGGCAGCACCTCGCCGTCGACCACGGGTGAGAACGGGGTGACCGTCGGCGCCACCCGGCCCCAGCGGTCCACCCGCTGCCCCATCTTCGCGCCCAGCGCGGCCCCCGCCTCGGGCAGGGTCCGCGGATCCACCGTCGCCAGGTCCGCGGCCGTGGGGCGCAGTCCCGCCTCCGCGGCCATCGCGGCGGCGAGGTCACGGGCCAGTTCGTCGGAGAAGAAGGTGCCGGGCACGCTCTGCGCGATCGCCCGCCCGAACAGCCCGCGCGCGGCCGGCATCGCCAGCAGCGACGCCACTGAACCGGCGCCCGCCGACTCGCCGAAGACCGTGACCTGGCCGGGGTCGCCGCCGAACGCGGCGATGTTGTCCCGCACCCACTCCAGGGCCGCCACCTGGTCCAGCAGCCCCCGGTTCGCGGGCGCCCCCTCGATCCGGGCGAAACCCTCCATCCCGACGCGGTAGTTGAGCGTGACGACGACGAGGTCCCCGGCGCGGGCCAGGTGCTGCGCGTCGTAGCCCGGGCTGCCGGAGTGGCCGAGTTTGTAGGCACCGCCGTAGATCCACACCATCACGGGGCGGGCGGACCGGCTGTCGGCCTCGGGGGTCCAGACGTTCACCGTCAGCCAGTCGTCGCCGGCCGGGGCGTCGACGATGCCTGTGCGGCCCTGGATGCCGGCTTCCTGCGGGGGCGGGGGGCCGAAGGCGTACGCCTCCCGTGTGCCGTCCCACGAGTGGGGCGGGCGCGGCGCCTGGAAGCGGGCCTCGCCCACCGGGGGTGCGGCGAACGGGATGCCCCGAAAGACCGTCAGACCGCTTTCGCGGCGGCCGCGGACGGCTCCGGCGGCGGTGCGTACGACGAGGCCGGCGTCATCTGCTGTCGTCATCGATCACTCCTGAAGTGGGGGGCTGTCCGTGGAACGGGCGGTGCCCGGGGAAAGTGCCGGAGGCGGCCGTCACCCCTCGTGTGGGTGACGGCCGCCTCCGACGGCTGTGGATCGGCCGCTCACGCCTTGACCGGCGTGGTCTCCTCGGCCTCTTCGGCGACCGACGGCTGGACCGCGGTCTGCTTGTTCTTCGGGATGAAGCCGGCGAGCAGGAAGGCCACGAGGGCCGCGCCCGCGCCGATCGCCATGACGACCTTGAAGCCGTTCTCCGAGGGGAGGGCGTAGCCGCCGAAGTCGGTGGTCATCTGGGCGAGGATGACGCCCGCGATGGCGCTGGCGAAGGAGGTGCCCAGGGACCGCATCAGGGTGTTGAGGCTGTTCGCGGCGCCGGTCTGGGAGGGGTCGACCGCGCCCATGATCAGGGCGGGCATCGCGCCGTAGGTGAAGCCGACGCCGGCGCCGATGACGCAGGACACCAGGACGAGGTGCCAGACCTCGCTCATCAGCAGGATGTTCAGCCCGTAGCCGGCGGCGACGATCAGCGCGCCGATCATCAGGGTGACCTTGGGGCCCTTGGCCTTGGTGATCTGGGCGGACACGGCCGACATGACCATCATCACGAAGCCCTGCGGGGCCAGCACCAGGCCGACGGTCATCATCGACTTGCCCAGGCCGTAGCCGGTCTGCTCGGGCAGCTGCATCAGCTGGGGCAGGACCAGGGACATCGCGAACATCGAGAAGCCGAGGGCGATCGAGGCGAGGTTGGTGAACAGGACCTGCGCCTTCGCGGTGGTGCGCAGGTCGACCAGCGGCTGCTCGGCCTTCAGCTCCCACCAGCCCCACGCGGCCAGGATCACGACGGCGGCGGCACCGAGACCGAGCGTCGTACCGGAGGTCCAGCCCCAGTCGGCGCCCTTGGACACGGCGAGCAGCAGGGCGACCAGACCGGCGGAGAGGCCGAGCGAACCCACGAGGTCGAAGCGGCCGCCGGTGCGGGTCTTCGACTCGGGGACGACCACGAGGACGAGGAGGAGGGAGACGACGCCGAGGGCGGCGGAGGTCCAGAAGAGGACGTGCCAGTCCCAGTTGTCCGCGATGAACGCGGCGGTGGGCAGACCGAGCGCGCCGCCGACACCGAGGGAGGCGCTCATGACCGCGGTCGAACCGGCGAGCTTGTCGGCGGGGACGGTGTCACGCAGGATGCTGATGCCCAACGGCACCACGGCGGCCGCGAGGCCCTGCAGGGCGCGGCCGGCGATCATCGGGACGAGGGAGTCGGCGAGGGCGCAGACCAGTGAGCCGGCGATCAGCATCACGATGCTGACCAACAGCATCCGCCGCTTGCCGACCATGTCACCGAGCCGGCCGACCACCGGGGTGGCGACGGCCGCGGCGAGCAGCGTGGCGGTGACCGCCCAGGCGGTGTCGGAGGCGGGCGCGTCCAGGAGCTTGGGCAGTTCGGGGACGATCGGGATGACCAGGGTCTGCATCAGAGCGACGACGATCCCGGCCAGGGCCAGCACCGCCACCACGGCGTTCGACCTCGGCGGGGCGGATGTTCCCGCCGCGGCGGGTCGGGCAAGGGCGTCGGACATGACAGGGCCTCCGTCGGTTGCACAGGGAGTGAACTGCTTGACTCAAGCAAGCTTATGCAGATTGATTGAGTTAAGCAAGTGAAATCTGGACACAACCTGCCCCTACCTGCCCTGACCAGGGGAAAGAGCGAAATCCGACTCAGCCGTGCCGCTCGATGAGCTCCCGGGTCCGCTCCTCGTCCAGCTGGTAGACCGTCTCGTGGGCTCGCGGATCGCGCGCATGGAAGGTGTGGAACATCGGCCCTCCCGCCCCGCCCAGCTCCACCAGCGACGCCGACGCCCCCCGCACCGCCCGCTCGGTGCCGGGCGCGGTGGTCAGATCGATGCGGTTGACGACCCCGGGCGTCACCCACACCGGCACCTCCGCCAGGAAGCCGCACAGCTGGAGATGGAAGTGCCCGGTCAGCAGGACCCGGACGTCACTCCCGCGGATCACCTCCGCCAGCGCACCGGGGTCGCGGAGCCCGAAGACCTGCTGGGTGGCGGACACCCCGAGGCTGATCGGGGGGTGGTGGAAGGCGAGGACGGTGCCGTGTTCGGCGGGGGTGCTCAACACCTCGCGCAGCCATTGGAGCTGGCCCGCTTCCAGCCGGCCGTACACCTTCCCCGGCACGAGCGAGTCGAGGGTGACGAACCGCAGGCCGCCGAGGACGCTGACGGCGGCCCGCTCCGCACCGGGGAACTCGAGAACGGCCTCCGCGTGCCCGCTGCCCAGCACCTTCGCGAACGCGTCCCGCTCGTCGTGGTTGCCGGTGGTGTAGAGGACGGGCGCGTCGAGGGAGCGCGCGAAGTCGCCGATCAGCTCCCGTACGGTCGTGTACGCCTCCACCGACCCGTCGTCGGCGAGATCACCGGTGACGACCACGACGTCCACGTCCCGCAGATGACGCAGCTCGCGGAGGATGAGCCGCAGGGAGTCGGTGGCGTCGACACCGTGCCGGTCGGGGCCGTCGGTCCGCCGGACATGGGTGTCCGAGAGATGAAGGATCCTCATCTCCCGGACGATACCCGTGCCGTGCCCGGGAATGCGGGCTCAGCTGAGACTGCCGAGCGCGGCGGCGTCGAACGGCCTCAGCTCATGGGTGCGGCCGGCGAGGACCTTCGCGGCCCACTCGGGGTCCTGGAGCAGCGCACGCCCGACGGCGACCAGGTCGAACTCGTCGCGCTCCAGGCGGTCGAGGAGCTCGTCGATGCCCTTGAGCGGGGAGCCCTCCCCCTTGAAGCCCTTGATGAAGTCGCCGTCCAGTCCGACCGAGCCGACGGTGATGGTGGGCCTGCCGGTCAGCTTCTTCGTCCAGCCCGCGAGGTTGAGGTCGGAGCCGTCGAACTCCGGGAGCCAGTAACGGCGGGTGGAGGCGTGGAAGGCGTCGACACCGGCCGCGGCGATCGGGGCGAGGACGGCATCCAGCTCCTCGGGCGACTCGGCGAGCCGGGCGCCGTACGCCTCCTGCTTCCACTGCGAGTAGCGGAAGATGACCGGGAACTCCGGGGAGACGGTCTCGCGCACGGCGGCGACGATCTCGGCGGCGAACTTGGTACGGGCCACCGGGTCGCCCCCGTAGGCGTCGGTGCGGCGGTTGGTGCCCGCCCAGAGGAACTGGTCGACCAGATACCCGTGGGCGCCGTGGATCTCCACGCCGTCGAAGCCGATGCGCTCGGCGGCGGCCGCGGCCTCGGCGAACGCGCCGATGACGTCGTCCAGATCACGCTGGGTCATGGCGTGACCCTCGCCCTCGGTGCCGTCCAGGCGGATCCCGGAGGGTCCCACGGCGGGCGCGTCGGCGAAGGGCGGCTCCCCCGCCTTGCGCACCATCCCGATGTGCCACAGCTGCGGCACGATCGTGCCGCCCGCCGCGTGCACCCCTTCGGCGACCTTCGCCCACCCGGCGAGCTGCTCCGCCCCGTGGAACCGCGGCACCCGGTCGCTCTGCCCGGCGGAGTCGTGGCCGACATAGGTCCCCTCGGTGACGATGAGGCCGACCCCGGCGGCCGCGCGCCGCGAGTAGTACGAGACGACGTCCTCGCCGGGGATCCCGTCCGGCGAGAACATGCGCGTCATCGGCGCCATCGCGATGCGGTTCGGCACGGTCAGACCGTTGATGGCGACGGGCCGGGAGAGGATGTCGGCGGCGCGGGAGGCGGTGGGCGGGGTGACGCTCACGAAGGAACTCCTTGCGAAGGGGACCAAGCGGTATGTGCACATGCATTCAGTACGCGTGATCCGTTCAACCCGCGCGCGCACGCCGGACATTCCGGCTCCGGCCGGCCCGCCCTGTGATCCCGCACACGCCGGAGCCATGACGCCGGGTCGGACAATGACCGCATGAAGAAGCAGCGGGCGCTGGTCACGGCCGTCGACCTGGAACGGTCCCCCGTAGTCGCCAACAACACGATGAACCGCGAACGCGGCCTCACCGGGGTGAACAGCTACGCCCGTGAACTGGGCATCGACCCGCTGACCCACCTCGCGGGCCGCCCCGCCCCCTCGTGGCTGGACCTGTGCAGCGGCGAGGGCCGCGCCCTGCGGGAGGCCGCCCCGGCCCTGCCCGACGACGCGGTCCTCACCGCCGTCGACCTGGTGGGCCCCCTCGCTCCCCTGCCGGCCCCCGCCTCGATGCAGGAGGTGATCACCTCCGTCTCCTCCTGGACCCCGGCCCGGACCTACGACCTGATCACCTGCGTCCACGGCCTGCACTACGTCGGCGACCAGCTCGGGCTCCTCGCCCGCGCCGCCGCCTGGCTGACCGCGGACGGTCTGCTCGCCGCGCACTTCGACCCCGACTCGGTGCGGTGGGCCGACGGATCGGCGGCGGGGAGGGCGGCGGTGTCGGCCCTGCGCGCGGCGGGGTACGAGTACAGCCCCCGGCACCATCGGCTCACCCTCCGGGGCGGACGGGGCATGGGGCTGCCCTTCCGGTACCTCGGCGCGGACCCCGACGCCGGCCCCAACTACACGGGCCAGCCCGCGGTTGGCTCCTACTACACCCGCCGCGCGCTGTAACGTACGCCCCGTCAGGAACGAACTGCCCTGCCAGTCACGCAAGTTGATCGTGGCCGGCATTTCACAGGAACACCAAAGGGGCCGCCTTGATCGGGGCACGTATCGGGGACTACGCGATAGAGCGTGAGCTGGGCAGCGGAGGCATGGGCTCCGTCTATCTCGCGCGCTCACGCTCCGGGCGGGCCGTCGCCATCAAGGTGATCCGCCCCGAGTACGCGGCCGACCCCCGGTACAGGGACCGCTTCCGCAAGGAGGTCGAGGCCGCCCGCAGGGTCGGCGGTTTCCATACGGCCGCGATCGTGGACGCCGATCCCGACGCGCCGCTGCCGTGGATGGCCAGCGCCTACATCAAGGGTCCGACGCTCGCCGACGAGATCGACAAGAGCGGCGGACTGGACGAACCCCGGCTGTGGACGCTGGCCGCTGCCCTCGCGGAGGCACTGGTGGCGATCCACTCGTGCGGGCTGGTGCACCGCGACCTGAAACCGGGCAACATCGTGCTCGCCGACGACGGCCCGCGCGTCCTGGACTTCGGGATCGCCCGCATCACGGACGGGCAGATGCTGACCAGCGCGGGCCTGATGATCGGAACCCTCGGTTTCCTCTCGCCGGAGCAGGTGCGGGGCACGACGGTCACCGGGGCGTCGGACGTCTTCAACCTCGGTGCCGTGCTGGTCGCGGCGGCCGGGGGCAGCGCGTTCGGGCAGGGCACGCTGGACACGATGACGTACCGCGCGCTGCACGAGGAGGCGGACCTGTCCGCCGTACCCGAGACGCTGCGCCCCGTCGTCGAGGCGTGTCTGCGCAAGGATCCGGAGCAACGGCCCACGGCACGACAGTTGCTGGACCGGTGCGCGGACGCCGCCGTCCCCGCGGCGCCCTATACGCCGACCATGGCCGACACGGCCGGCTTCGCCCCGTACTCCGCCACCACCACACCGGAACCCCAGACCGGCACAACGCCCACGGCCACTCCCACGGCCACGCCCTCGACCTCGACCCCGAGTCCGACGTCGGCCCCGACCTCCGCCCCGGCCCCGACTCCGGCCCCGGTCGGATACCGGCACAATCCCTGGCACGTCGCCCTCCTGGTCCTGCGGAACGGGCTGATCCTGTCCGTGTCCGGCGTGGCGGCCCTGGCGACCGTGTTCGTCGGGAGCTATCCGCCCATGGTCACACTGGTGGCCGCGGTCTGCGCGGTCGCCGCACTCCTGCGGCTCGTCGCCGTGTTCGGCACCGTCCGGCACAGACTCACGTTCGGCGACGCGGGCATCGGGCTGGGCGCCCCGGACAACGCTGTCGTCCTGCCCTGGACCGCCGTCAGGTCCCTGGCGATCGAAGCACGCGGCAAGGAGACCTTCGTGGCCGTGCTGCTCGCCGAGGGCCGGACCCTCCCCACCGGCTTCAGGAAACCCCCGTGGGTCCGCACCCGGCGCAAGGGCCTCGTCCGCATCCGCACGACACGACTCGCCCCGGTCACCGACACGCCCCCGCTCCCGCTCCCGGAGGCGGTGCGCACGTACGCCGCCCAGCACGGCGTCCCCCTCACACAGACGACTCGTCCCTGACCTCCCGGGCTCGGGGAACGGACCGCGGGACGGTCGCAGGCCTCCGGAAACGCCCGAGGGCGGTACCCCTGTCGGAACAGGGGTACCGCCCTCGGTGTGAAGGACAGTCGATCGACCGGGGTCGATCAGAAGTCCATGTCACCGCCCGGCATGCCGCCGCCGGCCGGGGCCGCGGCCTTCTCCGGCTTGTCGGCGATGACGGCCTCGGTGGTGAGGAAGAGCGCGGCGATGGAGGCGGCGTTCTGCAGGGCAGAGCGGGTCACCTTCGCCGGGTCGATGATGCCTTCCTTGACCAGGTCGACGTACTCGCCGGTCGCGGCGTTCAGGCCGTGGCCCGGGGTCAGGTTGCGCACCTTCTCCACCACGACACCGCCCTCGAGGCCGGCGTTGACGGCGATCTGCTTCAGCGGGGCCTCGAGCGCGATGCGCACGGCGTTGGCGCCGGTCGCCTCGTCACCCTCGAGCTCCAGCTTCTCGAAGACCTGGGAGGCCTGCAGCAGGGCCACGCCACCACCGGCGACGATGCCCTCCTCGACGGCCGCCTTCGCGTTGCGGACGGCGTCCTCGATGCGGTGCTTGCGCTCCTTGAGCTCCACCTCGGTGGCGGCACCGGCCTTGATGACGGCCACGCCGCCCGCGAGCTTGGCCAGGCGCTCCTGGAGCTTCTCGCGGTCGTAGTCCGAGTCGCTGTTCTCGATCTCGGCGCGGATCTGGTTCACGCGGCCCGCGACCTGCTCCGAGGAGCCGGCGCCGTCGACGATGGTGGTCTCGTCCTTGGTGATGACGACCTTGCGGGCCTTGCCCAGCAGGTCGAGGGTCGTGTTCTCGAGCTTGAGACCGACCTCCTCGGAGATGACCTCGCCGCCGGTGAGGATGGCGATGTCGTTCAGCATCGCCTTGCGGCGGTCGCCGAAGCCCGGGGCCTTGACCGCGACGGACTTGAAGGTGCCGCGGATCTTGTTGACGACCAGGGTCGACAGGGCCTCGCCCTCGACGTCCTCGGCGATGATCAGCAGCGGCTTGCCCGACTGCATGACCTTCTCGAGGAGCGGGAGCAGGTCCTTGACGTTGCCGATCTTGGAGTTGGCGATGAGGATGTACGGGTCGTCGAGCGACGCCTCCATCCGCTCCATGTCGGTGGCGAAGTACGCCGAGATGTAGCCCTTGTCGAAGCGCATACCCTCGGTGAGCTCCAGCTCCAGACCGAAGGTCTGGGACTCCTCGACGGTGATGACGCCTTCCTTGCCGACCTTGTCCATGGCCTCGGCGATGAGCTCGCCGATCTGGGTGTCGGCGGCGGAGATGGAGGCCGTGGAAGCGATCTGCTCCTTGGTCTCGACGTCCTTCGCCTGCTCGAGCAGGGCACCGGAGACGGCCTCGACGGCCTTCTCGATACCGCGCTTGAGGGCCATCGGGTTGGCGCCGGCGGCTACGTTGCGCAGGCCTTCCTTGACCAGGGCCTGGGCGAGAACGGTCGCCGTGGTCGTACCGTCACCGGCGACGTCGTCCGTCTTCTTGGCGACTTCCTTGACCAGCTCGGCGCCGATCTTCTCGTACGGGTCCTCGAGCTCGATCTCCTTGGCGATGGAAACACCGTCGTTGGTGATCGTGGGGGCGCCCCACTTCTTCTCGAGGACGACGTTGCGGCCCTTGGGGCCGAGCGTCACCTTCACGGCGTCCGCGAGCTGGTTCATGCCGCGCTCGAGGCCGCGCCGCGCCTCCTCGTCGAACGCGATGATCTTGGCCATGTGAAGTGGTCCCTCCAGGACTGGGGGTGATTCCTTCGGACCGCGCCCGCGCCCGCGACGGACGGCTCGCATGCCCCGTGGTTCCTTGCCCCACCTGGCCTGCGGGCCTCACCGACCCGGTCCATCTTTGTCACTCTCACCTTCAGAGTGCTAACGCCAATGATTAGCACTCGGCATGCCCGAGTGCAAGGTGCGCCCGCGAAGCGGGCTCGATGAGGGGTCCGGGGCGTGGGCCGTCCGGGCGTGCCGAAGGGCCCGTACCCCGGGAGGTACGAGCCCTTCGAAGATGAAACAGAAGAACGTCGCTGTCAGTCGGCGCGTGCTTCAGCCGGTCGCCAGCCGGACCATGTCCGCCTGCGGCCCCTTCTGGCCCTGCGAGATCTCGAAATCGACCCGCTGACCCTCTTCCAGGGTGCGGTACCCGTCCATCTGGATCGCGCTGTAGTGGACGAAAACATCCGCACCACCGTCGACCGCGATGAAGCCGTACCCCTTCTCCGCGTTGAACCACTTGACGGTGCCCTGAGCCATGCCTAACTCCCCTATTACTGGCCCTTGCACAGATCCACACTTCGCGGATCCGGGTCAGACCTCACCCCCCAGTTGGTTGGGGGCGTGCGCCGGAACGCGTCGACCGCGGCTGAATGTATCTGTCCAACTGCCGTCTGCAACAGGTCAGTCGGACGAGAATTCTGGACGCACGCGATCCGGAATGTGGCGAGAATTCGCCTGAATTCAGGGCAAGTCGGGCCCCGTAAAAGCCACAAATGCCACGCAAGAGACACACACTTTGGCTACTTCTTGTCGGGCCAGGGCAGAAATCAAAGGCTCCGGATCAAGGGCGCGCGACCCGGTTCCCCAACTGTACCGCGCTCAACCACACTGAATTGCCCCCTCCACTTCTCTCACGGAGGGGGCAATTCGATGAACACTCGGTAATCACTGTTACCGACGGTTACTACCAATGAGTACTACTCGCCGGTACTGAACGTGGGTCAGCATCCGCCGGCGACGGCCGGAATGATGGAGACACCCGCGCCGTCCGGGGTGGCCGTCTCCAGTCCCTGTTCGAAGCGGACGTCGTCGTCGTTGACGTACACGTTGACGAACCGGCGCAGCTTGCCCTGGTCGTCGAGAACGCGGGCGGCGATACCGGTGTGGTTCTTCTCCAGATCGGAGATGACCTCCCCGAGGGTCGCGCCCTCGGCGGTCACCTCGGCCTGGCCGCCGGTGTAGGTGCGCAGGATGGTGGGGATGCGAACGGTCACGCTCATGCGAGGCCAGCCTCTCGGAAAGAGTCCAGGTTGGGGCGGATGGTCGCGGTGAGGCCGGTGCCTGCCACCGCGTCCAGGGTCTTCAGGCCGTCGCCCGTGTTGAGGACGACCGTGGTCTTCGTCGGGTCCAGCAGACCGTTCTCGATCAGCTTGCGGGTCACGCCCACGGTCACGCCACCCGCCGTCTCGGCGAAGATGCCCTCCGTCCGCGCCAGCAGCTTGATCGCGTCGACGACCTGCTCGTCCGTCACGTCCTCCACCGCGCCGCCCGTGCGGCGCGCGATGTCCAGGACGTACGGTCCGTCGGCCGGGTTGCCGATCGCCAGCGACTTGGCGATGGTGTTCGGCTTCTGCGGGCGGACCACGTCGTGACCGGCCTTGAAGGCCACCGACACCGGGGAGCAGCCCTCCGCCTGCGCACCGAAGATCTTGTACGGCTTGTCCTCGACGAGCCCCAGCTTGATCAGCTCCTGCAGACCCTTGTCGATCTTCGTGAGCTGGGAGCCGGAGGCGATCGGGACGACCAGCTGGTCGGGAAGCCGCCAGCCGAGCTGCTCGCAGATCTCGTACGCGAGGGTCTTGGACCCCTCCGCGTAGTACGGCCGCAGGTTGACGTTGACGAAGCCCCAGCCCTCGCCCGCCGGGTCGCCGATGAGCTCCGAGCAGAAGCGGTTGACGTCGTCGTAGTTGCCCTCGATGCCGACGAGCTCTCCGCCGTAGATCGCGGCCATGACGACCTTGCCCTGCTCCAGGTCGTGCGGGATGAACACGCAGGAGCGGAAGCCGGCGCGGGCCGCCGCGGCGCCCACCGCGCCGGCCAGGTTGCCGGTGGAGGAGCAGGACAGGGTGGTGAAGCCGAAGGCGCGCGCCGCCTCGATGGCCTGGGCGACGACCCGGTCCTTGAAGGAGTGGGTCGGGTTGCCGGAGTCGTCCTTCACGAAGAGGTTGCCGGCCTCGACGCCGAGCTCGCGCGCCAGGTTGTCGGCCTGGACCAGCTGGGTCCAGCCCGGGTTGATGTTCGGCTTGTCCGCCACGTCGGCCGGGACGGGCAGCAGCGGCGCGTAGCGCCAGATGTTCGCGGGTCCCGCCTCGATGCGCTTGCGGAGCTCCTCCGTCTCGTAGGCGGAGAAGTCGTACGCGATCTCGAGCGGGCCGAAACACTCCTCGCAGGCGAAGACCGGCCCGAGCGGGACGCGGTGACCGCATTCGCGGCAGGAAAGAGCAGCGGCGGGACCAAGGTCCACGGTGGAGTCGGTGGTGCTTGCAACAGTCTGCGCAGCCATGTGAGGCGAGGCCCTTTCTCCTCATCTTCCTCACGACGCATCTCGCCGTGAGACGGATTTGGCACCTTCCCTAGCCGGGAGCCTCACCACATCGACGTGGTCAGACCGGCTGGAGGGTTGCCGGGGCTTCATCGGGCCGTATCCCTCTGCCCCTCTGGATGAGCGGTATGCGGTTGTTGATCTGAAATGAACGCCGATGACCCCGGACATGCGATGGTCATCCGCGTTGTTCAAGACTGTAACCGAAGGCCAGGACAGTTGAGATAGTCGTCCGAACCGCGAGATGGATCACACGGTCACCTGCCGTGCACCCGGTGTGATCACGACAGTGAGGAGCCGCAGACTGTGCTTCAAGAAACTGAGCGCTGGCTGGCCACCCGCTCCTGGTCCGTGACCGATCGCCCGCTCCACCGGATACTCGCGGCCAAGCGTGCCACGGGCCAGTCGGTGTCGGTGGTCCTGCCCGCACTGAACGAGGAGGATACGGTCGGCGACATCGTCGCGATCATCCGTCACGACCTCATGCACCAGGTCCCGCTCGTCGACGAGATCGTCGTCGTCGACTCGGGATCGACCGACCGTACGGGTGAGGTCGCGGCGGCCGCGGGCGCCCGGGTCGTCCACCGCGACGCGATCCTGCCCCGGATACCCGCCGTGCCCGGCAAGGGCGAGGTCCTGTGGCGCTCCCTGCTCGTCACGACCGGGGACGTCGTCTGTTTCATCGACGCCGATCTGAAGGAGTTCTCCTCCGACTTCGTCTCGGGCATCGTCGGCCCCCTGCTCACCGACCCGGGCGTGGACCTGGTCAAGGGCATGTACGACCGTCCGCTCGGCGGCGCGGCCGGCCAGGGCGGGCGGGTCACCGAGCTCATGGCCCGGCCCCTGCTCAACCTGCACTGGCCGCAGCTGGCCGGTTTCGTGCAGCCGCTCGGCGGTGAGTACGCGGCCCGCCGCAGCCTGCTGGAACAGCTGCCCTTCCCCGTCGGATACGGCGTCGAACTGGGCATGCTGGTCGACGCCCTGCACCTGGTGGGCCTCGACGCCCTCGCCCAGGTCGACGTCGGCGTGCGCAAGCACCGCCACCAGGACGGCCAGGCCCTGGGCCGGATGGCCGCGGCAATCTACCGCACCGCCCAGCTCCGCCTGGCCCGCGGCCACCTCGTGCGCCCCTCCCTCACCCAGTTCGAGCGGGGCGCGGACGGTTTCGAACCGCGCACCTACTCGGTGGACACGGAGGAGCGGCCGCCGATGGCGGAGATCTCGGAGTACCAGTCCCGCAAGGTCGCGTGATCCGTCGCGTAACACCGGGGGCGGGCCGTATACGGCTGGATACGGCTGGATACGGCCCGTCCACGGGGAGCGACCGTACGTTTGAGCGTTTCCCGACCGGGCTAGGTTGAGGCGTATGGCTTCCATGCACGACGCTGTTGCTGCTCGGGGTGCTCAGGTGCTGGTCGCGTCGAACCGGGGCCCGGTCTCCTACACGGTGGGTGAGGACGGCTCGCTGCACGCGAAACGCGGGGGCGGCGGGCTGGTCTCCGGCCTGTCGGCCATCGGCCCCGAAGCGGGCGCCCTCTGGGTGTGCTCGGCACTGTCCGAGGGCGACCGGGAGGCGGTCTCGCGCGGCGTCGGCGAGGAGGGCGTGCGCATGCTGCCCATCGCCGCCGACGTGCACGAGGACGCCTACAACGGCATCGCGAACTCGGTCCTGTGGTTCATCCACCACCTCCTCTACCAGACCCCGCTGGAACCCGTCTTCGACACGGAGTTCCGCCGCCAGTGGGCGTCGTACGAGACCTACAACCGCGCCTTCGCCGAGGCGCTCGCCGAGGAGGCGGCCGAGGGCGCGGCGGTCCTGGTGCAGGACTACCACCTGTGCCTGGTTCCCGGGATGCTCCGCGAACTCCGCCCCGACCTGCGCATCGGGCACTTCTCGCACACGCCGTGGGCGCCGGCGGACTACTTCGGGCTGCTGCCCCGGGACATCCGGGAGCAGTTGCTCGGCGGCATGCTCGGCGCGGACCGCCTGGGCTTCCTCACCCGGCGGTGGGCGGACGCGTTCGGCGCGTGCTGCGCGGAGTTCGTCGGCGGCACCGGAAAGACCCTGATCGGCGTGCACGGTCTCGGCGCCGACGCCGACTTCCTGCGGGAGCGCTCGCACCGGCCGGACGTCGAGGAGCGCATGGCCGCCCTCCGGGAGGAGATCGGCGGTGCGGGCCGGAAGACGATCGTCCGGGTCGACCGCACCGAGCTGTCGAAGAACATCGTGCGCGGCCTGCTGGCCTACCGGCAGCTGCTCGAGGACCACCCCGAGTGGCACGAGCGGGTCGTGCACGTGGCCTTCGCCTACCCGTCCCGCCAGGACCTCGCGGTCTACCGCGACTACATGGCGGAGGTGCGGCGGCTGTCGGACGAGATCAACGAACGGTTCGCCACCCCGGGCTGGACACCGGTCCTGCTGAACCTCAAGGACGACTTCGCCCGCTCCCTCGCCGCCTACCGCCTCGCGGACGTCGCCCTGGTCAACCCCGTCCGGGATGGCATGAACCTGGTCGCCAAGGAGGTCCCGGTCGTCTCCGACGAGGGGTGCGCGCTGGTGCTGTCGCGGGAGGCGGGGGCGTACTGGGAGCTGGGCGAGGACGCGATCGTCGTCAACCCGTACGACATCCTGGAGACCGCCCGTGCCCTGCACGAGGGCCTGTCGATGAAGCCGGAGGAGCGCGCCGACCGCGCCAAACGGCTGGCGGCGGCCGCGACCGCGCTGCCTCCGGCCCAGTGGTTCCTGGAACAGCTGACCGCCCTGCGGGAGCTTCAGCCGAGCTGACCGGCCAGCTCCCGCAGCAGCCCCACGACCCCGGCGGGGCCGTCGACGACGAGGTCCGCGCGTTCGGCCAGTTCGCCGACCTCCGCGCTGCCGCTGCACACCAGCAGGCCGGGCACTCCGTCGGAACGGAGTTTCCCGACGGCGGCGAACGCGGGGAGGTCGCCGAGGTCGTCGCCCGCGTAGAGGACGGAGCGGGCGCCGGTCTCGCGGACGTGCTCCAGCAGGGCGGCGCCCTTGTCCATGCCGGGCGGACGCAGCTCCAGGACCAGCCGGCCGGGTTCGACGATCAGGCCGTGCCGGGCGGCGAGGCCGGTGAGGGGCTCGCGGAGGGCGTCGAGGGCGGCCTGCGGTTCGGTGGCGCGGCGGGTGTGGACGGCGACGGCCCGGCCGCCCTTCTCCTCCACCCAGATGCCGGGGTCCCGGCCTTCGAGCAGGGTGGTCAGCTCGGTGCGGGCGGTGGCGACGCCGGGGTGCGGGGGCGGTGCGGTGACCTTGCCCGTGCGGGCGTCCCAGCGCTCGGCACCGTAGTGCCCGAGGACGGCGAGATGCTCGAGGCCCTCGGCTCCCGCGAAGCCGCCGTGGTGGACGGCCACCTCGGCGGGGCGGCCCGTGATCACGGCGACGGCGGCGACCTTCGGGGCGAGGGCCCTGAGGGCGGGGAGGGCCTCGGGGTGGGCCCGGGCGTCCTCGGGGTTCTCGACGATCGGGGCGAGGGTGCCGTCGAAGTCGAGGGCGACGAGGGTGCGGGAGGGTTGGTCGATGATGGCTTCGAGTGCGGCGCGTCCGGCTGCGGTGGTCGGTACGTGGTTGCCCATAGGGCGACGATAACCACGCCTCACCGATCCGCTCGCCGTGTCTCCCGCACCCTTCTCAGCCTGTTCACCGTCACCGGATCATGGGCCAGGGCCCTCGGGTCGTCCAGGAGGGCGTTCAGGAGCTGGTAGTAGCGGACCGGGGAGAGGTGGAGTTCCTCGCGAATGGCGCGTTCCTTCGCGCCGGGGCCGGTGAAGCCCCGGCGCTCCAGCGCCAGTATGTTCCGCTCGCGTGCGGCCAGCTGTTCCTCCATTCCCGCACCGTACCGCCGGGCACCGACAGAGCCTCAGCTCCTGGCGGCGATCTCCGCGGTGGTGGCTGTCGACTGCAGGTTCTCCAGGACCGTGGCGGGGTTGCCGGACGGGGCCACGGCGGCGCCGATCCGTTTCTTGATGGCCGCGCTGACCTGCGCCCACGAGGTCCGGCCCACGGGATACAGCTCGGAGAGCGTGAGTTCGTCGAGGAACGGCCGCAGCCCGGCGTCCGCCTTGTCCTCGCTCATGGCCTGGGAGGCGGAGCTGGTGACGGGCAGCAGGTCGTACTCGCGGGAGAAGGCGAGGACGTTCTTCTCGCTGTAGACGAAGTCGAGGAACCGGCCGATCTCCTTGGCGTGCCCGCCGCGCCGGAAGGCGGTCATCCAGTCGGCGACGCCCATGGCGACCTTGCTGGGCCCGTCGATGCCGGGCATGGGCACCATGCCGAACTTCACGCCCTTCTCCTCCGCCGCCTTCATCAGGGACGGATGGCCGTTGAGCATGCCCACCTCACCGGCGGTGAACGCGGCGAAGGCGTCGGCCCGGTTCAGCCTGCCCGGCGCGACCGGCCCGGTGAGGCCCTTGCCGACCAGCTTGTCCTTCAGCCAGGTGAACGTCTCGACGTTCTGGACGGAGTCGATGCTGTAGCTGCTGACGGTCTGGTTGTAGCCGCCCCCGCCGCTGATCAGCCACTGCATGGTCTCGGCCTGCGCCTCCTCGGGCCCGAGCGGCAGCGCGTAGGGGTACTTCACCCCTTCGGCCTTGAGCGCCCGGGCGTCCTCGGCGAGCTCGGCCCAGGTGCTGGGCGGGGTGATGCCCGCCTTGGCGAAGAGGGTCTTGTTGTAGAAGAGCAGCCGGGTGGAGGAGGCGAACGGCATGCCGTACTGCACGCCCCGCACCTTGCCCGCCTCGGCGAGCTGCCGTACGAAGTCGGCCTCGACGGGGATGGAGAGGAGGTCGCTCGTCCGGTACAGCTGGTCGGCGGCCGCGTAGTCGGCGTACGAGCCGATCTGCGCCATGTCGGGCGCGTTTCCGGCGTCGACCATCTCCTTGACCTTGGCGTCGACGTCGTTCCAGGAGAGGACGGTGACGTCGACGGTGACGTCCGGATGTTTCTTCTCGTAGGCGTCGACGACGTCCGCCCAGTACTTCTTGGAACTGTTGGCCGCGCTGTCGCCGTAGTCGGCCGCGACCAGTCTCAGGGTGACGTCGTCGGAGCCCCCGGTGAGTCCGCAGCCGGTGAGGACCGCGGTCATGCCCAGTACGGCCACCCCCGCGATCGTTCCCGTCCTCGTCCCTGACCTGACTGCCCGCCGCTGCACCGTGCTTCGTCTCCTGTACTGGCTGTCCGGATGATGGACAACTGATTGTTCATACCAATGGGTCCGTATTCCGCCATAAGGTCTACACCACACAAGAGGACTAGACCTTTTGTGGGTCTCTGGGGCGGCACCGTACCCCCAAGACGCGGCAGTGGACTAGACCTCTTGCGGGTCATGGGGCCACACTGTTCCCGTGAGACATGTCATCGCCCTCGACGTGGGCGGCACCGGGATGAAGGCCGCCCTGGTCGGTGCGGACGGCACCTTGCTGCACCAGGCCCGCCGGGCCACGGGCCGCGAGCGCGGCCCCGACGCCGTGGTCGCCGCCATCCTCGACTTCGCCGCCGAACTGCGCGCCTACGGCACCGAGTACCTCGGCGCACCCGCGGCCGCCGCCGGGGTCGCCGTACCCGGCATCGTGGACGAGACACACGGCATCGCCGCCTACGCCGCCAACCTGGGCTGGCGGGACGTACCCCTGCGCGACCTGCTCACCGCCTCGCTCGGCCTGCCGGTGGCACTCGGCCACGACGTGCGCACCGGCGGGCTCGCCGAGGGCCGGATCGGCGCGGCCGCCGGTGCCGACCGGTTCCTCTTCGTCGCCCTGGGCACCGGCATCGCCGGCGCGATCGGCCTCGACGGCCGGGTGGAGGCGGGCGCGCACGGCTTCGCGGGCGAGATCGGCCACATCGTCGTACGGCCCGGCGGGACCCCGTGTCCCTGCGGGCAGCACGGCTGTCTGGAGCGGTTCGCCTCGGCGGCGGCGGTCAGCGAGGCGTGGGCGGCGGAGTGCGGGGACCCGGAGGCGGACGCCGCGGACTGCGCGAAGGCCGTCGCGTCCGGCGACCCGAACGCCGTCCGGGTCTGGCAACGGGCCGTGGACGCCCTCGCCGACGGTCTGGTCACCGCCCTCACCCTGCTGGACCCGCGCACGCTCGTCATCGGCGGCGGGCTCGCGGAGGCGGGGGAAACGTTGTTCACACCGCTGCGGGACGCCGTCCGGCGGCGGATCACCTTCCAGAAACTCCCGGAGATCGTCCCGGCGGCCCTGGGCGACGAGGCAGGTTGCCTCGGCGCCGGACTGCTGGCCTGGGATCTCCTCAACCAAACCGACCGTACGGAGGTAACCGCGTGACGGCAACGCCCCTAGGGGCGCGGGACAGCGCTGATCTGCGGCTTCGCCGCGGGGCGCGACAGGGCACACACCGCCCGCAGCCCGCGACCGGCAAAGCGCCCATGATCCTTTCCGGCGCGCACGTGGTCCTGCCCAACGGAACCGTCCCCGGCGGAAAGGTGTTCGTCGACGGCACCCGCATCACCGCCGAGGCTCCGGCCGACGCCCAGGTGGTCGACCTCTCCGGCTGGCTCCTCCCCGGCTTCGTCGACCTGCACAACCACGGCGGCGGCGGAGCCTCCTTCTCCGGCCCGCCCGAGGACGTGCAGAAAGCGATCCACACCCACCGCGCGCACGGCACCACCACCCTCGTCGCCTCCACCGTCACCAACGACATGGACGTCCTGGTCCGCCAGGCCGGCCTGCTCAGCGAGTTCACCGAGCAGGGCGACCTGGCCGGCATCCACTTCGAAGGCCCCTTCATCTCGCCGTGCCGCAAGGGCGCGCACTCCGAGGCGCTGCTGCGCGCCCCGGACCCGGCGGACGTGCGCAAGCTGATCGACGCGGCGCGCGGCCAGGCGCGGATGGTCACCCTGGCGACGGAACTCCCCGGCGGCCTGGACTCCGTACGGCTGCTCGTGGAGCACGGCGTGATCGCCGCCGTGGGGCACACGGACGCGACGTACGAGCAGACGGTTTCGGCCATCGACGCGGGCGCCACGGTCGCCACCCACCTCTTCAACGCGATGCCGCAGCTCGGCCACCGCGCCCCCGGCCCGATCGCCGCCCTCCTGGAGGACGAGCGGATCACGGTGGAGCTCATCAACGACGGCATTCATCTGCACCCCGCCGCGCTGGAGCTGGCGTTCCGTCACGCGGGCGCGGCGCGGGTGGCGTTCATCACGGACGCGATGGACGCGGCCGGCATCGGCGACGGCCGCTATCTGCTCGGCCCGCTGGAGGTCGAGGTCCTGGAGGGGGTGGCCCGCCTGGTGGAGGGCGGTTCGATCGCGGGTTCGACGCTCACTCAGGACCGTGCCTTCAAGCGCGCGGTGACCGTCGACGGCCTCCCGGTCGAGGACGCCGTCGCCGCCCTGTCCGCCAACCCGGCCCGGGTACTGGGCCTGTACGACCAGGTGGGGTCCCTGGAGCCCGGCAAGGACGCCGACCTCGTTCTGCTGGACGAGAACTTCGACCTCAAGGGCGTGATGCGCAAGGGGGAGTGGATCGTGGAGCCCGACCGGTCTGATCCCCGGCCGGCCTGAAATACCGCCCTCCCGAGGCACGGTGACCGATCCGAGGTCTGGGCCGGTCACCGTCCTTTTGGCATGATCGGACCTCCGGACATGGGGGAGGTCGGACGAGGTGATCCTCACGGTCACACTGAACATCGCGCTCGACGTGACGTACCGTGTCCCGGCCCTGCGCCCGCACACCACCCACCGCGTGACCGACGTGTGGGAACGCCCCGGCGGCAAGGGGCTGAACGTGGCCCGGGTACTGACGGCCCTCGGCCACGAGGTGACGGTCACCGGCTTCGCGGGCGGCGCGACCGGCCGGATCGTACGGGAGCGCCTCACCGGCGTCACCGACGCGCTCGTACCGGTCTCGGGGGCCACCCGCCGCACGCTCGCCGTCGTCGACGCCAGTTCCGGCGACACCACCCAGCTCAACGAACCGGGCCCGCTGATCACCCCCGCCGAGTGGTCCGCCTTCCTGAAGGTCTACGGCGAACTGGTCGCCGGCGCCGACGCGGTGGCCCTGTGCGGCAGCCTGCCGCCGGGGGTCCCGGTGGGGGCGTACGCGGGCCTGGTCCGTACGGCGCGCGCCGCGGACGTACCCGTACTGCTGGACACGAGCGGTGAGGCGCTGCGCCGGGGCGTCGCCGCCCGCCCGGACGTCATCAAACCGAACTCCGACGAACTGGCCGAACTGACCGGCTCCCACGAGCCGCTGAGGGCGACTCAGGACGCCCGCAGGCGCGGCGCCCAGTCGGTGGTGGCCTCCCTCGGCCCCGAGGGACTGATCGCCGCGACCCCTGAGGGCCGCTGGCGTGCCGCCCCGCCCGCCCGGATCCACGGCAATCCGACCGGCGCCGGCGACTCGGTCTCGGCCGGTCTGCTCTCGGCCCTGGTCGAGGGCCGCCCCTGGCCGGACCGCCTGGCCCGCGCGGTCGCCCTGGCAGCGGCGACGGTCCGGTCCGAGGTGGCGGGCGAGTTCGACCGGACGGTGTACGAGGAACTACTGGGCCGGATCACGGTGACGGGGGACGCCACCGCGGCCTGAGACCCGAGGTCAGCTCGTGACCCGCCCCTCCTTCAGGTACAGCTGGTCGAGCAGGACGTTGCACTTGTCGCCGTCCTGGCAGGAGATCGACAGCGTGTTCGTGCCCTTGGTGAGAGTGGGCCAGGAGTAGGTCGTGGTCCAGCCCTTGGTGAAGTCGCCGTCCTTGGCGTGCGCGTAGTTGTCCAGGCCGATCTTGCTGCCGAAGACCTTGCCGTTGACGGTGAGCGTCATGGCCTGGTCCTCACCCGCCGTGCTGTAGTGCGCGAAGAGGGTGTACGTGCCGTCCTCGGGGATGCTGTTGACCGTCCAGGTCACCGACGCGCCCGTGTTGTTCAGGTTGTTGACGTAGATGCCGCCGTCCGCCTGCGCCCCCGTGACGTCGGAGGCCAGCGAGGCGCCGCCGTCCAGTTTCAGGGCCTTCGCGTCGACCGTCTGCTGTTCGAACTCGGTCGCCTCGCCCGTGGACGACGCGCTCGGCGAGGCGCTCGCGGAGGTGGAGGGCGCGGCGGAGGTCTGGCCGCCGGCCTGCTTGTCGTCGTCGGTGCCGGAGTCGCCGTTCGCCATGGCCACCGCGATGCCGATCACGACGGCGGCGACCACGGCGACCGCGCCGATCAGCAGCCCCTTGGTGTTGGGCCCGCGGCCACGGCCGCCGCCACCGCGCTGGACCGGCTGACGGCCGGTGGGGCCCCCGCCGCCGGGGAAGGTCTCCGGGGCCGCGTAGTTCGCGTTCGGCTGGCCGAAGGTGCCCTGCTGCTGCGGCACCTGGCCGTAGGGAGCCGTGGGAGCCTGCTGGGCGGCCTGCTGGCCGCCGTAGGTGCGCTCACCGACGGCACGCACTCTGCTGACCGAGTTCGGGTAGCCGTAGCCACCGCCGGAGGGCGGCTGGGCGCCGTTGGCCTGGCCGTCGGCGTAGAGGTAGCCGAACGGGTCGTCGTCCTCGGGCGTACTCGCGCCGTTGTTGCCGGGCGTCATCGGCGTCGTACTCCTCAACAGGTGCGGGGCTGATGCAATACGGGATCGGAGTGTCGAGCCTACCCGCTCCGGCTGCCCCAAACAGGTGACTCGGATCGCATCAGGCGGCTGAGCAGGCCCTCATCCCGCACGTCTGTGCTGTTTGGGACGAGATCGTTTCTCGACGTACATGCGTTCGTCGGCGGACTTCAGCACCTCGTCGGCGGTCATCCCGCAGTGCGCCCATCCGATGCCGAAGCTGGCGCCCACCCGGACGGCCCGGCCCTCGGCGCGGATCGGCTGGATGATCTCGTTGCGCAGCCGTACGGCGAGGTCGGCGGCGTCGGCGCGGCCGAGCCCGTCGGCGAGGATCACGAACTCGTCGCCGCCGAGCCGGGCGACCGTGTCGCCGTCCCGGACGGCCCGCGACAGGCGCCGGGCGACCTCGATGAGGACCGCGTCGCCCGCGTTGTGCCCGAACCGGTCGTTGATCGACTTGAAGCCGTCGAGGTCGCAGAAGAGGACCGCCAGCCCCTTGGCTCCGTCGTCGCGGGCGCCGTCCTCGGGGGCGACGGTGTGCACATGGTGGTCGTAGGCGTCGTAGACCTCGGCGCCGGGGGGCCGGTAGTCGAAGCCGTGGCCGTTGGCGTCGAACGCGGCGTGACCGTACGTCTGGTCCATGGCGTCGACGGCGGCGGGGTGGGCCGACTGCGGGCGCGGGCAGATCCGGGCGGACAGGCGCGAGCGCAGTTCCGCGGAGTTCGGCAGGCCGGTGAGGGAGTCGTGCGAGGCGCGGTGGGCGAGCTGGAGCTCGCGGCGCTTGCGCTCCTCGATGTCCTCGACGTGGGTGAGGAGGAAGCGGGGCCCGTCGGCGGCGTCGGCGACGACGGAGTTGCGCAGGGAGACCCAGACGTACGTCCCGTCCCGGCGGCCGAGGCGGAGCTCGGCGCGGCCGCCCTCCGCCGACGTGCGGAGCAGGGTGCCTATGTCCTCGGGGTGGACGAGGTCGGAGAAGGAGTAGCGGCGCATCGCGGACGCGGGCCGGCCGAGGAGGCGGCACAGCGCGTCGTTGGTCCTGAGGATCCGCCCGTGCTGGTCGCCGCCCATCTCGGCTATCGCCATGCCGGAGGGGGCGTACTCGAAGGCCTGCCGGAAGGATTCCTCGCTGGCGCGCAGTGCCTGCTGGTCGCGCTCGAGCCGGACCAGTGCCCGCTGCATGTTCGCACGTAGACGCGCGTTGCTGATCGCGATGGCGGCCTGGAACGCGTACATCTGGAGCGCCTCGCGTCCCCACGCGCCGGGCCGTCGGCCGTTGCGCGGCCGGTCCACGGACAGGACGCCTATCAGCTCGCCGCAGACGCCTCCGCTGCCGGGCGTGGCGGGGGTGTACATGGGGGCGAAGAGCCGGTCCGAGGGGTGCCACTCGTCCTCGAAGCGGGGCGCGGGCCCGTCGGTGTACCACTGCGGGACGTCGTCGTCGTCGAGGATCCAGCCCTCGGTGTGGGGTATGAAGATCAGGTCGCCCCAGGTCTCGCCCATGCTCAGGCGCCGCTCCCAGGACTCGCGGGAGCCGACCCGGCCGGTGATCAGGGCCTCGGCGGCCGGGTTCCCGGAGAAGGCGGCGACGACGAGATCCCCGTCGGGGCGCACCAGGTTGACGCACGCGAGCTCATAGCCCAGTGCGGTGACGACACCATCGGCGACGGTCTGCAGTGTGTCGGCCAGGCTGCGGGCCGTGTTCATGTCGGCCATGACCTGGTGCAGCTGTCGCAGGGACGCAAGGCGGACGTACGGCTCCGACTCGGTCTCCATGCTTCGCCCTCCCCCCGAGACTTCGCAGCGAATCAAGGGTTGTCTTCGGCGTAACGTTCGTTTCTGTCGTTCCAGTCGTTGCGTATGTCCTAGTGACACCTCCGCCACTGAATCACAGCGCGCTGCCCACTCGGTACACAGGGTCAACAATTAATGCGTCTTGTGACTCAAGTCACAGATAAACGTGAACATCGGAGTGGGGTTTCTGCGTTTCTCCTGTGCGGTCGCGGAACACAGCAGACATACAGAAAATCGGCCGACGATCCCGCGCCCGGCCCTAGGCACGGTCCTACTCCGGGTCCTAAGACCCTACTCGGACCGGAGCCCGATGCGGTGCGCCCGAGGTCGCCACTAGCGTTTCGGGCGTGGCTTCCGACGTACTGAACACCTCCCCCTTCCCCTCCCCCTCCCCCGCCTCTTCCGCCGCGTCCGGGCATGCTGTGGGCGTGAGCAACGACGAGTTCCGCGCGGTCATGTCCCGGCTGGCCGGCGGTGTGGTCCTGGTGACCGCGCAGGAGCCGCCACTGGACCCGGACGACCCCACGGCACCGGCCGGCGAGTACGCCGGCATGACGGCGACGGCCTTCCTCTCGGTCTCCCTGAACCCGCCTCTGGTGCTGGTCAGCCTGCGCACGGGCTCCCGCATGGACGACGTGCTCGACGAGCAGCCCCTGTGGGCGGTGTCCGTGCTCGCCGAGAGCCAGCGGCACATCGCGGGCCGCTTCTCGATGAAGGGCCGGCTCAGCGACCGGCTGCTGTTCGAGGACATCCCGTACGTCCGCGGCGAGGCGACCGGCGCGCCGCTGGTGGGCGGCGCGCTGGGCACCCTGGAGTGCCGGACCGAGCAGCGGATCGAGGCGGGCGACCACGCGCTGGTGATCGGCCGGGTGCTGACGGCGCGGATGCCGAGCGAGGAAGGCGGCCCGCTGGTCTATTTCCGCGGCAGGTACCGGCAGTTGGGCTGAACTTCGGACCGGCAAGTCGGATTGACGGAAATTCAGTGGCTCCCGGCCGACCGCCCGCCTTACTTTGCGCGGATGGCGACGACATCGACTTCGGCGTCGGGGACTTCTCTCAGGCTCGAAGAAATCACCCCGGCGAATATTGACGCGGCCCTTGCCGTCAAGGTCCACCCCGAGCAGGAATTCGCAGTCGCACCGGTCGTGAAGTCTCTCGCGGAGGCGTACGTGCACCCGGGTGTCGCCTGGCCCCGTCTGATCGTGAAAGGCGACCGTCCCGTCGGTTTTCTCATGGCCTTTTTCGACATCGACTGGAACCTCGACGGCACCGTGATCCGCTCCGGCCTGTGGCGGCTGAACATCGCGGCCGGGGAGCAGGGCCGCGGTTACGGCCGTTTCGCGGTGGAATCGGTCGCGGCCGAACTGCGCGACCGGGGCGGCAGAGAACTGTGGGTCACCTGGCACGAGGGGGAACAGGGCCCCGAGAACTTCTATCTGGGGCTCGGTTTCCGGAAGACCGAGGAGCGGGTGGAGGGCGAGGCGGTGGGCGTACTGGCGCTGGACTGACCGTCAGGCCTCCGCCCGGGCCCGGCACTCCTCCAGGAAGTCCAGCAGCCGCAGGTGGTGGCGGCGGGCGGTGCGGCCGAGGCTGATGTTGTGGCCGGCCCCCGGCTCGTGGTCGACCCGGACCAGCGGGGCGGTGAGGGCGCTCGTCAGCTCCCGCAGGGCCGGGGGGTCCCAGGCCCACAGCCGCTCGTACTCGGCGAAGGTGAACCGCACCGGGACCCGGATCCGGCCGGCCACCTCGGCGTACCGGCCGGGCCAGTCGGGGATCTCCTCGGCCTCCCGGCGCGGGACCGGCGTGACGAAACCGCGCGCGAGCCGGAAGGTGTCCGGCGGGTACAGCGTCAGCGGCCCCCAGTGCAGCCTGGGATCGGGCCGGCGGCCGAGCGCGGCGAGCTGTTCGACCGGCACGGCCCAGCGCGCGCCCACCCCCGAGACGTCCACCCCGAGGAGCCTCTCCTCCCCGACCGAGACCGCCGAGACGGCCGAGACGGAGGAGACCGCCGACACGGACGAGACTGCCGAGACGCTCGAGACGGCCGACACCGCCGAGACGGTCGACACAGCCGACACCGCCGATTCGGTCGATACGGTCGATACGGTCGAGAACGCCGACACGGTCGATTCGGTCGATTCGGTGGAATCGGTTGATTCGGTCGATTCGGTCCAGGCGGCCGCCGTGCTGAGCGCCACCTTGCCGCCCATGGAGTGGCCCACGAGGAGGAACCCGGCCCCCGTCTCCCGTTCGGCGGCGTACGTGCGCAGTGCCGCCCCCACGCACCGGGCCTGCTCGGCGACGCCCAGCCCGTGCGGCAGCAGGCGCGCGGAGACGCCGTAGCCGGGGCGGTCCAGGGCGAGGGCGGCGTACCCGGCCCGGGCGGCGAGGGAGAGCAGCGAGACGGACGGCTCGGCCTGCCCGTGGAAGTACCCGGCGGCCATCCCGCTCCCGTGCAGGGCGACGACGACGGCACGCGGCGTGACGTCGGGGCCCGGCGGCAGGGCGAGCAGCCCGGAGAGCCGTACGTCCCCGGCGGCGAGCTCGACGCGCCGGACCTGCTGCTGCACCTGCTGAACGGCCATGGGGCGTCTCCTCGCTCGCGGGCTCTGCCGTCCAATGTCACATCCGGGTGGGTGACGTGCGAGGCGACGGGGTCCGCCGGGGAAGGGCCGTCGTCAGGACCAGTCGCGTCCGGTCCTGCCGCGCTTGGTCTCGGACCTCTGCTTCTTCTCCCGCAGCCGCCGTTCGTTGATCCCGCGGGGGATCCGGGTCGGCCGGCGGGGCTTGGGCGGCGGTGCGGTGGCCTCCGCGAGGAGCGCGGCGAGGCGTACGGCGGCGGCCTCGCGGTTGCGCCACTGGGAGCGGTGCTCGGAGGCGCGGACGCTGACGACGCCGTCGACGAGGCGGCCCGCGAGGCGCTCGAGGGCCCGCGCCTTCCACACCTCGGGCAGTGCCTCGGTGCGGGCGAGGTCGAAGCGCAGCTCCACCTGGGAATCACTGGTGTTGACGTGCTGCCCGCCGGGCCCCGAGGACCGCGAGAAACGCCAGACGAGCTCCGCCTCGGGCAGGGCGACGGAACCGCGGATGAGATGGGGACCGGACATGCCGTACATGTTCCCGCCCCTGACCGGTCCACGTCACCCCAATATCGCCGACCAGCCCTTCCCGTTCGGTAAAGAAAGTAAAGAAACGGGGAGTCGAAGGGAACCTTGGACACCCTTGCCTGCGTTCATAGGGATAGCTGTAGCTTCGTGCCCGCAGGAAGCTACGTACGTCTCCGTACGCACCGAGGGAAGGACTCCCAACCATGGCTGTAAGCCTGTCCAAGGGTGGCAACGTCTCGCTCACCAAGGAGGCTCCGGGCCTGACCGCCGTCACCGTGGGCCTCGGCTGGGACGTCCGCACCACCACCGGCACGGACTTCGACCTCGACGCCTCGGCCATCGCGGTCAACCTCCAGGGCAAGGTCTACTCCGACGCCCACTTCGTGTTCTTCAACAACAAGCAGACCCCGGACAGCACGATCGTCCACACCGGCGACAACCGCACCGGCGAGGGCGCGGGCGACGACGAGGCGATCAACGTCAACCTGGCGGGCCTCCCGGCCGACATCGACAAGATCGTCTTCCCGGTCTCGATCTACGACGCGGAGAACCGCTCGCAGAACTTCGGCCAGGTCCGCAACGCCTACATCCGCATCATCAACCAGGCCGGCGGCGCCGAGATCGCCCGCTACGACCTCTCGGAGGACGCGGCCACCGAGACGGCCATGGTCTTCGGCGAGCTCTACCGCAACGGCGCGGAGTGGAAGTTCCGCGCGGTGGGCCAGGGCTACGCCTCGGGTCTGGTGGGCATCGCCCAGGACTTCGGCGTCAACGTCTGACCGACGCCCGTTCCGCACCGGAGCCCCCGGTTCCCCTTGGGGAGCCCTGGGGGCTCCGCGCGAGCTCAGTCGGACGCCTACCGCGACATTCTCTGGACGACTGGTCTACTCGACTGGGCCGACCCGGGCGGGACGCGCGGGTCACGTGTGGATCGGCTCCTCGGTGAACACCTCGCGCAGCCAGCGTGCGGCCCCCTCTGCGGAGTCGTCCGGGCCGCCGCCCGCCCCCGGGAAGGACCGCCCCCAGGCCGCCGCCCGGCCGACCGCGCCGAGGCGGGTGGCCAGGACGACCGCCCGGCGCAGCTCGGCCGCCGACAGTCCGGTGTCCGTCCAGGGTTCGAGGTAGGCGTCCCGCAGCCGCGGCAGCACGTCGGCGCCGAACCGCCGCGCGGCGATCCGGCTGGTGACCAGCAGGCTCGTGAAGGGGTGGGCGACGGACGCGTCCCCCCAGTCGAAGAACAGGAACCGCTCCAGCGGCTCGCGCGCGAAGATCTGGCCGTCGTGCAGGTCGGAGTGGTCGAGCGAGTCGGGGATCCCGGTGGCGGCCAGTTCCGCACACCAGTCCACCAGCCGGGGCCGCAGCGCCCGCAGTTCGGCGCGCCCCCGGGCACCGAGCACGCCGTTGCCGTCGAGGAGCCGGTCGAAGAGGGCGGGGAGATCGGCCGTACGCCCACTCGGCACTCCGAGCGCCTCGATCGCGTCGACGTGCGGCACCAGCATCCGCTGCACCGCGGCGTACTGGCGCAGCATGTTCTCCCAGTCGCGCGCGTCGGCGGCACCGCGGTCGAGCAGTTCACGGAAGAGCGGGCCCCCGTCGGGCAGCAGGGCCCAGCCGCGGTCGGCCCGCACGGCGAGGGGACCCTGGACATGTTCCGGCACCCACGCGGCCAAGGCCTCGCCGAGGCTCGCCTCGAACCGGCTGTCCGGCGGATTGGCCTTGAACCACACCGGGCCCGCCCCGTCGACAGCCCCGTCGACCGGTCCGTCGACCGGGAGCCGGACGAGCACGGACCACGGCCGCAGCCGCACCGCCCGCTCACCCGACACCCGCAGGCCCAGAGCGGCGAGCTCCCGCTCCGCCCAGCCGAGCGCCGCCGCCCGCCAGTCCTCGTCCTCCCAGGGGGTGACCGCGTCCGGGTAGTCCCCGCGGTCCACCGTCACCGGCACATCAGTCCACATCACGCCATCAGAGCATCCGGCCGGTCCTCACCTCCACCGAATTCCGGAGAGTCCCCCGCAGCCGCCGGGCTAACCTGCGCCCCATGATCCTGACCCCCCTCCCCCTCACCCCCGACCACGACATCCCCGGCCCCCTCCTCACCGAACTCACCGCACTCTACGCCTCCAACCGCGAGTTCCAGGCGCTCAGCGGTGACTTCCCGGACCCGGACGACATCCGGCCGGAGCAGGTGGCGACGGCGCTGGCGGAGGAGCTCGCGAACCCCGGGGTCGAGGTGCTGCTCGCGCGCAGCCAGGGGCGGCTCGTCGGGGTGGTGATCACGCTGGCCCGCCATCCCGACCCCGCCGACCCCGACCCGTGGATCGGGCTGCTGATGGTCGACGCGGGTCAGCACGGGCAGGGGCACGGCCGGCGGATCGCCGAGAGCGTCGAGGACCGGTTCCAGGACAGCGGTCGTGCGGGTGTACGGCTCGCCGTTCTCGACGCCAACCCGAAGGGGCTCGCCTTCTGGACCGCCCTCGGGTACGAGGTCGTCGGCCACCGGCCGGATCTCCGACTCGGCCGTCCCTGCGCCGTGTTGCGCAAGCCGCTGCCGAGACTCCGCCTCGCCGGCCGCGTCGCCGTCCTCGACCCCGACGGCGCGGTCTTCCTCTTCCGGTACGACAGCGACGACACCGGCCCGCACTGGGCGCTGCCCGGCGGCGGCCTGGAGGAGGGCGAGACTTCGCGCGAGGGGGCCCGGCGTGAGCTGCGCGAGGAAACGGGGTGGGCGGATCTGACGCCCGGCCCGTTCCTCACCCTGTGGGACCACGACTTCACCCGCTTCGGACACGTCATCCGCCAGCACGACTACATCTACGTCTCCCCCGGCCCGCACCGCGAACCCACGGGTCCGCATCTCGCCGCCGAACACGCCTCGGACGGCATCCTCGGCTGGCGCTGGTGGAGCCGGGAGGAGCTGCGCACGACCACCGAGCTCGTATGGCCGCCGCACCTGGGCCGGCTGCTCGACGAGTTCGACCGGCGCGGCGAGGAGGGCTGAGCCCGCCATGGAGTGGACCACACTGGCCGCCACCGGCCTCGGCGCCCTCGTCGGCGTGGGCTCCACCCTCCTCGCCGACCGGGTCCGCTGGCGCCGCGACCTCGCCGAACGCACCCGGCAGGAACGCAAGGAGATCTATGTGACCTGCCTGACGAAGTACCGGCAGGCGTACGAGGACATGTACGCGGCCGCCCGCCACCCCCCGGCCGGTGCCGGGCGGGAGGCCGCCGTGCGGGAGGCCTTCCGCGCCTCGGGGTGCGACGAGGTCCGCGAGTCGGCGCTGATATGCGCCCCGCAGGAGCTGTCCGACGTCATCGAGGGCGTGTACGAGACCCTGCGGGAGCTGCTCGAGATCCTCGCACTCGGCGAGCCTCCCCTCGACTCCCCCGCGTTCCAGGAGCACCGGCTCCGGCACGGGCAGGCCGTGTGGGCGGCCCGCGCGGCGATGCGCAGCGACCTCGGCCTGCGGGCCTGAGCCCGGACGGCGCCCCTACGGCCGCCGCGGTCTTCCCTTCCCGTACAGCCAGTCGTCCCAGAGGGACGTGAAGTCCTTGTCCGGGGCCATCCGCTCCACGTACGCCGTGAAGTCGTCGGTGCTCGCGTTGCCGTGGCGGTGCTCCGCCGTCCAGCCCCGGACGATGTCGTGGAAGAGGTCGTCGCCGACCGTCCGGCGGATGCGGTGGATCACCATCGCGCCACGCTGGTAGACGGGGGAGTCGGAGATGTGCGCGGCGGAGGTGGGCCGGCCCGGTGGGAAGGACCACAGGTCGTCGTACGTCTCCTCGCCGTGGTCGTACACCTCGGTGAACGTCTGCTCCGCCGTGTCGCCGCCCTCGTCCTCCGTCCACAGCCATTCGGCGTATGTCGCGAAGCCCTCGTTCAGCCACATGTCCCGCCAGGTCTTCGGCGTGACGGAGTCGCCGAACCACTGGTGGGCCAGTTCGTGGACGAGGGTGACCGTGTCGGGGGCGCCGGGGTACACCGGGCGGTTCTGGGTCTCCAGGGCGTAGCCGGAGTCCTCCGGGCGGTCGACGATCGCGCCGGTGGAGGCGAAGGGGTACCGGCCGAAGTTGTGCTGCGCCCACTCCATCACCTCGGGGAGCCGGGCCAGTGCCTCGCGGCCCGGCGCGGCCTGCGTGGGGTCGACCGCCGTGTACACCGGCAGGCCGGACCGCAGGGTCGAGCGGGTGACCTCGTACCGGCCGATCGCCAGGGTCGCGGCGTGGCTCGCCATCGGCTCGGCGGTGTGCCAGGTGAAGGTCGTGCGGTCTCCCGTCGTCCGCTCGCCGCGCAGCTCGCCGTTCGAGACCGCCGTCAGGCCCTTCGGGACGGTCACCGCGATGTCGTACGACGCCTTGTCGGAGGGGTGGTGGCTGCCGGGGAACCAGGCCATGGAACCGGTCGGTTCACCGAGCGCCAGCGCGCCGTCCGCCGTGCGCAGCCAGCCCTCCTCCGAGCCGTCCGGGTCGGTGATCGTCCGCGGGGTGCCGGAGTAGGCGACGGTGACGTGGAAGGTCTCTCCCGGGCGGAGGGCTTCGCTCGGTTCGACCTTCAGTTCCTGGCCGCCGCGGCTCCATCGGGCCCGGCGGCCGTCGACGGTGACCCGCGTGACGTCGAGGCCCTCGAGGTCCAGGTGGAAGGAGGTCAGGGCCTGTTCGGCGCGGGCGGTGACCGTCGCCTGTCCGGTGAGGCGGTTGCCCGCGGGGGTGTAGGCGAGGGTCAGGCCGTAGTGCGAGACGTCGTAGCCGCCGTTGCCCGACTTCGGGAAGTACGGGTCGCCGGCGCCGGCCGGTCCTCCGGTCTCCCGTACGCCGGTGCCCGAGCAGGCCGCGAGGAAAAACGCCAGACAGCAGACGGAACGTGCGAATCGGGACACGTCCACGATCCTACGAGGGCATGACACCATCACCCTCGTGCTCGACATCGGTTACGCCCTCTCCAACCGCTTCCCGGACCCACCGCAGACGGACTACCGCCGGGCCGACTCCCGCGCCCTGCGCCACGACCTGTTCTGTGGTGACGTCTACCTCGCCGACACCAAGGCGGACCGGGAGCTGTCCACAGCCTGGGGATGGGTGCCGGTGCTGGACTTCGCGTGGGCGCTGTGCGACATCGTGGAGCGCATCGACCAGGACCCGGCGGGCTCCCGCGCCTCCCGCCCCCAGTACGCCGAACTCGACTTCACCGAGTCCACCGACCGCATGCTCTTCGAGCGCCGCTTCGGCTGGGTGGACATCGAGGCCGACTGGATGCAGGCCGAGGAGCCCCCGCTCACCTTCTCCCACGCCGAACTGCGCCGCGAGTCCCGCGACTTCCTCCACGACCTCCTCGCCGACCTGACCGACCTGCACGAGGACCTGGGCGAGAACCCGACGATCTGGACCCTCCAGGCCCGCTTCCCGAGACTCGGTTAGGGCGCCTCAGCCCTCCACCCTGATCCCGAGCTGTGCCGCCAGCACCGGTGCCAGGTCCAGTAGTTGCCCGGTGCTGATCACCGCGCCCGCCAGCCGGTCGAGGCCCGCCGCGATGCCGAGCTCCGCCGCTCCGCGCAGATCGACGTCCGTCAGGGTCGCCGCGGTGAAGTCCGCCGCCTTCACCGCGCTGTCCACGAACTCCACCCGCTCCAGCCGGGCCCCGCCGAAGTCTGGTTCGACCAGCACGCAGCCCTGGAACACGACGTCCCGCAGCTTCGCCTGCCGGAGATTCAGGAAGTCGATCTTCCCGCCGCGGATCAGCACCCGCTCCAGTACGGCGCCGAACATCTGCGTACCACCGAGCCGGGCGTCGAGCAGCTGGACATCGCGCAGGTTCGCGTCCGCGAGGTCGGTGCCGACGCCGCGGACGCCGGTGAGCACCGAGTCGAGGACGCGGGCGCCTCTGAGTCTCGTGCCGTCCAGCACGCACTCCGTCAGGGCGCAGTCCATGAAGCGGGCGCCCCCGCCGTCCTGCCCGGCCAGGTCGGCCTCCCGGAACTCCACCCCGTCGTAGTCCCCGTCGGGCTCCAGCTCCCCGCCGGTGTACGGCTCGAGCGGCGGAAGTCTCACCTCGGGCCGCCGCGCCCCCTTCACACCCTTCCCGACACCCGTCCCGCCGCTCGCTCTTCTCGCCATGCCCCCATCCTGCACCCCACCACTGACAGCGCCCCGATCGTGGTGCTGGAGCCATGGCCGGCCACCGGCCGCCGAACTTCACACAAGGGGATGCAATACGTCAGGATCCATGGTCTTCTGGGCGAATGAGTGTCACCCGGACAGGTGAACCCTCGACGACAGCGGACGAGCCCGACCCCCGCCGCTGGTGGGGCCTGGTGATCATCGCGCTCGCCCAGCTGATGGTCGTCCTGGACGCGACGATCGTGAACATCGCGCTCCCCTCCGCCCAGCATGACCTGGGCATGTCGGACGCCAACCGCTGGGGGCACCTCCCACGCCCTTAAGGCAGTGGGGGAGGGTCATCACCGCCTACACCCTCGCCTTCGGCGGCCTGCTGCTGCTCGGCGGCCGGATCGCCGACCTGGTGGGCCGCAAACGCACCTTCGTGATCGGGCTGATCGGCTTCGCCGCGGCCTCCGCGCTCGGCGGCGCCGCCGTCAACCCGGGGATGCTGTTCGGCGCCCGCGCCCTCCAGGGCGCCTTCGCCGCCCTCCTCGCGCCCTCCGCCCTGTCCCTGCTGACGACGACGTTCACCGACCCCAAGGAACGCGGCAAGGCCTTCGGCATCTACGGCGCCCTGGCCGGCAGCGGCGCCGCGATCGGGTTCATCGTGGGCGGGCTGCTCACCGAGTACCTGGGCTGGCGCTGGTGCCTGTACGTGAACGTGCCGATCGCGATCGTCGCCGTCTTCGGCGCGCTGTCGCTGCTGCACGCCCGCCCGGGCCACGCCGGCGTACGCCTCGACGTGCCCGGTGCGGTGCTGGGCTGCGGCGGCCTGGTCGCGATCGTCTACGGCTTCAGCGAGGCCCAGCCGCGCGGCTGGACCGACCCGCTGGTACTGACCCTCTTCGCGGGCGGCCTCGCCCTGCTCACCGCGTTCGTGTGGTGGCAGACCAGGGCGCCGAGCCCCCTCCTGCCCCTGCACATCGTCAAGGACCGCAACCGGGCCGGCTGCTTCCTGACCATGGCTCTGGCCGTCATCGGCATGTTCGGCCTGTTCCTGTTCATGACCTACTACCTGCAGGTCATCCTCGGCTACTCCCCCGTGAAGACGGGCCTCGCCTTCCTCCCCCTCACCCTCGCGATCATCATCGGCTCCACGCAGATCTCCGCGCGGCTGATGAACCGGGTGCCGCCACGCGGTCTGATGGTCCCCGGCATGGTCCTCGCCGCCGGCGGCATGGTGATCCTCACCCGGCTGACGGTGGACTCCTCCTACCCCACCGAGATCCTGCCCGCGCTGCTCCTGATGGGTCTCGGCATGGGCCTGACCTTCATGCCGGTGTTCTCCACGGCCACCGCCGGAGTCGCCCCGTGGGACGCCGGTGTCACCTCGGCCACCGTCAACACCTCGCAGCAGGTCGGCGGTTCCATCGGTACGGCGCTGCTCAACACCATCGCCACCACCAGCAGCACCGCCTACATCGCGGCCCATCTCACCAACCCCGCCGACCGGGCGGAGATCACGCGTGCGGGCGTCGTCCACGGCTACACGGTCGCCATCTGGTGGGCCGCCGGGATCATGCTCCTGGCGGGCCTGATCGCGGGCCTGATGGTGACGACCAGGCCCCCGAAGCGCGAGGCGCAGGCGGAGACGGCCGTGCCGGAGCCGGTGGGCTGATAGCCCCCCAGGCCCCGGCACGCCGCCCGCCCGGTGCTCTACCGGGCGACCGCCTTGGTCGCCTTGCTCACCGCCGACCCGTCCTTGTGCCCGGTGCGGTGCGCGACCACCTTCACGGTGATCTTCTTGCCCTTCTGTACCGCCTTCAGCACCAGCGAGGACTTGGTCGCCCCGCTGATCGCACGGCCGTTCGCGTACCACTGGTAGGCGTACGACGTGGCCGCCGGGCTCCAGGTGCCCTTGGTGGTCTTCAGCGTCTTCCCGACCTTGGCGGTCCCGCTGATCACCGGTGCCCTGGTCGCCTTCGGCGCGTCCCCCTTGGCGACGGTCACCGCCGCCGAGGTCGCCGACGCGCTCGTCCAGCCGCTCCGGACCGCGGTGACGGTCACGGTGAGCTTCTTGCCGACCAGCGCGGCGGGGACGGTGTAGGTCGTCGCCGTCGCGCCGGAGATCGCCTTGCCGTCCGCCTGCCACCGGTACGTGTACGAGGACGGGGTCGCCGACCAACCACCCGGCGTCGCCGTGACCTTGGCGCCCGCCTTGGCCGTGCCGGTCACCTTCGGAAGCGCCACGCCCGTCAGCTGGGGCTGGGTCACGGTGAAGGTGCCGCGCGGGTACTCGCAGCACGTGGTGAACACGCTGACGTTCCAGCTGCCGGTGGCCGCGCCCGTCAGGTCGAGGGTCGCGGTCAGGGTCCGGTTGTCCGCGGAGACCGAGTCCACCGTGGCGGTCAGGGTCCTGCCGCTCTGTGTGAGCCGGACCGTGGCGTTCGGGGGCAGCGCGGTGCCGGTGACGGTGAGCTCGACCTTGCCGCCGGCGACACCGGTGGTGGGGCTCACCGAGGCGACACTCACCTTGTCCGGGCCGCACAACGTGGAGGTGCAGGTCAGCTTGGCGCTGTAGGAGGTGGTGGACGCCTTCTCCGGCAGGCCGAGCACGAACACGGTCGGCGCGGCCGCCGAGGAGGAGCCGCCCGCCGCGCACTGGTAGCCGCTCGGGATGTACAGCACACAGCCGTTGTTCCAGGCGCTGTTGTAGAGGGCGGGCACCGCCGTGGTGGTGGCGCCGGTGGTGTCGGTGATCTCGGCGTTGAAGCGGTCGAACCCGGCGGTGGGCAGGACCGCGCACACCGCGCTGTGCGCCTCGTCGAGTGTGCCGGTGACCGGGCCGTAGCCGTAGGACACCGACGGGACCCGGGTGCACTCCGGTGCCGGACCGGCCGCGGTCGCCACCCGCAGGGCGTCCAGGTGGTACGCGGGGGCCGCCTTGAGGGTGGCCGGGGTCTGCACCAGGACCTGGTGGCTGGTGGACCCGGTGACCGCGCAGGAACGGTTGCGGAAGGAGCACTCCGTGGTGCCGTCGCCGCCGAACACGGCGATGTTGGCGGTGCCCAGCGCGTCCCGGACGTCGACGTGCAGGACGTCGGTGGCCGCGTCGGTGGTGATCCGGTGACAGTTCAGGGTGCCGGGCTCGCCGTAGGCGCCGGGCACGGAGGGGCCGCCGACCTTCGACGCGGCGGCCGTGGTGCAGCCCGCCGAGGAGGCGGTGGAGGTGACGTCCCGCCGGGCCAGGGTGTAGCCGGCGGTCTGGTCGCGGCCGGTGAACAGCACGGTGTGGGCCAGGCCCGGCGTCAGCGGACACAGCGTCCAGCCGTTGGTGGTGGCGGTGCGGTCGCAGACCTTCTTCCCGGTGGCGTCCAGCACCGAGAACTTCGCCGCCACACCGCCGGACGTGGCGATCAGCTGGAAGACCTCCCCGGTGGTGTGCGCGTCGGCCGGGATGCCCAGGCAGTGCGAGAAGACACCGTCACCCGTGGCCAGCGTGGCCTTGGCGCCGTCGGCGGCGAAACTGCCGGCCGGCAGGACCGGGCAGTCGGCGGCGGCGTCGGTGCGGTGCAGGGCGACCGAGTACGGGCCCGTCGCGTCCTCACCGCCGTCCTCGGTGTGCACCAGCGCCCGGAAGGGGGCCGTACCGGTCAGCGCGCAGTCGCCGTCGGCCAGGTCGGAGGAGTCGCACTGCGCCACGCCGTCCCGGTCGAGGACCTCCACCTCGGCGTCCACGCCGGAGGAGACGAGCGGGGTCAGCGCGGCGATCCGGGCGCCCTGCGGGGCGTCCAGCGTCAGACAGTCGTACTGCCCGGCCGTGCTCAGCTCGCCCCGGTGCAGCCCGGTCCCGGTCGCCACGCATCCGGCGTCCGAGGCCCGGTCCAGGACGACCAGCCCGGCGCGGGTGTCGCGGAACGGGTATGTGCCGTCGTCGAGGACGGCGGTGTAGGTGCCGGGCGTCTCGATCCGGCACGGGTCGGCGCCGTAGCGGCACACGCTCAGCCCGGCCGCGTCGTACACCCGGGCCACCCCTGCCTCCTGCTCCTCGCTCACGGAGTGCACGGTGTACGGGCCCGCCGCGGTGGCGGTGAAGGTGAAGCAGGGGTTGGTGGTGAGGTCCTGCGGCTCCAGCGCGCCGTAGGGGCGGACCGGGGCGGTGGTGCAGCCCTGCGGGTCGTTGAGCCGGCGCACCTTCACGGCGTACTCGGCGGGGAAGCCGCTCTCCGCGCGCGAGACGGTGGAGATCACCCGGTAGGGGCCGTCACCGGGCAGGACGCAGCTGTCCTCGTCGTCCTCCGGGAACCGCTCGCAGATCCGGGCACCGCTCGCGTCGGTGATCCAGGCGAGGGAGTCGCCGTAGGTCTTCGAGCCGTGGGTGAGCCGGACGCGGTCGCCGCGCTCGCCCTCGAAGGGCTGGCAGTCGACCTCCACCCGGCTCGCGGTCGTGCGGGTGATGTCGGGCTGGTCCCAGTTCGTGCCGACCGGGTCGGCGCAGCCCCGGCCCGTGCCGAGCGGCACGAAGGTGACGGAGGTGTCCTTCGCCGCCCAGTAGTCGGTGTTGAGGACCTTGAGCGTGTAGATGCCGGCGGCGGGCACCGCGCACATGCCGTTGGTGGCGTACCCGTCGCCGTAGCAGTCGACCTCGCTGCCGTCCGCGGCGAGCAGCTGCCTGGTCACGGTGTTGCCGCCGTCGTCCAGCGCGGGCGCCAGGTACAGGCCGGGCGTGTCGACGGTGACGGTGTAGCAGACGCTGGAGTCGGGCGGGACGGTCGCCCTGCCGACCGCGTCGCCCGGATCGCCGAACGGCGCGAGCGCGAGCGACGCGCACGCCGGGTCGGCCGGGTCGTCGGCGCGGGCGGTGCCCGCGGTGGTGAGGCCGAGCAGCGAGGCGAGCAGCGGCACCGCGGCGAGCAGTGCGGCCGCCCGCCGGCGTCTCGCGGGCGGGCGGGATTCCGCGTCGGTCATCCGAGTTCCCCCTGGTTCAACTTAACTCCCCCTGTATCAACGGTTGTTGCCGTGATGGTCGCACACAGGTACGACACAGCACCCGTTGGTTTCCAGGGGTCGTCGGGGTGTCAGTGCCGCCCGGCCACCCGGTCCGCGAGCCGCGCCAGCCGCGACGACCCGGCGCTGTGCGACGCGCTCTCCCGCCGGTCGGCGGCCCGGTAGGTCGCGTACATGCCCTGCACGCCCAGCCAGCGCAGCGGCTCGGGCTCCCACCTGCGGACCTTGTGGCCGACCCAGGGCAGCACGGTCAGCCCGGTGTTCCCGCCCCGGCCGGAGTCGAGCAGCACGAGGTCGCGCAGGGTCCGCCCGGCGAGGTTGGCGGTGGCGACCCCCGATCCGACGTACCCGCCCGCCCAGCCGAGCCCGCTCCCCCGGTCCAGGGTCACCGTGGCGCACCAGTCGCGCGGCACCCCCAGCACCCCCGACCAGGCGTGCGCCACCCGGACCCCCGCCAGCGCGGGAAAGAAGCCGACCAGGATCTCCCGGAGCGCCGCCACCGTCTCGCGCTGGGTCCGCCCGTCGTTGTCCGTCCGCGACCCGAAGCGGTACGGCACTCCGCGCCCGCCGAGCGCGATCCGCCCGTCTGCCGTGCGCTGGGCGTACATGTAGGCGTGCGCCATGTCGCCGAGCGCCTCGCGCCCCTCCCAGCCGACGGCCGCCCACTGCCCGGCGCTCAGCGGCTCGGTGGCGATCATCGAGGAGTTCATCGGCAGCCAGGTCCGTTTCTCGCCCTTCAGCGCGGCCGTGAACCCTTCCGTGCAGCGCAGCACGTACGGCGCCCGCACGGTCCCGTACGGCGTCACGGCCCGCCCGGCGAGGACCTCCGTCACCGGCGTCGACTCGTGCACCCGCACCCCCAGCGCCTCGACGGCCGCCGCGAGCCCCTTCACCAGCTTCACCGGGTGCACGCGCGCCCCGTGCGGGGTCCACGTCGACCCGACGGCCCCGGCGACCCGCACCCGCTCGGCCGTCTCCCGGGCGCCGTACAGCTCGCGGTCCCGCTCGCCGTACGACAGCTCGTGCGCGTGGAAGTCCTTCAGCCGGGCCAGCTGCGCGGGCGTCCGGGCCACCTCGAGCACTCCGCCCGCCACGACATCGGCGTCGATGCCCTCCTCCTCCGTCACCCGCACCACCTCGGCGACCGTGTCGTTCATCGCGCGCTGGAGCCGTACGGCGGCCTCATGGCCGTGCAGGGCTGCGTACCGGTCGCGGCCGGCGATCCCGTTGTAGAGCCAGCCGCCGTTGCGCCCCGAGGCCCCGTACCCGCAGAACCGCTGCTCCAGGAGGGTGACCCGCAGGTCCGGGGCCGCCTTCTTCAGGTAGTACGCGGTCCACAGCCCGGTGTACCCGCCCCCGACGATCACCACGTCGGCGGTCCCGTCCCCGGCGAGCGGCTCCCGCACGGCCGGAAGGCCGTCGTCCGCGTACCAGAAGGAGACCCCGCCGTTCACGAAACCGCTGCTCATGCGGGCGACGCTAACCCGGCCGGACGGCCGCTGTCTCCTTCGGATTCCGTTGTCCTCCCCGCCCCCGGGCCAGCGGAAAGCAGGCGAACCCGATGAGGACGGCGACGAAGTGGCCGAAGTCGGTGAAGGTCGGACCGGCGGCCAGCGGCACGGTGTAGACGGCGAGCACGACCGCCAGATACCCGTACCGCCACGGCGAGCGGATCCGGTACACGAGGACGGCCACGGCGCCCGCCAGCGCGTAGCTCACCCCGACGTCGAGGGTGTTGACCGCCGACTCGGGCGCCATCCCGTCCCGGATCGCCTTCAGCAGCGCGCCCTCGCTGATCAGCGTCGCCAGGACGTGCGCCGCCCCGCACACCACCAGCCAGCGCAGGGTCCCGAGCCACCGCTCCACCTGGGCGTGGAACACGGAGTACAGCACCGCGTACGGCGCCCAGTACCCGCCGTCGATCCACATCGCGCTCGAGATCAGCACCCGCACGGGATGCCGGGACAGCTCGTGGAGATTGGTCGACCGCTGCCGCAGGAACTCCTGTTCGAACTCCGGGGACATGTGGTGCAGGGCGACCGTGGTGAAGAACAGGATCGCCAGCCACACGTAGGTGCCGGGCGCGCTGCGGACGTACGCCCACACCGCCCGCCGGGCACCGGAAATTCGCGGGAGCGGATTCACACGCGCAAGTATCGTCCGGAAGGTGATCGACATTCCGCCCGCACTCGTGACAGAACAGGTAAAGATCAACGGCACGGCCGGGCGGGAGTTCATCGCCGCTCTGCCCGCGCTGGCGGAGGGCTTCCTCGATCGCTGGGAGCTGCGGATCGACGGCCGGTCCATGCACGGCGTGTGTGCGCTGGTCCTGCCGGTGACGGCCGCCGACGGCACCCGGGCGGTGCTCAAGCTCCAGATCCTCGACGAGGAGACCGAGGGCGAACCCCTCGCCCTGCGGGCCTGGGGCGGCGACCACGCCGTACGACTGCTGCGGCACGACGAGCCGACGGGCGCCCTGCTCCTCGAACGGCTCGACCCGGACCGGATGCTGTCGTCCGTCGCGGACATCCACGAGGCGGTGCTCGTCATCGCCGGTCTGCTGGCGCGGCTGACGTCCGTCGCCGCCCCGGCCGGGCTGCGCGGGCTCGGCGACATGGCGCGGGACATGCTGGCCCGGACCCCCGGGGCGCTCGCCAGGATCCCCAACCCCGCCGAGCGGCGGCTGATCGCCGACTGCGCGGCCGCCGTCCGGGAGGTGGTGGCCGAGCCGGGCGACCGGCTGCTGCACTGGGACCTGCACTACGAGAACGTCCTCGCCGCGGAGCGCGCCCCCTGGCTGGCCATCGACCCCAAGCCCCTCACGGGCGACCCCGGCTTCGAGCTCTGGCCGGCCCTCGACAACCGCTTCGACCCGGACGACGTCCACTGGCGCTTCGACGCGATGACCGACGTGCTGGGGCTGGACCGGGAGCGGGCCCGGGCCTGGACCCTGGGCCGGATGCTGCAGAACTGCCTGTGGGTGATCGAGGGCGGCCGCTCTCCGGCCCCGCACCACCTGGAGATCGGCCGCCTGCTACGGGACCGGTGAGCCGGTCTCCGCGAGGGCGAGGCCGATGTCCAACGGGTCGCACCGGCCGTTGCGTTCTTCGTGCAGGGCCATCGCCAGTTCCGGGGCGGCGAGCAGCGGCGGGCCCGCCGGGTGGCCCGTGGCGCGGGCGGCGAGCGCCAGGCCGACCCAGCTCTCGGGATCGCCCTCACCCCGGGCGATACGGGCCCGGAACGCGGCGAGTGCCTCGTCCCAGCGGCCCGTGACCAGGGCGACGTCCTCGGGACGGGCCCCTTCGACGACGGCGCCGGGATCGTCGCGCAGGCCGGTGAGACCACCGGGACCGGCCAGCATCCGGCGCAGCAGCACCGCCCGGGTGTCCAGGCCGCGGACCGGACTGCCGGGGAGGAGTCGGGGTGCGGGGGCACCGGCGGGCGGCGCGGTCCCCTGGGTCAGGGCACGGGCGTGGGCGCGGACCGTGCCCGGGTCGGGCCGCAGGTGGTACGCGCGCCAGGTGGCGCGGTGGTCGGCGGCGGCGAGGCCGGCGGCGGCCAGACAACGGGCGTCCACCGGCTCCCCCAGCCAGGGTTCCAGCCGTCCGGCGAGCTCGGCCACCAGGCGCCGGCCGAGGTCGGTGAGCTCCTCGGCACCGGCGATCGAACGCAGCGCGTGGGCCGTCTGGTCCCGCCACAGCGCGAACTCGAACCGGCCGAGCGGGTGGGCGCGCCGCCGCCAGAAACCGGTGACCCCGTGGAAGGCGTACACCCCTTGCAGCAGCCCGCCGAGGGGGCGCGGGTCGTCCCGCCAGGGCGCGTAGTGGAGACGGGCGCCCTGCTGCTCACGGGGGGCCGCGTAGAGGGTGAACAGGTGCATGAACGCGCTGAGTTTGTTGTGCTGGAACTCGTGCACCAGGGTGGCGGCGAACTGTTCCGCGTCGTCCGGGACCGAGGCCAGCGCCGCCCCGAAGGCGTCACCGGAGGAGGCGCTGTGCGGGCGGAACGGCTCGGCGCGCGGCCGGGGCACGACCGCGATCAGCCCGCCGACCAGCGCCCGGGCCTCCTCGGCGCCGGTCTCGCACAGCACCTCCCAGGCCCCGGCGAACAGTTCGCGCCAGTCGTCGGCGCAAGCGAGCGGCTCGGGGGCCGCGGGGGTGCGCAGGGTGCGGTAGGGGTCGAGATCGTCCAGGACGAGGACGCATCCGTCGGCGGTCAGCTCCGTGAGGGCGTGCCAGCCGGGTCCGGGCACGGGCATGCCGCCGACCGTGACTTGGCCTCCGTCGCGGGCCACCTCCGTGGTGGCCCATTCGGCTCCGCCGTCCACCCGCATCGCCCCGACGAGGGGCAGGACCGCCCAGCCCCGCCGGACGGGAACCTCGGTGCGGAACTCCAGCCCGGCGAGGATCGCCGCGCTCGCCGCGAGGGCGTGGAGATGGCCGGTGTGCACCCACAGCGGCGCGTCGTCGCGGGCGCTGCCGCGCAGCCGGCGCAGGGTGTGCGCGGCCCAGACGCCGACCGCGGGGTACGCCAGCACCCGTTCGGCGGCCGCCGGGTCCGCGGCGCCGGCCCGGGCCAGCAGACGCCAGGCGTCGGCGGGCGGGGGGAGCGGTCCGGTGGGGGCCGTCGCGGCCGCGTCCAGCAGGGCCCGTACGACGAGCAGCCGCCAGCTGCGCTCACTCGCGCACAGGTCGTCCACGGCCGCCGTCCCGCCCCCGCCGCCGAGCAGTTCCTCGAAGGAGCGGGAAGGGAGGACGTGGGATCGGGAGGTGGTCTGCCGCACGGGTCTACGCGTCGTCGCGCTGCGGGTTGTAGCCGCCGAGACTGCTCGCGGAGTCGTCGATGCGGCCGAGGAGGCGGCGCATGGAGGGTCCGGCCGACGGAAGGTCCAGGGTGGGCCAGGCGTCCAGCGGAACCCCACCGAGGTCGACGAGCTCGGACTCGACTCCTGACTTCTCCATGGCGCCATCCCTAAGGGTGAAAGACATGACGGAAAACCACCTTTTCGGCGGTTTTCTCACTACTTGATCGACTCTAGTGCATCGCCGACGGCACCCGAGCCCCACACGTCCCGGCCGCACGGAATCTTCCTGAATTGGGTCCTCCGGCGGTCGGAACGGGTAAGAACGTGTGCGTGACTGAACTGGAAGGACTGGACCCGATCCGCGCGGCGGAGGTGATGGTCCGGCCGTCCACGGGCGCGCGAGGTTCCGGCCGACGCGGCTCCGGTTACCGGGTGGGGCCGCGCTGGGTACTGACCGCCGCCCATGTCGTGCGCGACGTCGAGGACGGCGACACCCGGGTCCGGTTCGAGGCGGACCGCGCCGACGAGTGGACCGCCCGCGCGACACTCGTCCTGGCCTCCGACAAGGCGGACGTGGCGCTCCTGGAGATCACCGACGCCCCGCCTCCCGGCCCGCATTCCGCCCCGGCCGCTCCGCCCGTCTACGCCGACCTGCCGGACGCCGACGTCCATCTGCCGTGCAGCGCGCTGGGCTTCCCCCGTTTCAAGCTGCGCACGGACCGGATGCGCACCCTCGACGACGGCTCGCCCGCCCAGTACCGCGACTCCTGCCATGCCACGGGGCTGACCTCCGTGCTGTCCAACCGCCGCGAGGGCACGCTGGAACTGGCGGTCACCCCGCCCGCCGCCGACCCCGACCCGGCCCGCTCCCCCTGGGAGGGCATGTCGGGCGCGGCCGTCTGGCACGGCGGCACCCTCGTCGGCCTGGTCAGCGCCCACCACCGGTCCGACGGCCTCGGCCGGCTCGCCGCGGTCCGGGTCCGCCGCTGGTACAGCCTCCTCAGCCCCGGCGAACTGGCCACCCTGCACACCCACGCCGGGCTTCCGCCGGCCCCGGACGGCCTGGACCGTCCCGCCGCCCCGCCGGGAACACCGGCCTCCCCCACCCTCCTCGCCCACTTGCCCTCCGACCTTCCGCTCGGCGAACTCGCGGGCCTGGCGGGTGCGTTGGTCGCCCTGCCCACCGTCGCCCGGCGCACCACCCTCGACCTGGTCCTGTCCGGCATCGACCCGTCGGTCGCCGCGATGAGCCCCCGCTCGGACTCACTGCGCCCCGATGTGTTCGGGATCCTGCGGACCTGTCTGCGCTACCGGGGCACACTCGACCAACTCCTGGAAGCGGTACGGCTGCTGGAGGGCAACTCGGCCGGAGTGGCCCGGATGGACCGGGAGGCCGCGGCACTGTCCCGGCGGCATCCCGGCACCGGGGACGGCGTGACCTGATATCGCGCGCCCCGGCGGGCTCGGGGTTTCATCCTCCGTACGGTGGGTCATCATCAGGAAGATGTGAGCAGCCAGCATCCAAACACAGCCGGGGGGAAGGGGTTTGGCCGCCATGGAGCCGACTGTGTCCGCCGTCGAGTCCAGCCTGGTCGATCTCGCGGGGGTATCTCTTGAAACGCTGCGCTCCATTGACGATCGGGTTCTCGCCGCGTCGCTTCAGGAACTGTTGCCGGGAATCGACCACCAACTGGCCACGGTGGCCGGTGTCGACGGCGGCGCCATGCGCTTCGACTGACACGGCCGGGGCCGCTCGTGAGTGCTGAGCCGTCCCTGCCGCATCATCGCCTGCCCGTCGGCGGCGTGACGGAGCTGATGCGGGGCGAGGGGGGCGCCGACACCCTCGACCACCTGCTGAGGGCCGAGCGCAGCCGCCGTCTGCTGCTGTTGCGGATGCTCGACGACACCACGGACCTGGGGCCCGCCTGGGACCTGCTCAGCCGGGCCCAGCGGCACGCCCCCCAGGTCGTCGAGGACCTGCTCATGTACCCGCAGACCGGGATGTGGCTGGCCGCCACCCTGCGCAGGCTGCGCGGCTCCGCACCGGAGGACGAGCCGCCGCTGTGGGTGATGCTCGGTCACGCCTCCGCCCTCGCCGCCGTCGCGGGACTGCGCGCCGGACTGGACTTCGCCGTCGACGTACCGGTGCGGCACGGCCGGGTGCCGCTGCCGACGCTCGGCTGCGCGGTGCTGCCCGTGACCGAGCCGTGGACGACGGCCACCGTACGGGCCGAGGGCGGAAAGGCCGCGCTGGAGGCGCCCGGGGCTACGGTCCCCGTGCCGTTCCCGCTCGGCTCGTCCGGACCCGGGTGGCATCCCCTGCGCCGGCTCGCCGTCGGCCCCGGGGACCGCCGGCTCGAGATCGTCCTCGACGACACGGACCCCTATCGGACGTATCCGCTGCCGACCGAGCCCCACCCGCTGTCCGCCGAGGCGGCGGCGCTCTGGCGGCAGTTGCTGGAGCAAGCCTGGGCCGTGCTCCTCGAGGAACAGCCCGAGACGGCCGACGCGATGCGCCGGAGCCTGTTCTCGCTGACTCCGACCGCCCCAAGGGAAAGGTTTCGGCCACGTAGTGTGACGTCCGGGGACGCGTTCGGCGGCATCGAGGCCTCGGAACCGGACGACGCCGTACAACTGGCCGTCACGCTCGTGCACGAGTTCCAGCACACCAAACTCGGCAGCCTGCTGCACCTGGCACCCCTGCTGACCCGCGACACCAGCGCCGCGCCGGAACTGTGGTACGCGCCCTGGCGGGACGATCCACGGCCCCTCGAAGGTTTGCTCCAGGGCATCTACGCGTTCGTGGGCATCGCCGCGTTCTGGCGCCGGCACCGCACGGCCACAGCGGACCGGAACGCCCTGGCGCACTTCGAGTTCGCACTGTGGCGCACCCATGTCACGACGACGATGGAGCAGATCCGGCACCATCCCCGTTTCACCCCGCTCGGCGCGGCCCTGCTGAGCACGCTGCGCGACCACACCGGGCGGTGGCCGGCGGAACCGGTGCCCGACGAGTGCCTGGCCCTGGCCCGGCTGTGCGCCGACGACCGCCGCGCCCGCTGGCGGGCACACCACCTCCAGCCGCCCGCACCGGCCGTCGACGCAGCCGTACACGCCTGGCTGGACGGGGCGGGCGGGCCGCCCGCCGCGCTGGCGGCCGACCCCGAGGTCGTACCCGACCCCTCGGCGCGCTGGCTGGACAGTCTGGCCGTCCTCGTCCGCCACCGCCTCGCCGGCCCGGACGACGACCGGATCCCACCCGACGCCCCCGAGAAGACGGCGGCCCGGGTCGGCGGCGCGCTGACCGCGGACGCCCTCCTCGCCTGGGGCGACGCCAAGGCCGCCCGGCACGCGTACCTGACGCACCTCGCCGCGGAGGCCGGTCCGGCCGGCGCCTGGGCGGGCCTCGGCAGCGCGCTCACCCTGGCGGGCACCGACCCGGAAGCGGCCCGCCTGCTCCGTCACCACCCGGAACGAGCCCGGGCCGTGCACGACGCCCTGCTCCGCGCCACGGGCACCGCCCCCGACCCGCTCCACCTCGCCACCTGGCTCGCCTCCACCGAGCCGTGACGGGCCGTGAAAGGGGCCGGAGAAAGCCGCGGGACGGCTGGGCGAGGGCCGAGGCCCTGAGAGGGCCGGAAGACGGCCGCCGGCCCCGCCCTACATCGGCATCGGGTCGATGTCGCAGTCGCTGCGGCGCCTGGCTCGGGCCTGCGCCGTGGCCGGGTGGGGGATGGACTCCGCGGAGGTGAGGCGCGGCTCGTCGAGGGCCCGCTCCATACGCGTCAAGGTGTCCTCGCGCAGCTCCTCGCCCTCCGCCTCCTCACCCAGGGCGACCAGATCCAGGGAGAGGTTCGCCGCGCACACCAGGGTCGTCGGGTGGTTCTCGCCCAGCCGCGTCCGGCACAGCCCCAGCGTCCGCTCCCCCAGTTCACGCGCCTCGGCCACCAGCCCCAGCGCGCTCAGATCGCTCGCCAGGTTGATCGCGCAGGCCAGCACGATCGGATGGTCCTCCCCGAGACGGCCGGTCAGAGCAGCGAGCGCCGCCTCGTCCAGCTCCCGGGCCTCCTCCGCCCGCCCCACCAGCCGCAGTGTCACCGCGAGGTCGACATCCGCGGCCATGACGTGCGGGTGGTCCGGCTGGAAGATGGTGCGGAAGCCCTCCACGGCCTTCTCGCCGCGCTCCAGGGCCCCGTCCAGGTCGCCGTTGTGGCGCAGCGCCACCGACAGGGCGAGCGCGGCCGTCAGGGACTCCGGATGGGTGTCGCCGTACCGGCGGGTGAACTGGTCGTAGGTCTCACGGGCCAGCGCCAGCGCGGTGACCTGGTCGCCCTCCTTGCGGCAGGCCTCGCTCAGCTGCCGCATGCTCTTCAGCGTCGTGGGGTTCTCCGGCCCGAACGTCGTCCGGTAGCCGTCGACGACGGCCTGCTGGAGCGAGCGGGCACCGACGTAGTTGCCCGTCTCCCGCACGTCCACGGCCACGCTCGCCTCGGTCACCAGCGCCTGCTGGTGGTCACGGCCGAACAGTCGCACCTTCATCGCGTGCGTGCTGCGGTCGAGCTCCAGCGCCCGCTGGAACTCGCCGACCACCCGCAGACTCACCCCGAGGTTGTGGGCGGTGACGAGCGTGGTGGGGTCGTCCTCGCCGAAGGCGCGCCGGGCGCGCTGATAGGCCGTCTCGTCGAGTTCGGCACCGGCCAGGAAGTCGCCCTGGTGGCGGCGCACCGCGGCCTCGAGGTTCAGCGCCACCAACGCGTCCTCGCGCGTGTCCTCCTGGTTGGCGGGCGCCGTGCGCGCGTACACCGCCTGGAACGCGCCGACGACCTGCGACGCGTCGTCGTGCCGGCCCACCATCAGGTACAGGAACCCCAGCCACCAGCCCATCAGCAGGGTCTGCTGGTCCTCCTCGCCGAAGAGCCGCCGCCAGGTCTCCCAGGCCTGCTCGGAGAACTCGATGGCGACCCGGTGGTCACCCCAGTACCAGAGGTACTTGGCGACGTTCATCACCAGTTCCCGCACCCACGGCTGGTCGGACTCGACCGCGGTGGACGCGATCACATGACCGTAGAGCTCCGCGTAGCGAGGCCAGTTGGCCGCCTGGTTCGGTCCCTTCGGGTCAGCGGCGGCGAGCAGTGTGTGAGCCCCATTGCGCATGCGTTCCTGTTCCTCGGGGGTCATCCGGTGGATCAGCACGGCCTGGACCAGGCGGTGCATCTCGATCGAGTTGGTGCGGTGGTCGATACGGGCGAGGGAGTAGCGGTTGATCTCCCTTATGGCGCGAGCCAGCCGCATCGGGTCGTTCAGGGCCCGGTCCAGATCGGGGTCGATCCTGGAGCCGCCCAGGCCGGAGAAGATCGACCGCGAGATGGGGTCGGGCGCGAAGAAGGAGCACAGCTGGAGCAGACGGAGGGCGGTGCGGCTGCGGGTCTCGAGGTGGTCCAGGGAGACGTTCCACGCGGCCGCGACGGGAAGCTGGTAGTCCGGAGGCGGGGAGACCTCGAGGAGCTCACTGCGCTTGTGCTCGAACAGCCGCAGGTACTCCGAGACCGGCATCCCGGTCTCCGCGCGCCAGGCCGCGGCCTGCTCCAGGGCGAGCGGCAGGTCCCCGAGCGCCTCGGCGAGCAGATCCGCGTCGGCGTCCGTGAGTTCCTCGCCGTAGGCGCTGGACCGGCGCAGCAGCTGCTTGCTCTCCTCCCGGGTGAAGACGTCGACCTCGAGCGAGGGGCCCACCACGCTCCAGCGCCGGTTGCGGGAGGTGACCAGGATCGTGCCGCTCCCCCCGGTGGGGAAGTAGTCGCGCACCCGCTCCGGACTGTCCGCGTTGTCGAAGATCAGCAGCCAGCGGGAGTACGGCCGCCCCTCGCGCAGCGCCTCCCGCACCGCCGGTCCGGCGATGTTCGCCTCGCCGGTGTTGACCAGCCCGAGCCGCTGGGCGAGTTCCACCAGGGCCTGGCCGATCTGGCCGGGGCGTTCGGCGGGGATCCACCACACGACGTCGTACTCGGACTGGTGGCGGTAGGCGTACTCGATGGCCAGCTGGGTCTTGCCCACGCCGCCCATGCCGTGGATCGCCTCGGGCAGCACGGTGGTCGTGCCCTCCCGCAGCCGCTCGCCCAGACGTTCGAGGAGGTCCACGCGGCCGGTGAAGTTCGGGTTGCGCGGGGGGATGTTGCCCCAGACGCGCGGTGTCGTGTGCCCCGTCTCCACCGTGGGCTGCTGCGTGGTCGCCATGACCGTGGCTCCTTCTGAAGTTGTCCCGGACCCCCTGGGGGCTGGTGCGGATTCGTCGTGCGCCCATGCGTCGCCCGCCGGTCCGGAGGCGTCTGGATCCGCCGTCCCGGCCGGCCGGCGGCCCTCGCCCTTGCGCAGGCTCACGGTGTTCTGACGGTCGTACTCGCGCAGTGCCCGGCCCAGTTCCCCGGCGCGGGTCAGGAAGCGGCCCGACAGCGCGCGCAGCGCCATGCGCTCGATGCGCAGGAAGGTGACGTTCCGTTCGGTGACGGGCGGCACCGCGGCGGTGTCGAACGGTTCACCGGTGTCGGGCAGCGCCGGCTCCTCGCCCTCCCGTGCGGCGGCCGCCACCAGTGCCCGCACGTCGTGCAGCACACGGACGGTGTCCCGCCGCCGGGACAGGGCCAGTAACTCCTGCCGGATGTTCGGGCCGAAGGTGAAGACCACACCGGCCGCCCGGTCGGCGTCCGTCCCGGCGGGCCGCACCAGTCCGCTCATCAGCAGTTCGGTGACATGGGCGGGCCCGGCCCCCGGCACGGAGGCGGTGACGGCCGTCATCACCGGCAGCGTCAGCGGGGCCGCCGCCAGCCGGGTGGCGAGCGCGAACGCGGTCGGCGACGCCGCCGCCCGGAACTCCGAGACCCGGTCCTTCGGCGGTACGGCGCTCGCGGGATCCGGTACGTCGTCGATCCACGGCACGGCCCGCGCCGCGTCCCTGCGCCGCTTCCACTCCCGGGCCCGGACACCGGAGGTCTCCGTCCACTGCGGCGCCCGCCCGGTGACCAGCTCCACCCAGGAGGCGAGGGAACGCTCGGTGGCCTCCAGCACGGGCACCGGCACCACACCGGCCCGGGCGGCTGGAGCGTCGTCGACCGACTCCAGCGGCGAGGTCTGCAGCTCCCAGACCAGCTCACCGTTGGGCGCCCACGGGCGCGGCGTGCTCAGCCGCATCCGGTGGACGTCGAGACCGGTCCTGAACCACAGCCGCTGCGGCGGCAGTTGGAGCACCGCGAGCGGCTGGGTCCGGCCTAGTTCACGCAGCAGGGGCAGCACCGCGTCCGACCGCCAGCCCCCGGCGAGGCCGTCGGTCAGCACCAGCACTGCCCGCCGGCCGGCCCCGTCCGCCGGCAGATCGGCCAGCCGGATCCGGGCCGGCTCGGTGTCGTCCGAACACAGCAGCCGCGTGCCGGACACCGGTCCCAGCATGTCGAGACCGGTGAGGCCGTCGACGAGTCGGTCGATCAGCTCGTCCCACACCCGCATGGTGACGTGGTCGTCCACGACGATCAGCACACCGCGGCGGCCGGCCGGGTCCGGGGTGCCGAGTCCGCTCAGGGCCCGCAGCGCCGCCTCGATCGACGCGTCGTCAGAAGTCGGTGCCATGGCTGATCGTGAGTCATCGTCACACCGCATAAGCACTCTCTGAGCGTCCCGGGCTGCTGGCGGCCGCGGAAAACGGGAGGAGGCCCCGCATCGCGCGGGCATGCGTGACATCCACGTGCCCAGACTGGCAGCGGTCTGCCCGGGGTGCAAGGCGGCAGGCCACGAGGGGTGAGACATCGGAACACAGACACGCGGCCGTACCAGCGTGGCACCGCCCTCAGCACCGCGCAAGGGTGCCTCCGGCGGCCCGCCGTCCGACCGTGTGCGGGGCTCGCCGCCCGACCGCACGAGGGGTGAAACCTCGCCTGACGCGCAGGCCGGTGCGGGCGCCGGTCCGGGTAACGGACCGGTGCCGGCCTCCGACCGCGTCCCTCCGCCCGGCACCATGGCGGCCTACACCGGGCCCGGCGGAGTCGGCTTGCGTTCCGGATCGTCCAGCAGGATGGCCAGATGCCGTCCCACGTGCCCGTCCCAACGCCCGGGCCCGAGCTTCAGCGCGTCACCCCGCCACTTGCGGACCTGGTCCTCCAGGCTGCCCAGCCCCCGGTCCTGGAGGATCTGCTCGATGGCCTCCTGGAAGGACGGGTCGGAGCAGTCGCTGCGGTGCCAGATCATCGCCGGCACCCCCGCCCGCAGCCCGGCCAGCACCTCGCGCCGCCCCGCCCCCGAGTCGTCGCCGGGCGGCTCGCTGAGCACCAGGCACACCGCCTGCGGGTCCTCCTTCAGCTCACGCTCCAGCTGGAAGAAGGACGCCCCGTCCTGCGCCGGGCGGCTCCAGTGCGGGTGACTGTCCGCCGGACGCTCCCGCAACTGCCGCCACTTGGAGTGCCAGGGCCGGTGCCAGGCGGCACGCTGCAGCCGCTCGAGACTGCGCACCACCACCGGGTAGTCCAGGGCGAGCGGCGTCGGATCGGGGGAGTCGGACTCCCTCCACCACCACTCCACCGGCTCGTTGAGCAGCTCCCAGGGCAGCACGAACTCGAGGATGACCGGCTGGCGCAGGTTCGCCCATCTCGCCTCGGTCTCCTCGATCAGCTTCTCCACCGCGCCCGGCAGCTCCTCCCGCCGCAGATGAACGGTCTCGCCGCGCACCGGGTGCCAGCCCTCGGAGTCGGACTGCCGCCAGTGCGAGAGGTAGTAGCGGTCGGCCTCGACCCGGTCCGGCTCGAACTGGATCAGCAGATACGCGGGCACGAGCGAGGGCTCCGGCTGCAGGAACTCCGCGTGCTGCCAGTCCGCCAGCGCCGCCTCCAGCCCCAGCAGCCCGGCCTGGTCGCGGTTGAAGCGGCGCAGCCGCTCCGCGACCTCCGGACGGCCGTCCTCCACCAGCCACTCCGCGCACAGCGACAGGAACGCCATGCTCGGCGGCAGTTCGTCGGGCGGGGTGTTCTCCCCCGCGAGCCGCAGGAACACCTGCCAGGCCGTCCGGCACCAGGAGGGCAGCTCCTGCACCCGGGACCGGCTGGCCCGGCGCGCCATGGCCGGCAGATCCACGGAACCCACCGACTCCAGTACGGGGCGCAGACCGCGCAGGTCGGCCGGGCTGAAGAAGTCGACCGCCTCCCACTCGTCGACCAGCGGCCACAGCTCCACGACGGACGCGGACTCCTCCTCCACGTACTCCAGGGAGCGCACCAGACAGGCCAGCCCGTCACCGACGCCGGTGCACGACTTCACGACCATGAGCAGCCAGGGCCGCAGCCGGTCCCCGGTCAGCGGTTCCACGGGCGCGCCCAGCTCACCGGAGAGCAGGTCGCGCCAGACTTCACGGCCGGCCGCCTGGCTCACCGTGCCCGAACGCTGGAGCGCGTCCACGATGGAGACGACCAGCTCGTTGCGGACCCGTTCCAGACTCCGCTCTCCCACCCCGTTGCCTCCAGACAAGCCTGCGCGGTTCTCTGACGGTGCCGACCAGAGTAAGGCCGGGGGCGGGGAAAGGGCAGGAAAGTACGGGTCACCGGCGCGACCGACCGGAGACCCGTACCATGCGAGCCCCCTGTCGGACTCGAACCGACGACCTTCGCTTTACAAGAGCGGTGCTCTACCAGCTGAGCTAAGGAGGCCTGCACGGACGTGCGTGACGTACGTGCCCGTGCAGTGTACCCAGGTCGCCGGGTGTGCCCGGCGAGAATTTCCCCGAAGTTCACAGCCCTCCGGGTACTGACAGATCAGGCGAACGCGAGGTAGCGTCCTGAGCCAGTTCACCTGTGTGGACTACACCAGCTCGTGGACCGCACCTGTACGCGGACCACGCTCACCACCTTCCTACAACGGATCGTCCGGCACGTTCCTGCCGGTAGAAGGGGGCCCATCACCATGGCCACTGTCACGTTCGACAAGGCGACCCGGATCTACCCGGGTTCCACGAAGCCCGCCGTCGACGGCCTCGACATCGAGATCGCGGACGGCGAGTTCCTCGTCCTGGTCGGCCCGTCCGGCTGCGGCAAGTCCACCTCCCTGCGGATGCTCGCGGGTCTCGAGGACGTCAACGGCGGCGCCATCCGCATCGGTGACCGCGACGTCACCCACCTGCCGCCCAAGGACCGGGACATCGCCATGGTGTTCCAGAACTACGCGCTCTACCCGCACATGACGGTCGCCGACAACATGGGCTTCGCGCTCAAGATCGCCGGCGTCAACAAGGCGGAGATCCGGCAGAAGGTCGAGGAGGCCGCGAAGATCCTCGACCTCACCGAGTACCTGGACCGCAAGCCGAAGGCCCTCTCCGGCGGTCAGCGCCAGCGTGTCGCGATGGGCCGCGCCATCGTGCGTGAGCCGCAGGTCTTCCTCATGGACGAGCCGCTGTCCAACCTGGACGCCAAGCTCCGTGTGTCGACGCGTACGCAGATCGCGTCCCTGCAGCGCCGTCTCGGCATCACCACCGTCTACGTCACCCACGACCAGGTCGAGGCCCTGACGATGGGCGACCGCGTGGCGGTCCTCAAGGACGGTCTGCTCCAGCAGGTCGACACCCCGCGCAACATGTACGACAAGCCCGCCAACCTGTTCGTGGCCGGCTTCATCGGCTCCCCGGCGATGAACCTCGTCGAGGTCCCGATCACCGACGGCGGCGTGAAGTTCGGCAACGCGGTGGTGCCGGTGCAGCGTGACGCGCTCTCCGCCGCGACCGACAAGACGGTCACCGTCGGCGTCCGCCCCGAGCACTTCGACGTGGCCACCGGCGTCGAGAAGGGCCTCGCGGTCGTCGTGAACGTGGTCGAGGAGCTCGGCTCGGACGCCTTCGTCTACGGCACCGCCAAGGTCGGCGACGAGTCGAAGGACCTCGTGGTCCGCGTCGGCGGCCGTGACGTCCCGGAGAAGGGCAGCACGCTGCACGTCGTCCCGCGCGCGGGCGAGACCCACGTGTTCTCCACGTCGACGGGCGAGCGCCTCTCCGACTGACCCGCACTGACCCGCACATCGCGCGAAAAGGGCCCCGCAGCAGGCTGCGGGGCCCTTTTCGATGTCCTCCGGACCGCGTCCGTCAACGCCCTACCCAAAAAGAGGCACACCTTCATCCCCCGTCCGGGTGACTTAATGTCGCCAATTCATTACCGGGCGCTACCCTCTCACGCGTGAAGCACTCCGCGAACCACTCCACCACCCAGCGCACGCGAAGCGGCCGGGGCGGCCCAGCCCGCCGGATCGGCCGCTCGCTCGCCCTCGTCCTGCCCGTCGTCATGGTGCTCTCGGGGACCCTCGCGGTCACCCGGGTCAACTGGTCGGGGAACCCCTCGGACTCGGTGCTCACCGCCTCCGACGTGTCCGCCGCCCACGGGTCCTCGCAAGGCGCCGCCCAGGCCCCGCAGGACGTCCTGCGCGACCGGCTGCTGGCCGAGCTCCAGGAGAAGGACCCGGCCACCGCCCTGACCCATCTCCAGGCGGCCGTGAACGGCAGGCCGTCGCTGGCGAGGCACTGCACCTCCATCGCCCGCGCCCTCGGCCGCGCCGCGGTCCGTATCTACGGTCCCTCCCGCGCCCAGTCCTACGCCCGCCCGGTCTGCGACACCTCGTTCGCCTCGGGCGTCCTGGCCGCCCACAGCTGAGCCCCACGCGTCCCGACACGCACTCCTGGTGACCTGCGGCTCCCCTTCCCGACGGGGGAGCCGCACCTCAGGCGACCCATGCCGCGTACAGTGCGCGCATGACCCATCCGCACGCCGCGTCCCGCCCCACGCAAGCCGTCATCCTGGCCGGTGGCCAGGGATCCCGGCTGCGTCCGTACACCGATGACCGGCCCAAGCCCATGGTCGAGATCCCCGGCACGGGGACGCCGATCATCGGCCACCAGCTCAACTGGCTCGCCGAGGAGGGCGTGACCGACGTCGTCGTGTCCTGCGGGCATCTCGCCGAGGTCCTCCAGGACTGGCTGAAGGCGACCGACCTGCCGGTGCACGTCACCACGGTCGTCGAGACCGAGCCCCTCGGCCGCGGCGGCGGCCTGAAGTACGCGGCCGCCCACCTCCCGCACCCCGACGGGCCCTGGTACGCCACCAACGGCGACATCTGGACGCGTTTCTCGCTGCGCGAGATGGCCGATTTCCACACCGAACGTGACGCCGTGGCGACCCTGGCGCTCGCGCGGCCGCGCATTCCCTGGGGCGCCGTGAAGACCGACGGCTTCGGCCACATCACCGACTTCATCGAGGCCCCGCCGACGACGTACGAGATCAACGCCGGCGTCTACGTCTTCTCACCCGAGTTCGCCGGGCTGCTGCCCGAGCGCGGGGACCACGAGCGGACCACGTTCCCGCACCTGGCCCGGGAGCGGCGCCTGGCCGGGTTCCCGATTCCGCAGGGCGCGTACTGGCGGGCCATCGACACGGCGAAGGACCTGACGGAGGCGGCGAAGGAACTGGCGGCGCAGTCGCTCCGCGGGTAGGGCAGTGGTTCGGCCGCGGGCCGGTGGGGCTGGTCGCCCCACCGGCCCGCGGCCGAAACCGGGCGGGCTACCCGAGCAGCCCGCCCACCAGTCCCGGCTGGCCGGAGGACGAGGACGAGCCGCCGCCGTCCGAGCCGCCGGTCGTCGCCGTGCCGCCGCCGCCGCTCGTGCCGCCGCCCGTCGACGGGCCGGCGCTGGTCGCCGGGGCCTGCTCCACCGGGGCGGACTGCTGAGGCGGAACCTCGCCCCCTGTGCCCTGGGTCTGGCTGGGCGCGCCCGTCGTGGCGCTGCCGGTGTCCCGGGCGGCCGGCGAGCTGTCCGTACCGGCCGTCGGGGCCGCCGCGGTCGCGCTCTGGGTCGGCGAGGCGGACGCGGCGGGCTTGCTGGAGGCCTTGTGGGTGCCGGACTCCTCCGGGAGCGGCGAGCCGGGCAGCTCGTTGCGCGGGGCCTCGCCGGGGCCCGGCACGACCACCCGGTCGGCGTCGCGCACGGCTCCGCCGAGCAGGGAGCCGACCAGCAGGGTCAGGCCGACGGCGATCGTGGTGACCAGGGCGCCGCGGCGCAGGACGTACCGGCGCAGCTCCCACAGGTCGGTGCGGGGGCCGAGGCGCCGCCAGGCTCCCGCGGCGAGCCGGCCGTCGACGGAGTAGACGGGGGCGCCGGCGATGATCAGCGGGGACCAGGCGGCGAGGTAGATGATGTCGGGGGTGTCGTAGGCCGGGACGGTCTTCCAGCTGACGGTGACGATGAGCGCGGCCGAGAGACCGGCGCCGACCACCGCGGCGACCCGCTGCCAGCAGCCCAGGACGGTGAGGACGCCCACGACGACCTGGAGGAAGGCGATGACGAGCCCGGAGCCGACGGGGTGGTGCAGGGCGAACTGGCGGAGCGGCTCGGCGACTTCCCAGGGGTGCAGGGTGTTGAGCCACTTCACCATGGAGCCGCGCTTGCCGCCGTCGAAGTAGACGGGGTCGCACAGCTTGCCCATGCCGGCGTAGATGGAGATGGAGCCGAGGAAGACGCGAAGCGGGAGGAAGACCACTCCGAGGTTCATCCTGCGGCCGGGGAAGTAGGCGTGCCGGGCGGCGTCGGTGTCGCCCTGCCGTCTGCCGCGTGACTCGGCGGCCTCCGCGAGCGTCTCCCCGAAGTCCTCGAACTCGGCGTCGCCGTAAGGGGGTTCGTCGTAGGGGGGTTCGTCGTAGGCGCTGCCGACGGTGCGCATGGCCGGCAGGAGGCGGTGCTCGCCGGCTGCCGGGGAGCGCTGGGCGCCGACCACGGGTGTCTCGAGGGTCTGCGTGGTGAGGTCGCCGTCGTAGGCGTCGCTGACGCGGGGGATGACCTGGGTGGCTCCGGCGTCGGCCACGGGCGAGTCGCCGTGTCCCACGCTGCCTGCCCGCACCGCCTGCAACAGCCGATGGGCGCCGGTGTCGTCCGGCGCGGTCTGACCGCTCCAGACGACGGGCCGGCGGCGGGCACCGGAAGCGGCGCCCGCTCTGCCCGCCGCCTGGACGACGGGGATGCGCGCGGTGTCCTCGGCGGCGCTGAAGTGCCGGGCGATCCGCGGGTTCGGGTTACGCCGCGCCGACGCGCCCAGCTGCACGCGGAAACTCGCGTGATTGACGATGATCTGCGCCGGGTCGCTCGGCACCTTCACCATGCTCAGCGCGGGAGCGTCGTCGAATCCCGACGAGCGGTCCCCCGTGGGTGTGCGGGGTGTTCTGGTGTCCACACTCATCTAACCGAGTGACGTGTGGTTAGGACACTGCTTTGACCCGCCTGATCTGTCCGGACTCCGTCAAGGTTGCCCGGCCCTCTCGCCCACCGCCGGAATCGACCCGTCGGGGTGATGAAGCGGAAACCCGTTCAGGCCCGGCGCCGCGCCGCCTCGTACAACACGATCCCCGCCGCCACACCGGCGTTGAGCGACTCCGCGCCACCGGGCATGGGGATCCGCACCCGGTAGTCGCAGGTTTCGCCGACCAGTCGGGACAGGCCCTTGCCCTCGCTGCCGACGACGATGACGACCGGGCCGTCCAGGGCCTCGAGTTCGCCGATCTCGGCCTCTCCGTCGGCGGCCAGGCCGACCACCGCGACACCGGCCTTCTTGTACGCCTCCAGGGCGCGGGTGAGGTTGGTGGCGCGGGCGACGGGTGTACGGGCCGCCGTACCGGCGGACGTCTTCCAGGCACCGGCGGTCATGCCGGCCGCGCGGCGCTCGGGGACGACGACGCCGTGGCCGCCGAAGGCGGAGACGGAGCGGACGACCGCGCCGAGGTTGCGCGGGTCGGTGACGCCGTCGAGCGCGACGATCAGCGGGTCCTCGCCCTCGTCGTGCGCCGCCGCGACCAGGTCCTCGGGGTGCGCGTACTCGTACGGCGGGACCTGGAGGACGAGGCCCTGGTGGTTGAGGCCGTTGGTCATCCGGTCCAGCTCGGGGCGGGGCGCCTCCATGAGGTTGATGCCGCCGCGTTCGGCCGCGAGCTGGAGCGCCTCGCGCACCCGCTCGTCGTTGTCGATGAACTGCTGGACGTAGAGGGTGGACGCCGGCACGCCCTCGCGCAGCGCCTCGACGACCGGGTTGCGGCCGACGACCATCTCGGAGGTGCCCCTGCCGCCCCGGCCGCGCGCGACCGGACGGCGCTGGACCTGCTTGGTCTTGGCGGTGGCGATGCGGTTCTTCTTGTGCCCCTTGCGCATCTCGGCGGGCGGGGTCGGCCCCTTGCCCTCGAGGCCCCGGCGCCGCTGGCCGCCACTGCCGACCTGCGCGCCCTTCTTGCCGGACATGCGGCGGTTGTTGGCTGCCATGACCTACCTGTTCTCTGCTGAGGTTTTCGTGACGGAGGTACGCGTACGTCTGTGCAGTGTGCCGCCCGGAGGGCCGGGCGGCACAATCGATCAAGAACGATCCGCCGGGACCCGGGGAACTACCGGGGTCCCAGCGTCCAGCGCGGTCCCTGCGGGCCGTCCTCGATGGTCAGTCCGGACTGGCCCAGCTGGTCGCGGATCGCGTCCGCGGTCCCCCAGTCCTTGCGCGCGCGGGCCGACTCCCGCTGGTCCAGGACCAGGCGTACGAGGCTGTCGACCACGCCGTGCAGATCCTCACCGCGGTCGGACTCGCCGGCCCAGTGCGGGGCGAGCGGGTCGAGACCGAGGACGCCGAGCATGGCGCGGACCTCGGCGAGGCGGGCCACCGCGGCGTCCTTGTCGTCGGCGGCGAGGGCGGAGTTGCCCTGCCGGACGGTGGTGTGCACGACGGCGAGGGCCTGCGGGACGCCCAGGTCGTCGTCCATCGCCTCGGCGAAGGCCGGCGGCACCTCGGCGGCGGGCTCGACGACGCCCCCCGCCTTCTCGACGACGCGCTGCACGAACCCCTCGATCCGCGCGAACGCCGACTCGGCCTCGCGCAGCGACTCCTCGCTGTACTCGATCATCGAGCGGTAGTGCGGGGTGCCGAGGTAGTAGCGCAGCACGATCGGGCGCCACTGCTTGACCATCTCGGAGACGAGGACCGAGTTCCCGAGCGACTTCGACATCTTCTCGCCGCTCATGGTGACCCAGGCGTTGTGCACCCAGTACGAGGCGAAGTCGTCGCCGTAGGCCTTGGCCTGCGCGATCTCGTTCTCGTGGTGCGGGAAGATCAGGTCGAGGCCGCCGCCGTGGATGTCGAAGGCGGAGCCCAGGTACTTGTGCGCCATGGCCGAGCACTCCAGGTGCCAGCCGGGGCGGCCGCGGCCCCACGGGGTCTCCCAGTCGGGCTCGCCGGGCTTGGTCGCCTTCCACATGGCGAAGTCGCGCGGGTCGCGCTTGCCGGTGATGCCCTCCTCGGCGGGCTGGCGCAGATCGTCGATGTCCTGGTTGGACAGCGCCAGATAGCCGGGGAAGGAGCGCACGTCGAAGTAGACGCTGCCGTCCGCCTCGTAGGCGTGACCGCGCTCGATGAGGCCGCGCATCATCTCGATCATCTCGGGGACGTGCCCGGTCGCGCGCGGTTCGTACGTCGGCGGCAGGCAGCCGAGGGCCCGGTAGCCGTCGTTGAACGCCTGCTCGTTGTCGTAGCCGATGGACCACCAGGGGCGGCCCTGGTCGTGCGACTTCGCGATGATCTTGTCGTCGATGTCGGTGACGTTGCGGATGAACGTGACGTCGTAGCCGCGGTACTCGAACCAGCGGCGCATGATGTCGAAGTTCAGGCCCGACCGGATGTGCCCGATGTGGGGGGCCGCCTGCACCGTGGCGCCACACAGGTAGATCGAGACACAACCCGGCGTGAGCGGGGTGAAGTCACGGATCTGCCGGGCGCTGGTGTCGTACAGGCGAATAGTCACGACACCAGGGTAGTGGGCGGCACGGCGTGTCCTCACCCCTGTCTGACCACCAACGCCGTCGCCACCGCCATCAGCCCCTCGCCCCGGCCCGGAAAGCCGAGGCCGTCCGTGGTCGCCCCCGACACCGACACGGGTGCTCCCGCCGCCTCCGACAGGATCTTCTGCGCTTCCTCCCGCCGTTTGCCGATCTTCGGCCTCGGGCCCACGACCTGTACGGCGATGTTCCCGATGCGGAATCCGGCGTCGCGCACGATCCGGGCCGCCTCGGTGAGGAGGGTGACGCCGGAGGCGCCGGACCACTCGGGGCGGCCGGTGCCGAAGTGCTGCCCGAGATCGCCGAGGCCCGCCGCGGAGAACAGCGCGTTGCAGGCGGCGTGCGCGACGACGTCGGCGTCGGAGTGGCCGGCCAGCCCCGGCCCCTCGCCCTCCCATTTCAGGCCCGCGCACCACAGTTCGCGGCCCTCCTCGAAGGCGTGGATGTCGGTGCCGATGCCGACCTGGGGAAGGAGCACCGGCTGCTCAGAAGCCATCGTTGAGCCTCCTGCGGGCCAGGACCGCCTCGGCGAGGACCAGGTCCAGTGGACGGGTGACCTTGAACGCCTCCTCGTGGCCGGGCACGACCACGACCGTGAGACCGAGCTGCTCCACCATGCTCGCGTCGTCGGTGACGTCCCCGGTGACCGTCTCGTGGGCGCGGACCAGGGTCGCCCGGTCGAAGCCCTGCGGGGTCTGTACGGCGCGCAGGCGGGCGCGGACCGGAGTGGCGACGACCGGCTCGGGGTCGCCGGGGGCCGCGGCCGGCTCGACCTCCTTGACGGTGTCGGCGAGCGGCAGCGCGGGGACGACGGCGGGGGCGCCCTCGCGGACGGCCTCGATGACGGCGTCCACCGTGTCCACCGGGACGAGCGGCCGGGCCGCGTCGTGGACGAGGACGATGTCGTGGTCGGGCGGCAGCGCGGCCAGGCCCAGCCGCACGGACTCCTGGCGGGTCTCGCCGCCGGGCACGACGACGAAGTCGGTGCGGTCGGGCAGCGCGTGCGCGTCAAGCAACGACTTCACCTCGGTCGCGCCGTCCGGCGGGGCCACGACGACCACCAGGGAGACGGCACGGGAGGCGGCGAGCGCGCGCACGGCGTGGATCAGCATGGGCGTGCCGCTCAGCGCGCGGAGTGCCTTGGGGGCGCCCGGACCAAGGCGTACGCCCCGGCCGGCGGCCGGAATCACCGCGGCCGTGCGGGCGGGCGCGGGCGAAGGACGCGAATCGTCAGACATCGGTTCCTGTCAGGTTTGTGTGCTCGGCCTAGTTGGGTACGACAGACAGCGTGCCGGGCGCGACGCCTTGACCGGACCCTTCCGTGACGCGCCGGTCGAGCGTTGCCCGGGCTCGGCACGCAAAAGTATCGGGGTTTCCCCGAAGTGGATGATGGTTGCTGCAACGCTTCCCGGAGCACTTCCCGGACCGCTGCCGGGATGTGCGCGATACACCCGTCGCGCACAGGCGCTCCGCATCAGGACGCGGACATGCCGCAGCGCCCGGCGACGGGAAATACGTCATCGGGCACCGCGGCATTTCGGTGTTCTTCTACGCGCTGCTGAGGTCGGCTCCCGCCGAGGTCAGGACGCCGGCATCAGGACGCGAGAACCTCGTCGAGCAGAGCTTCGGCCTTGTCCTCGTTGGTGTTCTCCGCGAGTGCGAGCTCGCTCACCAGGATCTGGCGGGCCTTGGCGAGCATGCGCTTCTCACCGGCGGACAGTCCGCGCTCGCGCTCACGACGCCACAGGTCACGCACGACTTCCGCGACCTTGATGACATCGCCGGAGGCGAGCTTCTCCAGATTTGCCTTGTAACGACGCGACCAGTTCGTGGGCTCCTCGGCGTACGGCGCGCGCAGCACCTCGAAGACCCGGTCCAGTCCGTCCTGACCGACCACATCACGCACGCCGACGAACTCCGCATTGTCCGCTGGCACACGCACCGTCAGGTCACCCTGGGCGACCTTCAGCACCAAGTAGGTCTTGTCCACGCCTTTGATCTGGCGAGTTTCGATGGCCTCGATCAGCGCGGCCCCGTGATGGGGATAGACCACGGTGTCGCCAACCTTGAACGTCATGTGACAGGTACCCCTTCCGTGGCTATCCAGGGTAACACGGAAACGGCGGTTCCTGAATGGCGTTTTCGCAGGTCAGGGCATATCTCGGGGCTTGACAACAGCAACAGGAACGTGCTTCGACCGACCCGCGGAAGCAGGTATTCGCAGGTCGGAGCGGCTCTCCGAGGGGGGTGAAACGCGTACGTTACACGCATCCGGAGCCCCCGTCAGGCGGCCGAACATCCACATATGTCCGCTTCCAAGTGTGCGACTTACGCTACTCCGTTCGGTGTCCGTGACCGGATACCCGCCGTTTCCGGAATTGATCAACGGCGGTTCGGCCGGGGCCGCCGTGATCAATTTCCACGGCCGCGCATTCCTTCACGGAAAATCCGCGAGCGGAGCGCGACAGTGCTTAAGCGAGCGCCGGTCGCGCTTATGTGAATGACGGACGACCAGGAAGAGCACCGGTGAAGTCGAAGTGGCCGGTGGGTCACTTGGGGGTGCCGTGACGGGTGTGCCGACAGGGCCGTGCCGGGGCCCGGGGAGCCCCCCGAACGCTCTAGAGGCGGGTCGGGTGCGGCGGCCCGGGAACGGCTCGGTAACCTAAGGCCGCTGACAGACCCTTAGGGCGGCTTTATCACCAGGTGAGCTGCCCGTGTGCGTTCAAGGAGATGCCGCCGCCGTGAGCAGCAGCCTTCGACGCGGCGCCCTCGCCGCCTCCGCCCTCGCGTTCTCGATCGCCACGCTCGCCGCCTGCGGCGCCGGCAACGACTCCCAGACCCTGGAGATCCAGCCGGACAACGCCGCGACCAGCGTCGGCACCATCAAGATCCAGAACGCGCTCGTCATCACCCAGCCGAACCCCGCCGGCAGCGGGCCGGTCGCCGTCTCGGCGACCATCTTCAACACCGGCACCAAGGCCCAGACGCTCGACTCGATCGACGTCGAGGGCCTCGGCGCCGCGAAGATCTCGCCCGCCAAGGGCGAGGGCGCACTGACCGTCCCGGCCCACGGCTCCGTCGTCATCGGCGGCGAGGGCAACGCCTCCGCCGTCCTGGAGCACTCGGGCGAGGACTCCATCGACGGCAACGCCCAGAAGACCACCTTCACGCTCAGCGAGACCGGCGCGGTGAGCCTGCGGGCCTTCGTCGTGCCCGCCGAGCACTACTTCGAGAGCTGGGGCCCCAGCGAGATCCCCAGCGCCCCGGCGGAGTCCTCCTCCCCCAGCGCGACGACCTCCGGCTCCCCGAGCGAATCGCCGTCCCCGACGGGCACGGCGACCGCGACCTCCACGGCGTCCGAGACGGCGACGACCGGCTGAGCGTCTCCGCGGGCACACGGACACGTACGCCAAGGGCGGCACCCCCGTACGGGGGTGCCGCCCTTGGCGTACGTGCGGGTCTGCCGGCCTACGGCTCGAACTTGTAGCCCAGGCCGCGGACCGTCACCAGGTACCGCGGGGCCCCCGGGTCGGGTTCGATCTTGGCGCGCAGGCGCTTGACGTGGACGTCGAGGGTCTTGGTGTCGCCGACGTAGTCGGCACCCCAGACGCGGTCGATGAGCTGCATACGGGTGAGGACGCGGCCGGCGTTGCGCAGCAGCATCTCCAGCAGGTCGAACTCCTTCAGGGGGAGGTCGACCTTGGAGCCGGAGACCGTCACGACGTGGCGGTCGACGTCCATCCGGACCGGGCCCGCCTCCAGGGCGGCCGGAGTCACCTCCTCCGGCTCCCCGCGGCGGCGCAGGACGGCCCGGATACGGGCGACCAGCTCACGTGAGGAGAACGGCTTGGTGACGTAGTCGTCGGCTCCTATTTCGAGGCCGACAACCTTGTCGATCTCGCTGTCCTTGGCCGTCACCATGATCACGGGAACGTTGGAGCGGCCGCGCAGCTGACGGCACACCTCCGTGCCGGGCAGTCCCGGCAGCATCAGGTCGAGGAGGACGAGGTCGGCGCCGTTGCGCTCGAACTCGTCGAGTCCGTCGGGCCCGGTGGTCGCGACGGCGACCTCGAAGCCCTCCTTGCGGAGCATGTACGACAGGGCGTCGGAAAAGGACTCCTCGTCCTCGACGACGAGCACTCGGGTCACGGAAGGACCTCCGGGGCGGAAAGCGTGTGGTACGCGGTCGAATCGGGGGATGAGGCGCGGGACGACGTGGGGGTATGGGGAGTATGAGCAGTATGGGGGGTACCGCCGGTCTGTCCGTCCTCCTCGTTGAGGTCGTCCAGGTCGTCGAATCCGTCCAGGCCGTGGGGGCCGTCCGTCTCGTCGGGGTCCGGGTGCTGGTGCGCCCGGTCGCGGTCTCGGGCCGCCGCGGCCGCCTCGGGCAGCCTCAGCGTGAAGGTGGAGCCCTGTCCCTCGGCGCTCCACACCGTGACCTCCCCGCCGTGCGAGGCGGCCACGTGCTTGACGATCGCGAGCCCCAGGCCCGTACCGCCCGTCTGGCGGGAGCGGGCCGGGTCGACGCGGTAGAAGCGCTCGAAGATGCGCTCCTTGTCCTTGTCGGAGATGCCGATGCCCTGGTCGGTCACGGCGATCTCGATCAGGTCGCCGCCGGGCGCGTTCACCCGGTGGGCGGCTATGCCGACGCGGGTGCGGGCGGGCGAGTAGTTGACGGCGTTCTCGACCAGGTTTCCGAGGGCGGCGGCCAGCTGTCCCCGGTTGCCCCAGACACGCAGGTCGGCGGTGCCGCCGGCGGCCATGGTGATCTGCTTGGTGCCGGCCTGGTGGCGGCAGCGGTCGACGGCTTCGGCGACCAGTTCGTCGATGCCGACCGGTTCGGCGTCCTCCAGCGGGTCGTCGTTCTGGACCCTCGACAGGTCGATGAGCTCCTGGACCAGGTTGGTCAGCCGGGTGGCCTCGATCTGCATCCGTCCGGCGAAACGTTCTACCGCCTCGGGGTCGTCGGAGGCGTCCATCACCGCCTCGGAGAGCAGGGAGAGCGCGCCGACCGGAGTCTTGAGCTCATGACTGACGTTCGCCACGAAGTCCCGGCGTACCGCCTCGATACGGCGGGCCTCGGTGAGGTCCTCGACGAGGAGGAGGACGAGCCGGGAACCGAGCGGGGCGACCCGCGCGGAGACCGCGAGGGCTTCCCCCCGTCCGGTGCCCCGCCTGGGCAGATCCAGCTCGACCTGGCGTATCTCCCCGTCGCGTCGGGTGTCCCGGGCCATCTTGAGCATCGGCTCGACGGCCAGCTTGCCGCCGCGGACGAGCCCGAGGGCGTAGGCCGCGGAGCTGGCCTTGACGACGGCGTCGGCCTCGTCCAGGACGACGGCCGACGAGCGCAGCACCGACAGGACGGTGTCCACCCCGGGTGGGAGCATGGGATCGGTGTGCAGGGAAGTACGGGTGGGGCGGGCCTGGTCGCGTTCGCTCCAGCGGAACGCCAGCATGGCGATGACACCGGTGAGCACCCCGGCGATCGCTGCCGCTGCGGCGACCGCCGCGTTCACGTCCATGCGTCCAGGTTAGGCACGGGATCCGGCCTGGCCACAGCCATCAGCATGCGAGCTCGAACACTCGTCGCCCAGAGTTCACCTTGGAGCCAGTGGTGGTTCATTTGGGGTGACGGAATCCGACGCGTAAGGGGCGGAGCGTGGCACCGTGGGGTTTCCGGGACCCTGTGACCTCTGTGACCTGCGTGACCTCCCCGAACTCCGGGAACCGGGAACCCGGAGAGTTCCGGGAGACTTGGAGCTGCACGAAGCATCCAGCTCTCCCGGAACAACGGATCTTCCAGAACAACGGATCTTCCACAAGACGGATCCGTAGAACACAGAGCTGTAGAACACAGAGCCGGAGAACACAGATCTCCCAGAACGCAGAGCTTCCAGAACACTGAGCTTCCGGAACACGGATCTTTCAGAACCCAGAACCCAGAACCCCAGAGACCCAGAAACCCCAGAACTCCCAGAACGACGTACGAGAGGGAACCCTGATGCGGGACGCGTACCACGAGGAACTGGACTCGATCGGCGACAGCCTGGTGGAGATGGCCCGGCTGGTCGGGTCGGCGATCGGGCGCGCCACGACCGCCATCCTCGACTCCGACCTGAAGCTCGCCGAGAGCGTCATCGAGAACGACCAGAGGGTCGACGAACTGCAGCACGACCTGGAGGCGAAGGCGATAGCCCTGCTCGCCCGCCAGCAGCCGGTCGCCACCGACCTGCGGATCGTCGTCACCTCGCTGCGGATGTCGGCCGACCTGGAGCGCTCCGGCGACCTCGCCCAGCACGTGGCGAAGCTCGCGCGCCTGCGCTTCCCGGGCCGTGCCGTGCCGCACGACCTGCACGCCACGATCCTGGAGATGGGCCAGCTCGCGCAGCGCCTGATGGCGAAGGCGGCGGAGTGCATCATCACCAAGGACGTCGACCTCGCCCTCCAGCTGGAGGCGGACGACGACGCGATGGACCTCCTGCACCGCACGCTCTTCCAGCACCTGATCGACGACCGCTGGAAGCACGGCATAGAGACGGCCGTCGACGTCACCCTGCTGGGCCGCTACTACGAGCGGTTCGCCGACCACGCGGTGGCGGTCGCCAAGCGTGTCGTGTTCCTGGTGACCGGTGAGCACGCGGACGAGCTTCAGGCGGACATCCAGCCGGACATCCAGCCGGCGACGGGTACCGAGCCGGTGTGACCCGTAGGCGTACGGGCGCCACCGTGCGCCGTTGACGCGCCCGACACACCGGGCATGCAATGGGCACAGGCCCTACGCCTCCGGGAGGAACCATGGCAGAGTCCCCCAGCACTCCCCAGCCCGACCCCACCCAGGAACGCCCGACCGAGCAGCCCGCCGAGATCAGGAACCTTACGCTGATCGGTGCGTGCGGCTGCGGCTCGGGGTGCGGCTGCGGGTGCCAGTCGGGCAGCCCGTGCCAGTGCGGCTGAGCGGGTTCGTACGACCTGACGGGGCCCCGGTGAACCCACCGGGGCCCCGTCGTCGTCCGCCCGCCCCCGAAGGTCCGGTGGCGGCCGGGCCCGTGCGGGGCGCAGCATGGAACCAGGGACTCGTACGAAAGGGGGTGGCCGCCATGGCCAGGTTCATGGACGTCCACCACGGCATGGAGGGCATCACGGCCGAAGAGCTCAAGCAGGCACACCGGGCCGACCTCGCCATAGAAGGGGAAGAGGGCGTGCACTTCGAGGCCGCCTGGGCCGACCCGGACTCCGGCATCGTCTACTGCCTCTCGGAGGCCCCGTCCGCGGAGGCGGTCCAGCGCATCCACGAACGCACCGGCCACAAGGCGGACGAGGTCCACCCGGTACCGCTGGCGGTGTAGGTGTGGGGGTAGGGGTGTAGGGCTCCGGACATTGTCCGAAACAGCGAAACCTGCATCATGGTCCATGGACGTCATCACGGGAGGGGGACGACCATGGACAGGTCGGAATCTGGGGCGGCGAATCGGTCCGGCACGCTGGTCAGCCCGGAACGGATGATCGCGGAGGCGCGGAAGGCGTTCTTCGTGATGTTCGGATTCCTGGCGTTGATCTGGCTGGTGCAACTCGTCAACTTCACGGACGACTACGCGCCGGCCCGCGAGTACGGCGTGGTCTCGGGCGACCTGGACACACTCCCCCACATCCTCACCGCGCCCTTCCTGCACTGGAGTTGGGCGCACATCGAGAGCAACTCCGGGCCTCTGTTCATCTTCGGCTTTCTCGCCGCGTACCGGGGAGTGGTGCGTTTCCTGGGGCTGAGCCTGCTGGTCGCGGTGACCAGCGGTGTCACGGTCTGGTTCTTCGAAGGCGGGAACGCGGACACGGTCGGCGCCAGCGGCCTGATCTTCGGCTACTTCGGATACGTCGTCGTCCGCGGCCTCTTCGACCGCCATCTCGTCGACACCCTGATCGGCATCGTGATGGCGGCGTCCTTCGCCTACATGCTGACGGTGGCGGTGCCCGGCACCCCGGGTGTGAGCTGGCTCGCCCATCTGGGAGGCCTGATCGGCGGGTTGGCCGGAGCCTGGCTGTTCCGCGACCGCAAGCGCGCGACCGCGACCCCGACCTCGACCAAGGACATCGACAAGCCCTCGAACCCGGGCACCGGCACCGGCACCGGCACCGGCACCGACCGAGCGGACCTGTACAAGGAACTCGGCGACCTGGGGCTTCTGTAGGACCGGCAACGCCGTTGATCTCGGCCGGTGTTGTCGGGTTCGATGGCACGGTGGAGCATGTGAAGACGGAGCCGGCGGCCGCCGACGACAACACCGCGGCCTGCCTGCCCGAAGACTCGTCGGACGGCGTCACCGACCTGATCCACCTGGCCGACCGGCCGGACACCGGCGGCCACAGCGTCTCCGTACGCGTCCTCGGCCGTTTTCAGCCCGGAGTCCTCTTCGGCCACGACTTCCTCGAAGGCGAGATCGTCATAGCCGCGGAGTCCGTGAACGCCTCCTTCCCGGTCACTCTCCTCCCCGAGGACCTGGAGGACTGGGACGAGGCCTTGGAGACGCTGGAGTCCGGCCGGTCCACCGTATGGCTGGCCTCCGGGCGGACGCCGTCGATGTAGTTCGATCCCGACGAGAACGGCGGCCTCTGGGTCTCCGTCCACGACGGCCCCTCGTCAGGCGTCACGGTCACGGTCCCGTTGTTCGTCCCACGACAGGAATGGATCGACGAGCAGCGAACCCTCCTGTCCCGGGTACGCGAGATCCACCCCTCCGAAGTCATCGAGACGTCCCCCAACGCCTTCGCCTGGCGCCGCCACAGCAACCCATGACGTGTGGGCGCCACGTTGGCCCTCGATGGGGCCATGACGGCCCAGCCCGCATCCACCGATGCTCCCGCTGTCCGGGTCGGAGACGTCGGCCTCCAGTTCGGAGACGGACGTCCCCGCCGACGCGCAGCCCACACAGCCCCGGCCCGCGCCGGGCGAGACTCTCCCTCGCCTCGCCCGCACAATGACGGGATCCACGCCTACGCTCCGGCTCATGGAGGCGAGTACTCTGCCGACGTGGCCGACGAGAAGGACAGCGGGAACGGCTCGATCCGGCGACGTCCGTGGGACCTGGTGGTGTCCACCGTCTTGCTGGAACTCGTCGGCCTCGCTTTCTCCGGGCTCGCCATCCTGATCGCGTGGCCGTTCGGGTGGCTGCCCGACCCCACTCTCGTCGCGTTGCCGACGGGCATGCTCGCGATCGGGCCTGCAGCCGAGTTGTACCGTGCGGGGCCGCCCCGACGACGTGCCGTTGTTGCCGCTGTCCTTGCGCTGGCAACGGTGACACTGCTCGTGGCCGCAGCAACGAACTGGGCCCTTCCGGCGCTGACCGACCCGAACGTCCACATCCTCATCGGCTACCTTGTCGCGGCACCCGTCGCCGCGGCTGTGCTGGCATGGTTCCTCAACAGGGCGAACGCCGGCCTCTAGTGCCGCGGCAGGCAACGTTTGCCCGTCAAGGAGCGGCGTCCGGCGCGTGCTCTCGGCGTGCCGGGTGCAAGCCCTCGTACTGGATGTACTT